>NZ_JBPCOU010000085.1:0-36244 GCF_050999895.1 Methyloceanibacter sp. | reverse complement strand
ACGATATTGCCGCGCGCCACCTCGCCGCTGAGGCTCGCAGCTTCGGGGCCCCCATCCATGAAAGCCTCGTCGACGATGAGTAGACCGACACGGCCGTGGAGACGATGGGCAAGCGCGAGCAGCGTCTCCTTGGAGACGACGCGCCCATCCGGGTTGTTGGGATTGACGACAAGGGCGAGGTCGGCGTCCGCGAGGGCTTCGATATCGTCGACGCCCTGCACTTCATGTCCGGCGAGCGCGGCGGCGCGGGCATGCTCGGCATAGGTCGTTGTAAGAATTCTGGCGCGCCCCGGCGGCAGGAGCCGCGCAAGCGATGCGAGCAGGATCTGCGTGCCGGGGGCAGGGCATACGTGGCGGTAGGACGGCGCGCCATAGGCATGAGCGGCGGCTTCGGCGAGCGCCTGCGTATCGGACGCCTTCGGCAGCTTGGCGAATATTTCCGGCGCCAATTGCGGCACGGGATATGGGTTAGGATTGATCCCGGTCGAGAGATCGAGGAATGGTTCTGGCGCGCCGGGGAACAGGGCACGCGCGGCGGCGAGATCGCCGCCATGCGGCAGTGGCGCAAGATCGACGGGAGGTAGCGTGTCGGCGTTCGTGACCTTGCTCGCGCTTTTGATCGAGGCCATGGCGGGCTATCCACGCGTCATCGCGCGCGGCATGGGCCATCCGGTGACGTGGATGGGACGCCTGATCGGGACGCTCGACCGGCGTCTCAATCGCGATGAAGCGAGCGCCGGCGCGCGCCGTAATGCCGGCATCGCCGCCATCGCGCTCACGGTCGTCATTGTCGGGGCAATAGCGTTTTTCATCGAACGCAGCCTGCTGCTCCTCCCGTTCGGCATTATCGCCGTCGCCATTGTCGCGAGCACGCTTCTCGCACAACGCAGCCTATACGCCCATGTCGCCAATGTTGCGGGAGCGCTCGAGCAAGGCGACATCGCGGACGCGCGCGTGGCCGTGGCGGAGATCGTTGGACGCGATACCGCCGCGCTGGACGAGGCCGGCATCGCTCGCGCCGCGATCGAAAGTCTCGCCGAGAATTTCTCCGACGGCGTCGTCGCGCCGTCACTGTGGATGGTCATTGCGGGGCTTCCTGGCGCTTCAGTCTATAAAGCCATCAACACCGCCGACAGCATGATCGGACATCGCACTAAGCGCCACGAAGACTTCGGCTCCGCGGCGGCACGGCTCGACGATCTCGTCAATCTTCCCGCCTCGCGCCTCGCAGCGCTTCTGCTCGTTACGGCCGCCGCCGTCACACCGGGCGCCTCTTCGGGACTTGCCTGGCGCGCAATCTGGCGCGATGCGCCGCGGCATCGGTCGCCCAATGCCGGCTATCCCGAAGCCGCAACCGCCGGCGCGCTCGATCTCGCTCTTGGGGGCCCGCGGCATTATGACGGCGCGCTTGTGGCCGACGCCTGGATGGGAGGCGGCAGGGCGGATCTGTCGGCAGCCGATATCAGGGCCACGCTTTCGCTATATGTGCGCGGTGACGCGATCCTGATCGGCCTCGTTGCGCTTGTGGCTTTGCTCATCTGGCGAGCGTGAGCAGGCGGTCGATATCGACATGGGCTTCGAGATGTGCGGCGAGACGGTCGAGCGTCGCATCCACCGCGCCCTCATAGGCGATCTCCGCTTCCGCGCCGCCGAGTCTCGCGAGCCAGGCGCCGCGCTGGCGGTCGTTGGCGAACAGGCCGTGAATATAGGTTCCGCTCACGCGGCCGTCTGCCGACACTGCGCCGTCGCTCGCACCGCCTGAAAGCGTGGCAAACGGGGGCGCGCAGTCGGGCCCGCTGGTCTCGCCGATATGCATCTCATAGCCGGCATAGGCCACGCCGTCGGAGGTCGTGCCTTGCACGGGCTCAAGCCGCTTCTCAGCCGTGAGCGTGGTCTCGACGTCGAGCAAACCGAGGCCTTGCGCGCTGCCCGCCGCGCCTTCGATGCCGTCGGGATCGTGGATCGCGCGCCCCAGCATCTGATAGCCGCCGCAAAGCCCGAGCACAGAACCGCCGCGGCGGCGATGCCCCGCGATGTCGATGTCGAAGCCGGCTTCGCGCAGCGCGGCGAGGTCGGCGATGGTGGCCTTGGAGCCCGGCAGGATGACGAGGTCGGCGTCGCCCGGCAGCGCTTTTCCCGGGCGCACGCGCACGAGGTCGACAGACGGCTCGGCATCGAGCGGGTCGAGATCGTCGAAATTGGCGATATGCGGCAGGACCGGTACCGCGATCTTGATGCGCGCGCCGTCTTTGCGCGGTCGTGCCGCGTCGAGTGCAAGAGCATCCTCGGCGGGCAATGCGCGCGCGCCGGCGAAGAAGGGAATGAGGCCAAGCGCCGCCCAGCCGGTGGCTTTCGCGATCAGTGTCATGCCTTGCGCAAACAATGCAGGGTCGCCGCGAAACTTGTTCACGAGAAAGCCGACAATCAGGCTTGCATCCTCGGCCGCGATCACCGCCTTGGTGCCGACCAGGCTCGCGATGACGCCGCCGCGATCGATATCGCCGATCAGCACCACGGGCACGTCTGCCGCGCGCGCGAAGCCCATATTGGCGATGTCGTTGCTGCGGAGATTGATCTCCGACGCGCTGCCCGCACCCTCGACCAACACGATATCGGCATCGCGTTTCAATCGCGCGAAACTGTCGAGGACGAAGCTCATCAGCTCGGGTTTGAGGCGCTGATATTCAGCCGCAACCGCGCGCCCATAGACGCGCCCCTGCACAACGATCTGCGCGCCGACTTCGCTTTGCGGTTTCAGCAGTACGGGGTTCATATGCACGCTGGGGCTCGCGCCGGCGCCGCGCGCCTGGAGCGCCTGCGCCCTGCCGATCTCGCCGCCGTCGGCCGTCACCGCCGCATTGTTGGACATGTTTTGCGGCTTGAAGGGCAGCACCTTCAGCCCGCGCTTGGCGAGTGCACGCGCAAGCCCCGCAACGATCAGCGACTTGCCGACATCGGAGCCGGTGCCCTGGAACATGAGCACGCGCGCGGCCACCTCTAGTACTCGATGCCTTCTTGCGCCTTCACGCCGGCGGCGAAGTGATGCTTCACGAGCGTCATGTCGGTGACGAGGTCGGCCGCCTCGATCAGGGCGGGCTTCGCGTTCCGCCCCGTGACGATGACATGAAGCCCCGGCCTGCGCGATGTCAGCGCCGCAAGCACGCGGTCGAGATCGAGATAGTCGTAACGGAGCGCGATATTGAGCTCGTCGAGAATGACAAGCCCGAAGCTCTCATCATCCATCAGCTCTTGCGCCTTGGCCCAGGCACGCTCGGCGGCTGCGATGTCGCGCTTCAGGTCCTGGGTCTCCCAGGTGAAGCCTTCGCCCATGGAGTGCCACGAGACCTGATCGCCGAAGGTTGCGAGCGCATCGCGCTCGGCGGTGTGCCAGGCGCCTTTCACGAATTGCACCACGCCGACGCGCCGGCCGCGACCGAGCATGCGCAGAGCTAGGCCAAAGGCCGCGGTGGATTTGCCCTTGCCGGTGCCGGTATGCACGATCAGCAGGCCCTTCTCTGCGGTCTTGCCGGCGACCTCCTCGTCCTGCACAGCCTTGCGCTTCGCCATCTTGGCGCGGTGGCGCTCGGCCTCCTTCTCGTCGATCGCCTTGGTCATGGCGTTTCCTTCACGGTCATTGGCAGGCCCGCAATCATCAGCACGACATGATCGGCGATCGGGGCCATGCGTTGATTGAGCACTCCTTGGCAATCGCGAAAGCTGCGGCCGAGCGGGTTGTCGGGGACGATCCCGAGGCCGACCTCGTTGCTGACGAGGACGGTGCGACCGCTGCGCGCGGCGAGGGCGGCTTCCAGCCTATGTGTCATGTTGCCCACGTCGAAACTGCCGAGCATCACATTCGAAAGCCAAAGCGTCAGGCAGTCGACGAGGACGGCAGCGCCTTCGGGAACGGCGGCGAGTGCCTCGGGCAGTTCATGCGGCGCTTCGACGGTCTGCCAGCCGGCTTCGCGCCGCGCCCTGTGCGCCGCGATGCGCGCCGCCATCTCGTCGTCGCGGGCTTCGGCCGTGGCGATATAGACCCAGGGACGCGGCAGCGCGGCGATCAGGCTTTCGGCGTAGCGGCTCTTGCCGGAGCGAGCGCCGCCGAGCACGAGAGTCAAGCCCGCGCGCCCGGCAGTCTCTGTCTTTGCCATGGCTCAGGCTGCGCGGAGAAACCGCTCGCGGAACAGGCCCGCAAGTCCCCCGAGCAGAACCCAGAACACGAGCGTGGTGAGCACGGCCGCGACCACGAAGCTATGATGCAAGCCTTCCGGGATCGGGCTCTCATGGCTAACCGGCTGCGGCGCACCGATCAGATGCGGCAGCAGCAGGAGCACGACCGCCCCGGCCACCGCGTACACCGAACGGCTGTAGAACATGAGCCCAAGCGCGATCGCGGTACTGACAACCGTCCCCACCCACCAGAGCTGGCGCGCGCCAAGCTCCGCCGCGGGCATTGCCGGGAGTTCGGGCGGCAAGCCAAGACCGGGTGCGAGCGTGAAGATGGCGAACCCCGCCAAGCCCCAGAACACGCCCTGCCGCCAATCGGCGATGCCGCCGAACAGCTCGCTGACGGCGACCAGCAGAAGCGCGAAGCCGACGCCGGTGACGATATTGGCGAGGAGGGTGAAGAAGGTCCGTTCGAAGCCGTCCGCCGGCGCCCAGCCTTCCTCCTCGACTCCGGCCGTTCCGTCGCCATGGGAGTGGCCTGAAACCTCGGCGGCGTCGCCATGGGCGTGAGAATGGGCCGGGGCTCCGGATTGGCCCTCAAATGTCTCCGCCTGGAGAATTAACGGCACCGTCGTGAATTCCTGGGCGACGGTCATGCAGAGGCCGGCAAGCCCGCCGGCCACGGCGGCAATCAGCACCATGTTGCGAAAGAAAACCATGTCGTGCCCTCCTTAGTGGCAAGGAAAGGCCATCGAATGGCGATAGTCGTGGGCGGCGTTATGCACGGCCTCGATGTGAGAGAAGCCCACGCCGCCGACGATGAAGACGCCGATCAGGGCCGCCATGAAGATCGGTATCGCGCGTGACGCGGTGAGCGCGGCGACGGCGCTGTCGCCGTCTGGTCTAGTCGAAAAAGCCTTCATCTGATCCCCCTTGCCTCCTCCACCCGAGGACGCGGTTAAGGTTTGACGCCGCCGGCAGGTCTCCTGGCTCGCGGGTCGACGCCTTCCCTCGGCCTTCCCGGAGCCTTTCGGCTCCAGTGACCAGTGGAGGGGTGCTCGCCGCTTACAGTTGCGGGGGCAGCCGCGGATTCAGGCCGAAACCTTCACCGCGTTCCCTTTTACGTCCCACGGCGTGTGGGAACCAACGACGCGCCGACTATAGCGGCACCGCGGGCGAGGGCAAGCAGCGACCGCCCCTCGCGATTGACAAAGGGTGGGAGCCGCCCCTTAAGTGGCGGAATTCGACGGTCTCTCGCAAGAGAGCGAACAGGGAACGCGGTACGAGGCAGTCCTCTAAATCCGCGGCTGCCCCCGCAACTGTGAGCGGCGAGCCTCAACCACAAAGGCCACTGGGACGATCCCGGGAAGGCGGTGAGGGGCGAAGACCCGCGAAGCCAGGAGACCTACCGTCGATGCAATCGGCCGCGGGGCGGGGTGCCTCTGCGGCGGTTGACGTTGCGCAGCCCGTGGTTTCGGGCTTCGTGGCTCGCGTCTTCGCACCCTTGTCGTAGTCAGTCCGCGAAGGAGCGACGGCAGGGTGACGCTCACCGATCTCGCCAAGGATGACGATCTAGGCGTCGAGGCACGCACCTCGACCACGATCTATGTCTGCATCAAGTGCCGCCGCGCGTCCGATCCGGAAGGCGTGCGCCCCGGGCTTGAGCTCGCGGACGCGACGATCCGCGCCGCGAGAGATACCGGCATCGCGGTCTGCAAGATACGCTGCCTCGCCAATTGCAATCGCGCGCTCAGCGCCGCCATGCGCCGCGACGGTTCCTGGACTTACGTGTTCGGGGACCTCAACCCGGAAAACGGCGCGGCTGCGCTGATCGACGGCGCGAGGCTTCTGGCCCGCTCCGGCGACGGGCTCCTGCCCTGGCGCGGCCGTCCCGACAGTCTCAAGCGCGGGCTCATTGCGCGCGTCCCACCAATGGATTTCGAGGAGGACGTTGAATGACGTCGGTTGCGCGCATTCCCTGCACGATCGTCACGGGCTTTCTCGGCTCGGGCAAGACGACGCTCATCCGCCATATCCTGGAGAATGCGAACGGCCGCCGCCTCGCCGTCATCGTCAACGAGTTCGGCGATATCGGCATTGACGGCGAGATCCTGAAAGGCTGCGGCGATGCCGCGTGCCCGGAGGAGAACATCGTCGAGCTTGCCAATGGCTGTCTCTGCTGCACGGTCGCCGACGAGTTCGTGCCGGCGCTCGACGCCATTCTGTCGCGCAGGCCGGCGGTCGAGCATATCGTCATCGAGACCTCAGGGCTCGCTCTGCCGAAGCCGCTCGTGCAGGCGTTCAATTGGCCGGCGATCAAGGGCCGCGTCACCGTCGACGGCGTCGTGGCGGTGGTCGATGGCGCCGCACTCGCCAACGGTCAGGTCTCCGCCGATCTCGATGCGCTGACGCGGCAACGCCAGGCCGACAGCGCCCTCGATCACGACGATCCCATCGAGGAGGTGTTCGAAGACCAGATCGCCTGCGCCGATCTCGTCGTGCTCAACAAGCGCGATCTGCTCGACGCGGCAGGCGCTGAGCGCGCGACCGCCGCGATCGCCAACGCGCTGCCCCGTTCGGTGCGCGTCGTCACGGTCGCGGACGGCAAGGTCGATCCGGCCGCGATGCTCGGCCTCGGCGTTGGCACCGAGGACGACATCGAGAACCGCAAGACGCATCACGACGATGAGCTCGACCACGATCACGACGATTTCGACAGCTTCGTCGTGGAGGTCGGGGAAATCGCCGATCCCGCGCTCCTCGCCAAGCGCATCGGCGACCTCGCCGAAGGCCAAAATGTGTTGCGGGTCAAGGGCTTCGCCGCCGTCGCCGGCAAGCCCATGCGCCTCCTGGTGCAGGCCGTCGGCGCCCGCGTCAGCCATTATTACGACCGGCCTTGGGGCACCTTAGAATCACGCAGCGGCTATCTTGTCGTCATTGGGCTGAAGGGCCTCGACCGCCGCGCCGTGACGAGCGCATTGTCGGGCTAAAAGATGCATCTGCTCCAGACCAGCTCCACGACGCTTGACGATCTGGTCGAGCCCATCGATCTCGGTCAGACGCCGGGCGACATCGCGGTGCTGTCTTTCGCCGATAGCGATCTCTCTGGACTCGCAGCAGCCTTCGCGCTCGACAAGGACAGCTTACCGAGCGTGCGGCTCGCGCATCTCCGCGACCTCCGCCATCCGATGTCGATCGACCTTTGGCTCGACCGCGTCGGAGTTCACGCGAAAATCATTGTCGTGCGTCTGCTCGGCGGTCTCGACTGGTGGCGCTACGGCGTCGATATGTTGAGCGAAGCCGCGCGCGCGAGGGGCATCGCTTTGGCCGTGCTTCCCGGCGAGGACCGCGACGACACCCGCCTCGACGCGGCGTCGACGCTACCGCCGGAAGAACTCAGGGTTGTGCTCGGCTTCTTCCGCGAAGGCGGACGCGAAAACATGCGCGCGCTGCTGCGCCGGCTCGCCTCATATGCGGGGCAGGCCGTGTGCGTCGCGGAGCCCGAGTCGTTGCCGCGTGTCGGCGGTTATCTGCCGGAGATCGGCGCCGTGCCGTTCGACACGCTGCTCGCACAACTCGCGCCCGGCCTGCCGGTGGTGCCGATCATCTTCTATCGCGCGGCACTTCTCGCGGCGGACACCGCGCCAATCGATGCGCTCTATAAGGCGCTCGGCGAGCGTGGTCTCGCACCAGCGCCGCTCGTCATCCCGAGCCTGAAGGACCACGCGGCGCGCAAATTCCTGCAAGCCTCCCTGCCGCGTCTCGCGCCCGCGGTCATCCTCACCACCACCGCGTTCGCCGCCGCGAGCGAGAGCGAGGCGTCGCCGCTGGATGTGACCGACGCCCCCGTGCACCAAGTTATTATCGCCAATACCAAGCGTGCGGCGTGGGCGGAGAGCCCGCGTGGCCTCGGATCGTCCGACCTTGCCATGCACGTGGTCCTGCCGGAGATCGACGGTCGCGTGCTTGCGGGCGCGATCTCGTTCAAGGATCCCGTCGCGGCGGATGCGGCGCTCGCCTTTACCGGGCTGATGAACCGCCCCGAGCCCGACCGTGTCGGCATGGTCACTGACCGTGTCGCGGCGCTTGCGCGCTTGCGCGCTTTGCCGCGCGCGAAGCGGCGCGTCGCGGTGCTGATGCCGGACTATCCAGGTGCTGCCGGGCGCACGGGCTACGCTGTCGGCCTCGACGTGCCGGCAAGCGTCCTTGCGTTGCTCGCCGATCTTACTGATGCCGGCTACGCTGTTGGCGCTCTGCCTGAGACGCCGCGCGCGCTGATCGACATGCTGGAGGCGGGCGCGGCGGACGCGATGCTTTCGCTTGCCGACTATCAGCGTCTCGCCGCCGAGCTTCCTGCGAGCGTTCTTGCGCGTATCATTGATGCCTGGGGCGCTCCCGCCCACGATGAAGATGTTAGCAACGGTGCGTTCCGGTTTCGCGCGCGTTTCTTCGGAAATGTTCTCGTGGCGCTGCCGCCGGAGCGCGGGCGCAAGACAGAGCGCCGCGCCGACTATCACGATCCGAGCCTGCCGCCCCGCCACGCGCTCCTCGCCTTCGGGCTCTGGCTGCGGCACACAGCAAAGACCCACGCCATCGTGCATCTCGGCGCGCATGGTACGCTGGAATGGCTTCCGGGCAAATCCGTGGCGCTGACCAATTCGTGTTTTCCTGAAGCCGTGCTCGGCACGGTGCCGGTCATCTATCCCTTTATCGTGACCAATCCCGGCGAGGCGGCGCAGGCCAAGCGGCGCATTGCCGGCATCACCATCGGGCATCTGCCGCCGCCGCTCGTGAATACGGACCTGTCGGGCCCTGCGCAGGCGCTCGAGCGGCTGGTCGATGAATATGCCATTGCCGACGGTCTCGACGGCCATCGCCGCGAGCGTCTCGCACGCCTCATCGTTGAGAGCGCGCAAAGCTCAGGTCTCGCGCGCGAGGCGGGGCTCGCCGCCGAGTCCTGTCCCGATGCCGCGCTCAAGAAGATCGATGCCTGGCTCTGCGATCTCAAGGATCTCGCGCTGAAGGATGGGCTGCACATCTATGGCCGCGCCGATGCCGGCCAGGGCAACGACCCGCAATGGCAGGCAAGCGCGGAAGCCGAGGGTCACGCGCTGCTCGATGCGCTCGACGGCAAGCGCATTCCCGCCGGTCCTGCCGGTGCGCCGTCACGGGGACGCCGCGACGTGCTGCCAACGGGCCGCAATCTCTTCACCGCCGATCCGCGCGTACTGCCGACGCCGACCGCGATGGACCTCGGCCGCATCGCCGCCGACGAAGTGGTGCGCAATCATCTGCAAAGCCACGGCGAGATGCCGCGATCCCTCGTCATCGATCTTTGGGGCAGCGCGACGCTTCGGACCGGCGGCGAGGAGATCGCGCAAGGCCTCGCGCTGATGGGTTGCCGCCCGACCTGGGACACGGCCACGGGGCGCGTCACGGGCATCGAGGTGCTGCCGCCCGCCGCGATGGGCCGGCCGCGCATCGATGTCACCTTCCGCATTTCCGGACTGTTCCGCGACCTGTTTCCGGCGCAAATCGCGCTGCTCGACGCGGCGGTGCAGCTCGTCGCGCAACGCAGCGAGGACGATCACGACAATCCCCTCGCTGCCACGCATCGTCAGAAGAGCAATGGCTGCATCCACCGCATCTTCGGCAATGCGCCCGGTGCCTACGGCGCGGGCGTCGAGGACCTGCTCGGCCAGGATGCTGCGGCCGACGATATCGGCGCCGCCTATCTCGCCGCTGCCTCGCACGCCTATTGCGGCGCGGAAGGTGTTGGCGATGCCTTGCCGGACGCGTTCGCCGAACGTGTCGCCGCCGCCGATCTTCTGCTGCATCCGAGCGACGATCCCGGCCGCGATCTCCTCGATGGCTCGGAGGATGCCGCCTTTGTCGGCGGCTTCGCCGCTGCCGCAAAGTCGCTTGGCCGGACGCCCGACCTCGTGATGCTCGACCTCACCGACCCCAAGCGCCCGCGCGCTCGCGCGCTCGACCAGGCGCTGGCGCGGATCGTGCGCGGGCGCGCGACGAGCGCGCGCTACATCGAAGGCATGATGCGCCACGGCTATCGCGGCGCAGCGGAGCTCGCCGAGACCGTGGATCGCCTCGTCGATTTCGCCGAGACCACGAACGCGGTGGCGTCGTCGCTATTCGACCTCGTGCATGACGCCTATGTCGTGAACCCTCGCGTGCGCGACTTTCTCCTGCGCGAGAACCCGGATGCCGCCCGGGCGCTTGCCGAGCGCCTGGAGGACGCGCGGCGCAAAGGGCTATGGCATCCGCGGCGCAACGATCTCGCCGCCGACCTCGCAACGATGCGCAAGGAGGAGGTGGCGTGAGCGCGATCTCCGTCCGCGGCGCCTGTCCAGGCCTTTCCACGCCGATGCTGACCGGCGATGGGCTGCTGGTGCGCCTGATGCCGACCCCGCCCATCTCCCTCGATGCGTTCGCCGGTTTCTGTGCGGCGGCGCTTGCGCAGGGCAACGGCACGATTGAGGTCACCGCGCGCGGCGGTCTCCAGGTACGCGGGCTGACGCCGGTCTCCGCGCTGAGCTTTGCCTCCGCGGTCGGCGAACTGGACCTTCCGGCGAGCGAGGGCGTCAGCGTCGTGACCGACGCTCTGCCCGGCGATCCTCGTGCCTTGATCGATGCCGCTTCACTTGCGGCAGAATTGCGCGCGGCGATCGAAGCGGCGAGGCTCGCGCTCGCACCAAAACTCTCCATCGTCGTCGATGGCGGCGGCCCGCTGCATCTCGATGCGCTCAAGGCCGATATCAGGCTCCTCGCCGTCGATGCCGAAAGGCTGCTTATGGCGCTCGCCGGTGACGCCGCCTCGGCGACGCCGCTCGGAATCGTGTCCCGCGACGATGCCTGCCCTGCGGTGCTGCATGTCTTGCGTAGGATCGCGGTACACGGGCCAACCAGCCGCGCCGCCGATATCCTGCGCGACCAAGGCATCGCCGCCTCGCGCGTCACGCTCGCTGCGCCTCTCAAACCGGCCACGGCCTTGCAGCCACGCCCCCGCGCGCAAATGCTCGGGCGGCATCCCCTGACGGACGGCTCGCTCGTGCTCGGAATCGGGCTCGCCTTCGGGCACGCTCAGGCGTCGGAACTGATCGGCGTGATCAGCGCCGCGCGCTATCACGGCGCGACATGGCTGCGCCCGGCGCCAGACCGCGCGCTCCTGCTCGGTCCGCTCAACGAGGCCGGCGCGGATGCCGTCGCCGGCGCGGCGGAAGGTTTCAGCTTCATCGTCTCGGCCTCGGATCCACGCCGCCGTGTCGTCGCCTGTCCCGGCGCACCGTTCTGCGCCTCGGGCCATATCCCGGCGCGCGCCCTTGCCGCCGAGCTTGCGCCGTTTCTGCCGCCCGGCCAAGGCATCGCGCTGCATATCTCAGGCTGCGCCAAAGGCTGCGCCCATCCGAAGATGGCACCCCTGACCATCGTCGGCAGTGAAAGCGGATTCGGCGTCGTTCGCAACGGCACGGCCCGCGCGCCTTCGGCCTTTGTCGATACCCGCGGCCTCCATGCCGCTCTCCTGCAAGACGAAGACGTAGAGGCGCTGGAGCCGGCCGATGCTTAAGGGCCCGGACTACATCAAGGACGGCACGGCCATCTATCAGCGTTCCTTCGCCATCATCCGCAGCGAGGCGGATCTCTCCCGCTTCACGCCGGAAGATGCGGACATTGCGGTGCGCATGATTCATGCATGCGGCCAGGTCGGCGTCGCGGAGCATATCGTCTTCTCGCCGAGCCTTGTGGCGGCAGCGCGCGGCGCCTTGCAGCGGGGTGCGCCGATTCTCTGCGACGCGGCGATGGTGGCGCAGGGCGTCACCCGCGCGCGCCTTCCTGCCGATAATGAGGTGATCTGCACCTTGCGCGATCAGCGCGTCGCCCCGCTTGCGCTCAAGCTCGGCACCACGCGCTCTGCCGCCGCGCTCGAGCTTTGGCGCGACCGTCTCGGCGGCGCCGTCGTCGCTATCGGCAATGCGCCGACCGCGCTCTTCCACCTGCTGGAGATGCTCGATGAAGGCGCGCCAAAGCCCGCCGCCATTCTCGGTATCCCCGTCGGCTTTGTCGGCGCTGCGGAATCCAAAGAGGTGCTCGCGCAAAATCTCCACGACATCCCCTTCCTCATCATGCGCGGGCGCATGGGCGGCAGCGCCATGACGGCAGCCGCGATCAACGCGCTCGCAAAGGAAGGTCTATGAAAGCGGGACGCCTCATCGGCGTGGGCGTCGGCCCGGGCGATCCGGGGCTTCTCACGCTGAAGGCCATCGCGGCGCTCCGCGATGCGGACGTCGTCGCGCATTTCGCCAAGGCCGGCAACGCCAGCAATGCGCGCGGCATCGTCGTTGGCCATCTCAAGGATGGCGTCGAGGAGCTGCCACTGCTCTATCCGGTCACGACGGAAATGCCGAAGGCCGAGACAGAGTATCGCTGCGCCATCGGCGATTTCTACGACAGCTCCGCGGCGGCCGTCGCCGCGCATCTCGATCAAGGCCGCGTCGTCGCGGTGCTCTCCGAAGGCGATCCGCTGTTCTACGGCTCCTACATGCATCTCCATGTGCGCCTCGCCGAGCGCTACGCGACCGAGGTCATCCCCGGCGTCACCGGAATGTCCGGCTGCTGGTCGGCGATCGGCACCCCCATCGCGCAAGGCGACGACGTGCTCACCGTGCTGCCGGGCACCCTGCCGGAGGCCGAGCTCGAGCGCCGCCTCGCCGACAGCAATGCGGTCGTTGTGATGAAGATCGGCCGCAATCTTGAGAAGGTGCGCCGCGCGCTTCAGCGCGCCGGGCGTCTGGAGCGGGCCATCTATGTCGAGCGCGGCACCATGGCAAACGCCGTCACCATGAAGCTCGCCGAGAAGACCGACGGCTGCGCGCCCTATTTCGCCGTCGTGCTGGTTCCTGGTTGGGCGGACCGGTCATGAGCGGGCGCCTCGCCGTCATCGGGCTCGGTCCGGGCGATGCGCGGTACCTGACGCGTGAAGCCGAAGACGCACTCGCTTCGGCAGATGCGGTCTATGGCTATAGCGCCTATCTCGACCGCGTTCCGTCGCGGCCGGGCCAGGCGCGGCATGGGTCGGACAATCGCGAGGAGCCGGCGCGCGCCGCCGCCGCCCTGCGCCATGCCGCCGAGGGCGCCAATGTTGCCGTCGTGTCCGGCGGCGATCCCGGCGTGTTCGCCATGGCGGCCGCGGTCTGCGAGCAGATTGAGGCGGGCCCTCCCGGTTGGCGCGCGCTCGATGTGCAGATCGTGCCCGGAATCACTGCCATGCTCGCCGTTGCCGCGCGGGTGGGCGCGCCGCTCGGTCACGATTTCTGCGCCATCTCGCTTTCGGACAATCTCAAGCCCTGGGATCTGATCGAGCGCCGTCTCGCCGCAGCGGCGGCCGCGGGCTTCGTCATCGCGCTGTACAATCCCGCGTCGCGCGCGCGGCCGGGACAGATCGGCAAGGCGTTGACGCTGCTTCGCCGGCACCTCCCCGCAGCCACCGCAATCATCTTCGGACGCGCGGTGAGCCGGCCCGACGAACAACTCACCATCACCACGCTTGAGGATGCCGGTCGGGTTCCCGCCGACATGGCGACCCTGATCATTGTCGGCTCGCGCGACACGCGCGTGATCTATCGCGAGGACGAAGCGCCGTTAGTCTATACGCCGCGGGCAGTTGCGGGGGCGATGGCATGATCGAGCCACGCCACGACCTCGCCCACGCGCTCGACGCTTGTCACCTCTGGGAGCGCCGGACGCTTGAGCATGATGACGGGGAGTCCAAGCGCACGCGCGGCCGCGATCTTGCTGTAGCTCGCATCGCCGCCGCTATTCTTCGACACGACGATGTCGATGCCGTTCTCTTGCAGCAGCGCGAGATCGTCCGCTTCACGGAAGGGACCTCGCGCGCTGATATAGGCCGCGTTCGGCAGATCGAGCGGTTTCTCGACGGGGTCGACGCTCCGCACCAGATAGATGTGCTGCGGCGCTTGCGCGAAAGGCGCCAACTCCTTCCGCCCCAGCGCGAGGAAGACGCGGCTTGGTTCCTCCCCAATCGCCCGCGCCGCCTCCGCCACGGTTCCGACTTCGATCCAGTTGTCGCCGCTCCTTTGCGTCCACGGCGACCGCCGCAACGCCAGCAATTTCACTTTGGCGGCACGCGCGGCCTTTGCCGCGTTGGCGGACATGATGGCGGCATAAGGATGCGTCGCGTCGATCAGAGCGCCGATGCGCTCGGCGCGGAGATAGTCTGCCAAGCCTTCGGCGCCGCCGAAGCCGCCACTGCGCACCGGCACGCCTTGCGCAAGCGGCGC
Source organism: Methyloceanibacter sp. (assembly GCF_050999895.1). Lineage (GTDB taxonomy): Bacteria > Pseudomonadota > Alphaproteobacteria > Rhizobiales > Methyloligellaceae > Methyloceanibacter. The sequence continues at coordinate 21,764 of NZ_JBPCOU010000085.1, read as the reverse complement.
GGCTGTGCGTCCGGCGAGCGAGAGCGTCACGTCGAATGCCGGCTGGCCTGCGAGAGCCCCCGCGAGCTGCCGCGCTTCCGCCGTGCCGCCAAGAATGAGTATGCGCATGGCGCGTCCTGAACCTGTCATGCCCCTACCTGGCCCAAGGCAGCGCTGGCTGTCCATCGTCGGGATTGGCGAGGACGGCGTAGAAGGATTGAGCCCTATCGCCTGTGGCCTCGTTTCCCAAGCTGAAATCGTATTCGGCGGCGAGCGACACCTCCGCCTCGCGGCGGCGCTGATCAAGGGCCAAAAGCGGCCCTGGCCAAGCCCGTTTGCACAAGGAATCGAGGAAATCCTTGCCCTGCGCGGGCGCGAAGTTTGCGTGCTCGCCTCGGGCGATCCCTTCTTCTATGGCGTGGGCTCCGTGCTCGCACGCCATGTCGAGCCCGATGAGACCCTGGTCATGCCGGCGCCGTCCGCCTTCAGTCTCGCCGCCGCGCGGCTGGGATGGGCGCTGCCCGACACCGTCCTCCTTTCCCTGCATGGCCGCGAGATCGACCGCATCCGCCCGCATCTGCATCCGGGCGCTAACATCCTCGCGCTGACCTCCGATGGCGACGGGCCGCAGGCGCTCGCACAACTTCTTGCCGAGATCGGCTTCGGCGCCTCGCGCCTCACCGCGCTGGAGGCTCTTGGCGGGGAGAGCGAGCGGACCCGCATGACGACGGCAGCCTCCTACGATCTGGGCGAGGTTGCCGCGCTCAACATTTGCGCCATCGAGGTTGCCGCCGACAAAGGCGCGCGGGTACTCGCTTTTACGCCCGGCCTTGCCGACGATTTGTTCGAACATGACGGCCAGATCACCAAGCGCGAGATCCGCGCCGTGACGCTGTCGTCGCTCGGCTCCCGTCGCGGCGAGCTATTGTGGGATATCGGCGCGGGCTCCGGCTCCGTTTCCATCGAGTGGATGCTCGCGGACCCATCCTTGCGCGCCATCGCCATCGAGGCGCGACCCGACCGCGCCGGCCGGATTACGCGTAACGCCGCTGCCTTCGGCGTGCCGGGGCTCGACATCGTGGAAGGCGAAGCTCCGGCCGCCCTTGCCGGTCTCGCGCAACCCGACGCTATCTTTATCGGCGGCGGCGCCAGCGATGACGGCCTGCTCGACGCCGCCATCGAAGCGCTCAAACCTGGCGGCCGCCTCGTTGTCAACGCCGTCACGCTGGAGACAGAAGCGGCACTGCTTGCGCGCCACGCCGCGCTCGGCGGCGAGCTGACCCGCCTTGCCGTATCGCGTGCGGATGCGGTCGGCGGCAAGACCGGCTGGCGCGCCGCCATGCCGGTCACGCAATGGGTGTGGGTGAAGCCATGATCGTCGCCGGTGTCGGTTGCCGCAAGGGCGCGTCCGTGCACGACATCATCGCCGTGATCGATGCCGCTCTTCTAAGAGCCGGGCTTGCGCAAGCGGAGCTCGCGCTGATCGCCACGCCCACGTTCAAGGCGGAGGAGCGCGGGATCGCCGCAGCGGCGTCCGCGCGTGGCGTCCCGCTGACGATCATCGCGGAAGCCGAACTTGAAGCCGCCGGCGCGAGGGCGGTCACAAACTCGCAGCGCGTGCTGGCGCTGACGGGCCTCCCCTCCGTGGCGGAAGCTGCGGCGCTTGCCGCCGGCGGTCCCAACGCGCGCCTGCTCGGACCCCGCACCGCGCTCGGGCCCGCGACCTGCGCGCTGGCCGTGCTGGAGCAAGCGCCATGATCGTGCATTTCATCGGCGCGGGGCCCGGTGCCCCCGACCTCATTACCGTGCGCGGCCGCGACCTCATCGCCCGGTGTCCAGTCTGCCTCTATGCCGGCTCCATCGTGCCGCCCGAACTGCTGGCCTATTGCCCGGACGACGCGCGCATCGTCGACACCGCGCCTCTGTCTCTCGACGAGATCGAGGCGGAGTTCGTTGCCGCGCAAAACGCAGGCCATGACGTCGCGCGGCTGCATTCCGGCGATCTTTCGGTTTACAGCGCCCTCGCCGAACAGTTGCGCCGCCTGAAGGGTCTCGGCATCCCCTTCACCCTCACCCCCGGCGTTCCGGCCTTCGCCGCCGCCGCCGCCGCCATTTGTCGCGAGCTGACCGTGCCGGAGGTGACGCAAAGCGTGGTGGTGACGCGCATTCCCGGGCGCGCCTCAGCCATGCCGAAGAGGGAGAGCCTCGCTGCCTTCGCGGCGACCGGCGCCACGCTTGCGATCCATCTCGCGATTCACGGCATCGTGCATATCGTCGAGGATCTGACGCCGTTCTACGGGGCGGACTGTCCCGTCGCGGTGGTGGCGCGGGCAAGCTGGCCTGATGAGCGCATCATTCTCGGCACGCTCGGCGACATTGCCGAGAGACTCGCGGCGGAGACGATCGAGCGCACCGCTTTGATCCTGGTCGGGCGCGCGCTGGACGCGGAGAATTTCCGCGAGAGCGCGCTTTACGACTCGGATTATGTGCGCAGCTTCCGGGGGCAGGCAGGGTGAGCGGGCGCGAACGGCGCGCGGCCGACAAGCCGGCCTTCGCGGTCGAAGAGAACGATCTCGATCTCGATGGGCTTGCCCGCGACGACCGTGGCGGCCGTCTCCCAGGCTGCCGCTGCGACCGCGTCGCCGAGAGCGATGTGCTCGGCTTGCGCATGGCAGAAGGCTTCGGCCGCGGTGTTGGAGGCCTTGATGCGCGCGGTGAGCTGGGGCGAGCCGCCGTCTGTCTCGGCGAGGCCCGCAAGCACGCCGAGATCTACGGAGCCGCGGCGCGAATGCAGATCGAGCAGGCCTTGCGCGAGCTTCGTCATCTTGCCGAGGCCGCCGGCAATCGTCACGCGCGGCACGGGATGGGTGCGCACATATTTCAGCATGCCGCCGACGAAGTCGCCCATGTCGATCAGAGCCGTCTCTTGCATGTTATGCAGCTTCTGAATAGCGGCCTCGGAGCTCGTGCCGGTCGCGCCCGCGATGTGGTCGAGGCCGGCCGCGCGGGCGACATCGATGCCGCGATGGATCGAGTGGATCCAGGCCGAGCAGGAATAGGGAATGACGATGCCGGTGGTGCCGAGAATGGAGATGCCGCCGACAATGCCCAAGCGGCCGTTGAGCGTGTGCTTCGCAAGCTCCTCTCCGCCAGGCACCGCGATCTCGATCTCGACATCGCCTGCATCGCCTTTATCCGCGGCGACCTCAGCGATGGCATCGCGCAGCATCTGGCGCGGCATGGGGTTGATGGCGGGCTCGCCCGGCGGCAGTGGCAGCCCCGCCTTCGTCACCGTTCCGACGCCTTCGCCCGCGCGAAAGACGACGCCGCTCCCGTGCGCTCCCTTGCGCACGCGCGCGAGGATCAGCGCGCCGTGGGTGACGTCGGGATCGTCGCCGGCATCCTTCACCACGCCGGCGGTGGCCTGGCCATCACCAAGTTCGGTCGTGGCCAGGGCAAAGGCCGGATGCGCGTCGCCCTTCGGCAGGGTGATCTCCACCGGATCGGGAAACTCGCCCGTGAGCAGCGCGGTATAGGCGGCCTTCGCCGCCGCCGTGGCGCAGGCGCCGGTGGTCCAGCCGCGGCGGAGCGGGCGGTCCTTCTCTGTCATGGCTCCCGCTATAGTCCGATGCGCAGTCCCCGTCACTTGAGGAGCATCGCACCATGAGCGCGCGCGGGCTCATCGTCTCCGCGCCACGTTCGGGCGCCGGCAAGACCACGGTGACGCTTGCGCTGCTGGCGGCGTTCGCGAGGCGCGGGCTTGCCGTGCAAGGCGCGAAGGCTGGGCCGGATTATATCGATCCCGCCTTCCACACAGCCGCGACGGGGCTGCCAAGCGTCAATCTCGACAGCTGGGCCATGCCGCCCGCGCTGCTCGTTGCCCTCGCGCACGAGGCCGCGTCCCAGGCCGAGCTTCTCGTCGTCGAAGGCGTCATGGGCCTGTTCGACGGCATCGGCACGGTGCCGGGAAGGACGGGCGCCACCGCCGACCTCGCCGCGCGGTTGCGACTTCCGGTCGTGCTCGTGCTCGATGTCTCCGGTCAATCCCAGTCCGCGGCGGCGCTGGCGCGCGGTTTCGCAGGCCACGATCCCGACGTGAGCATCGCCGGTGTCATCCTCAACCGCGTCGGCAGCGCGCGGCATGAGCGGCTCGTCGCCGACGCGATGGCGCTTCTCGCCATGCCCGTACTCGGCGCCATTCACCGCGACGACGCGCTTGCCTTCCCGGAGCGGCATCTCGGCCTGGTGCAGCCCGGCGAGCATGAGGATCTCGACGCGCGGCTCGACGCGCTCGCCGCGATGGCCGAGCGCTGTTTCGACCTCGACGCCATTCTCGCGCTTGCCGGGCCTCCTGTTATCACCGCACCGAAGGCCGCTCGGCCCTTGCCGCCGCCGGGATCGCGTATCGCGCTTGCCGACGATGTTGCCTTCACCTTCGCCTATCCGCATGTCCTCGCAGGCTGGCGCGCTTCGGGTGCGGAGATCGTCTCCTTCTCCCCTCTCGCCGACCAGCCGCCGCCAGAACATTGCGACAGTTGCTGGCTCCCCGGCGGCTATCCGGAGCTGCATGCCGGCGCGATCGCCGCCGCAACGCGGTTCCGCCACGGCCTCGCGCAGTTTGCCGCCACGCGGCCGGTGCATGGCGAGTGCGGCGGCTACATGGTGCTGGGCGAAGGCCTCGAGGATGCCGGCGGCGTGCGCCACCAAATGGCCGGCCTGCTCGGCCACGCGACGAGCTTCGCCAAGCGCCGCCTGCATCTCGGCTATCGCGAGGCGCGGCTGCTCGGCGCCTGCGCGCTCGGCACGGAGGGCCAACTCTTGCGCGGCCATGAATTCCATTACGCGGCCTTGACCGAGACCGGCAACGACGCGCCGCTTGCCGAGCTTGCGGACGGCGAGGGCCGCGCGCTCGGCGTCGCGGGCGGACGGCGCGGCCATGTCACCGGCAGCTTCTTTCATGTCATCGCCGAGGCGTAAGGCTTTAGCTGGAGCGACCGGAGACTTGCGCCTCGGCGAAGGTCGCCATGCCGCTATGGCACGCGAGCCCTGCGCGCAGCACGAGCAGCGCGACAGCCGCGCCCGAGGCTTCGCCCAGGCGCATGCCGAGATCGAGCACAGGTGTCATGCCAAGCTCGGTCAGCAACGTCTTATGCCCCGCTTCGGCGGACAAATGCCCGGCTTGCGCATGATCGAGGCCGTCCGCGCGCAGCCGGTACAGGGGCGCCGCCGCCGCCGTGCAAACGAAGCCGTCGAGCAGCACGGGAATGCGGGCGTGGCGTGCGGCAAGGCAGGCACCCAGGATCGCGGCAAGCTCACGGCCGCCGAGAGCGGCTGCGGTCAGCAGCGGATCGGAGAGAGCATCGGCATGGGTGTCGAGCGCCCGGTCGATCACGGCGCATTTCCGCGCGAGCCCGTCATCGTCAATGCCGGTGCCGCGTCCGGCAAACCGCTCGCCGCCACCGCCGAACAGGCCTGCTGCAAGCGCCGCCGCCGCGGTCGTGTTGCCGATGCCCATCTCGCCGAGAACCACAAGGTCCGCGTCGGCCGGAACGGCGTCGTAGCCGGTCGCGACCGCTTCGAGAAATGCATCCTCGGGCAGCGCCGGCGCCGTCGTGAAATCCGCGGTCGGCGTGTCGAGGGACAGCGGCAGCACGCGCAGATTCGCTCCCGTGAGCCGCGCGAGCTGGTTGATGGCGGCGCGGCCGTTCGCAAAATTCGTCACCATCTGCGCCGTCACCTCGGCGGGATAGGCGGAGACGCCTTGCGCCGTCACGCCATGATTGCCGGCAAAGACCAGCATCTCGATGCGATCGAGTGTGGGCGGGCTGTTGCCTTGCCAATAGGCGAGCCACTCGACCAATCCTTCCAGGCGGCCGAGGCTCTGCAACGGCTTGGTCAGAGTCGCTTCGCGCGCGGCCACGGCCTCCGCCGCCTCACGGTCTCCAGCGGGGAGATCGCGGCAGGCGTCGCGCAGATCGCTTAAAGAAGCAAAGCTTGTCATAGGCCAGGATTCAGCGAGGCATGCGGGAATGCGTCCAGTAGAGTTGCCCGCGCCTCATTGCAACAGAGGGGGCAGCCCTTGCTCGTCCTGAACGATCTCCGAACAAGCGCCGCTTTCCTGACGCGGCTCCCGCTCGCGGCGCCCGAAGGCGCGTCGATCGCGCGTGCGAGCTGGGCCTTCCCGCTTGTCGGGCTCGCGGTCGGCGCGCTTGGCGGTCTCGTCTACGAGCTCACGCTCTTCCTCGGCCTCACGCCCTTCATTGCCGCGATGCTGGCGGTCGCGGCAACGATACTCCTGACCGGCGCGCTGCATGAGGACGGGCTCGCGGACACCGCCGACGGCTTCGGCGGCGGGGCCACCGTGGAGCGTAAGCTCGAGATCATGCGCGACAGCCGCATCGGCACCTATGGCGTGCTCGCGCTCATCGTCTCCTTCTCGCTCAAGGTGGGCGCGGTGGCGAGCCTCGGCGACCCGCTGCTCGCGGCCATCGCGCTGATGACGGCGCATATCGCCGCGCGGGCCACGCTGCCCGCGTTCATGTTTGCAGTGAAACCTGCCCGCGCCGACGGGCTTTCCGCCGCTGCCGGCAGACCGCCGGTGCGAAGCGTGGAGATCGCGGTGGTCCTCGGCGTGCTCGCGCTCGGCGTCGGGCTCGATCCGATCCGAGGTGTTGTCGCCCTTCTTCTCCTCCTCCTCACAGGGCTGATCCTCGCGCGGCTCACACTGCGCCAGATCGGCGGCCAGACCGGCGACGTGCTCGGCGCGCTGGAGCAGCTTTGCGAGGTCCTGATCCTCCTCACAGCTTCGGCGTGGCTTTAACGAGAGGTGAATCCGAAAACCTTTGGCCCGGCGCTAATGAACGGCAAGGGCTCCGTGGTAGTAGTTATGCCTATGCCCGGTCAGGTGGCTGGGCGAGGAGAGTCCCATGCGTATTGCCGGCCTCGCATTCATCCTTGCACTCGGCGCGCTGTTCGCCGCCGGAACGGCTTCGGCCGCCCCGCCGCCCCTTGCCGATCACGCTGCCCAAAGCCGCGCGGCGCTTGCGGATCCCGTCGAGCCGGTCGGTCGCCGCTACGCCTATAAGAAGGCCGGCAAGCGCTATGTTAAGCGCTCCGGGCGTCGCTACGACTGGACCTATTACCCCTATTGACGATGCGTAACGCCTTTAGGTTTTTGCCCTTCTGTTACTTGCCGCCGGGACGCTCGCCTTCGGCTCTCTGATTGGCCCTGGCGGGGCGAATGCCGCGCCTCTGCCGGTCGTGAAGAGCGCCGCCGTCCCCGCATCGTCGCCGGTGGAGCAGGTCGGCCGCCGCTATTACGGTCCCCACCGCTACTGGAGACCCTATGTCTTCCACTATCGGCCCTATCCGCGCCAGCAGCTTTATTACGGCGTGCCCTATTGGCGTTGGCGCTATTACGGCTGGCGCCGCTACTAACAACCCGACATACAAAGGACCGGCCTCGCGCCGGTCCTGATTTTTTCAATTCCCGAAAACGAGCGGATTTGAACTGTCGACTGTGGCGCTCTTGCGCGCGGGGGGCGTAGTCTCGGCTGCTTGCTGCGTCTCAGGCTTTGCCGGTGCTTTCACCGGCGTGCCCGGTTTGACGGTGCCGCCCGATGCGCTGGCTTTGACGGTTGCGCCGGCCGTGCTGGCTTTGGCGGGAGTGCTGGCTTTGGCGGGAGTGCTTGCTTTGACCGGCGTGCTGGCTTTGGCCGGCGGACTCGCTTTGACGGTTGCATTGGCTTGCATTGGAGCTTTCCCCTTGACCGGCGCCTTGCCCGCAAAGGCGCTCGCTTTGCCCGGGCTGCCGAGAACCGCCAGCCCCACGACCTCATCCAGCTTGTAGATGTCGGCATAGGTTTCGACCTTGCCCTCCGCATCGACCCACGCCGTGAAATAGACGGTGTGGACGGGGATGGGACGGTCGAGCTTGACCTCCTCGTCGTGACCCTTGTCGTAGAGCTCCTTGATCTTGTCTTGTGTCCAGCCTTTGTCTTCGGCCAGCAGCACAGCCGCGAGCTTGTCGGGCTCCGCGACCCTGATGCAGTGATGCCCCTCCGCGCGCACGGTCTTCTTGAACAGATGCCGTGTCCTCGTGTCATGCATGTAGACGGCATGCTCGTTCGGGTAGATGAACTTGATCTTGCCAAGCACATTGGTCGGACCGGGCGCCTGCACGAAGGTGATCCGCGCCATGTTTACCCGCGCCCAGTCGATCTTCGCCGGATCGACGGGCTTGTCGTCGAAACGCACCTTCAGCTTGTTCGTCTTTAGAACGGTCGTGTCGTAACTGCGGCTCCAACGCGAACGCTTCTTCAGTTTCGGCAGCAGATCTTCCTTTATGATGGTCTGCGGAACCGTCCATTGCGGGTTAAAGACAATGTTTTCCATGTCGGCGGAGAAGATCAGCGTGGCGTAGCGTGGCGCGCCGACGATCGTCTTCTCGACATGGATCGGCGCGCCGTTCTTGACGACGCGCAGCATGAATTCCGGCACGTTGTTCAAGACATAGACGGGCCCAAGATCCTCCGGCATCCAGCGCCAGCGTTCCATGTTGACGAGGATGCGCCTGATGTCGCTCTCTTTCGGTGTTACCTCCGCGCGTGCTTTCAGCAGCGCCTCGTGCAACTTCTGAAACTGCTCGTGCTTGGGATGCAGCGTACGCAAATACGCGCCGGGTTTTTCCGCCGTCGCGATCTCGGCGAGCACCGTTTTCGGATCGCGCAAGGGCGGGTTCTGGTCGAAGATTTCCTTGACCTCGGATGGCGTCACGCGGCCGCCGCGGGCAACGCGCGCATATTTCAGGATGGCAAGATCGAGTGCGATCTCGGCTGCGGCTTGCGCATCGGCTGTCTTAGGCAAATCAGCGGCATCGGGCAAGTCGAACGAAGCCGCCGACAAGCCCCATGCATCCGCGGCGCCGATCTCATCGAGAGCGGCTTGACCTGCGAAGGATAACCCCATTCCCGTGATCCAGAGCCGCTCGCTGCGCGCGGCATAGAAGGCTTGCAGCGCGGCGAGATCGTCTGCATGCGCCTTCTTGGTGAGGGCCGGGGCGGCGAGCCTGGCCCGGATGGCGGCGATGACAGGATCGTCCGCTTGCGACGGCGGCGTCGTGTCGGCTTGTGCCGTCGGAGCCGCGTCCGTACCCGCATCGGCGGCGGGCAACGGAGACGGGGGCTTGGAACCGGCCGGAATCGTGCTTTGCGCGCCGGGTGCCGAAGGGCCGTTCTCGGCCATTGCCGGCCCCGCAAGCGGGGCGGCTGACACAAGAACCAGGGCCGCGGCGAAAGGCACCACGGCAAAGGATCGCCGGTGCATCACGAAACTCCCCCAGACGTCCCGGCGCCAGTCTAGTCCGGGACCGCCGAGGCGGCATCAGGAAAAGTGTGCTTCCCGGCCTGCTATGGCAGAGTGCCGGCCGTGACCCCGCCCCTCGATAGCCTGACCGCCACGCGCGCCCTGGAGCTTGCCCGCAAAGGGCTGGAGCGCTCCGGTGCTCCGCCTGAGATACCGCCGCGCCTCATTGTGGTGGATGTCGAGCGGCAGCGCGCGACCCTGATCGAGACCGGCGAGGCAAAAGCGTCCTGGCCGGTGTCGACGTCGGAGCGGGGCATTGGCGGCGAGGCGGACTCCTGTCGCACGCCTCCCGGCTGGCACCGCATCCAGCGGAAGATCGGCGCGGAGGCCGACGCCGGAACGGTGTTCTCCTCGCGCGAGCCGACCGGCGAGGTCTGGCGCGGCGACACGCGCGGCGACGATTTGATCCTGACCCGCATCCTCACGCTCGACGGCTTGGAGACGGGCGTCAATCGCGGCGACGGGTGCGACTCGCTTTCCCGCTTCATCTACTTTCACGGCACCAATCACGAGGCGCTGGTCGGCCGCGCGGTCTCGCATGGCTGCGTGCGCATGACGAACGCGGATGTCTGCGCGTTGTTCGCGTCCGTGCAAGACGGCGATCTCGTTCTCATCGTGCCGCCCGCCCAACAAAGCATCCCCGACCCGAAAGGCGCGAAGCACTTCCACTATGCCGGGCTCGGTGGCTCGGGCATGAGCGCGCTCGCGCAGTTCCAGGTGATGACCGGCGGGCGCGCGAGCGGCAGCGACCGCGCCTTCGACAAAGGCGAGCGTGCGGCGCAGCGCAGCGAGGTCGAGGCGCTCAGCATCGCCGTCCTGCCGCAGGACGGCAGCGGCATCGGGCCGGATTGCGCGGCGCTCGTCGTTTCAACTGCTATCGAAGAACAGGTGCCGGACTTTGCCGCGGCGAAAGCGCAAGGCATCCCCATCGTCCATCGCTCGGAGCTGCTCGCTCACTTTGTCGGCGCGCGGCGGAGCGTCGCCGTCACCGGCACCAGCGGCAAGTCGACCGTCACCGCGATGGTGTTCGAGATCCTACGCGGCGCGGGGCGCGATCCGTCCGTCGTCACCGGCGGCGATCTGCGCCTGCTGCAAGCACAAGGGCTCCCCGGCAACGCCTATGCAGGCGCGTCAGATCTCCTCGTCATCGAGGCCGACGAAAGCGACGGCTCGCTGGTGCGCTACGCGCCTTCTGTCGGCGTCATCCTCAACCTCCAGCGCGATCACAAGGAGATGAACGAAGTCGAGGCGATGTTCTCCACACTGCGTGCGCGCGTGCGCGAGTCGCTCGTCGTGGGCGACGATCCAAATCTCGATGCCCTCGCGGGCGCGGCGCTGCGCTTCGGCTTTTCGGAGCCCGCCGATGTGCGCGGGCAAGATGTCGAGCTTCTCCCCGATGGCAGCCGCTTCCGCGTCGAGGACACGGTGTTCACGCTGCCGGTGCCCGGCGCACACAACGTCGCCAATGCGCTCGCGGCCATCGCCGCTTGCCGCACGCTCGGTGTGGTTCTCGCCGAGATGGTCGCCCCGCTCGCCGCGTTCCAAGGCGTGGCACGGCGCTTCGAGAGCTTAGGGGTCGCGCGCGGTGTCGAGGTGGTCGCCGCCTTCGCGCACAACGCCGACAAGGTCGCGGCCTCGCTCAAGACCGCGCGGCTTCGGGGAACACGCATTCTCGCTGTGTTCCAGCCGCACGGCTACGGGCCGACACGCTTCCTGCGCAATGACTTCGTCGAGACCTTCGCGCGCGAGATCTCGACCGACGACCTTCTGTGGATGCTCGAGATCCATTATGCCGGGGGCACCGCCGCGCGTGACCTGTCGTCGGCGGATATCGTTGCCGAGATCGCCGCGCGCGGTGTCGCCGCCGAGTTCGCACAGTCGCGGGCTTGGCTGGTCGAGCGCATCGCGCGCGAGGCGAGACCAGGCGACCTCGTCTTGGTGATGGGGGCGCGCGACGCCTCGCTTACCGCGTTTGCGGGATCGATTCTCGCGGCGATCGCGAACGCTGAGGTGTCCGCAACCGCCGTTCCACGCAATTCCGTGTAAAACCCACAATATCCCCTTACATCCCCGAATTACCCCCCTATTTCCCCTGCAATTAAGCAGCAATGCCGCCTATGATCCCGGCGATCAATCCGCAGGAGGGCGCGAGGCATGTTTCCCCTTGGTGACGACAACAGTCAGCGCCGCATCACGCCGGTCGTGACCTTCGCGCTGATCGCCATCAACGTGCTGGTGTTCTTCGTCGAGCTCAGCGGCGGCGACCAGTTCATTCAGTCCTGGGCGTTCATTCCGGCGCGCTTCAACGCGGATCCCGCGGGCGATGCCGTCACCGTCCTCACCGCCATGTTCATGCATGGCGGCTGGGTGCATCTGTTCGGCAACATGCTGTTTCTGTGGATCTTCGGCGACAATGTCGAAGACAGGTTCGGTCACCGCAACTTCCTGATCTTCTATCTGCTCGCCGGCATCGCGGCGACCTTCGCGCAGTACATCTTCAACCCGGGGTCGAGCATTCCGAATGTCGGCGCTTCGGGCGCGATCGCCGGCGTGCTCGGCGCCTACATCATCATGTTCCCGCAATCGCGGGTGAACGTGCTGCTCGGGCGGCAGGTCGTCGCGATGCCTGCTGTGATTGTACTCGGCATGTGGATCGCGTTGCAGTTGGTGAGCGGCGTCGGCACGATCGCCTATACCGACGAGAGCGCCGATGTCGGCGGCGTCGCCTATATGGCGCATATCGGCGGCTTCGTCGCCGGCCTCATGCTCACCTTCCTGTTCCGCAACGCCGGTCCCAGCACGACGGCGTAAGTTCGCGTCGGCCCCTGCGGAGAAACGCTTCGCTAACTACCCTGCTCGGTCGTCCATCCAACTGCGCGCGTTCCCGGCTAGTGTCTGCGAACGCAATGACGGGCGGACCTGACCCGTTGGGCGCTCCTCAAAGGCGGGGTCACGAATGTTACATTGCACACATGACGAGCGGGCTCTGGATGGCTACACCACCGAGCGGCCGGTAACGCTTACGCTGCGGCTCTCTTCAGCCGATGTCGAGCTCGCATTGACGAACGGGGGCGCGTCCCTCTGCAATTTCGCGATGAAGGCGCTCGTGCTCGCGCAGGTGTTCGATCTCGACGCGATGGAATACTGACTCACTTTCCCTGAACCTCGATGAAGAGCCGGGTGACCTCCGGATAGGCCTGCGCGATCTGGCGCACCGAACGGGCTCACGGATTGCCTCAACCTTCTGCGGGGTGATGAGTCGGCCAGCGCCGTTGAAAATGGTGCCGCAGGAGGGATTCGAACCCCCGACCCCCGCATTACGAATGCGATGCTCTACCGACTGAGCTACTGCGGCGTTGCGCATGTCGACCGCTGACAGGTCGGTTGCGCTAGGCCCCGTGCTTAATCCCAACGCGGTGCGGGTGCAAGTTCCGGCGCCAAGAAGGCATCGTTTCGGTTAGCGAATCTGCGCGGCGCGCAGGCGTTCCAGCGAGGCCTGTAGTTCCTCGGTGTCGGACGCGGTGACGCCCGGATCGTCAGGCGGGCGGTCGGGGACAAAGACCCTGGGCTTGGGCTTGCTCTCGGTATCCCGGCGCGGAATGACTTGGACGACCGGCGGTGCCGGCTCAATCAGCTTGTCTCTGCCTGAGTCTGGCGCGCGTTCATTCTTGATCTGCCGCAAGGTCGCGGGAGCGCTGCCTGCGTCGTCAGGTATATCGAGAGGAGATCCGGCGCCCTCGTCGGCGATCAGAAGGGTTTCATCGCCGCGGCCGATGGCGTCGACCGGAGCCTGCCATTCGAAGCCATCGACGGCGCCCGTCACGGGCGAAACCGGCAACCAACGGTCGGAAACGTAGCCGTCGGCGATCCAGGCGCGGTCGCGAGGCGCACGCACGGCGCGGGCAAGCCATTCCCGCTCGCGGCCTTTGTCGCCCTCGCCTGCCTCGATGCGCGCCATGAGTGCACAGATGCGGGCCGGCGGACGGCCTTCGAGATGGGGCGCAAGCGCATTGCGCGCCTCCTGCCATTCGTGAGCGTCGATGGCGCTCGCGGCCACCGCAATCGGGCCTTCGATATCGTCCGGCTTGAAGCTTGCGAGATGCTTCACCCGCTTCAAGCGCTCGCGCGGGGAGTCGCCTTGTCTGGCGAAGGCATAAACCACCGCAAGGTCCGGGTGCGGGGCGAGCTTCCATGTGCGCACCACGATGCGGGAGGCGAGGCGCCCCTCGCCCTTGGAGGCGAGGAGGCTGCCGACAATCTCGGCGGCCGGAATCAGCGACGGCGCGAGCTTCAGCGCTTCGGTCGCGCGCGCGAGCGCCCTGTCGGGCTCGGAGGTCTCCAAATCGCGTGCCTCGGCGGTCAGCAGCACGGCGCGACGGCGGGAGCCGGTCTTGGCATCGATGTGGCCATGACGGCGGGCGATGGCGAGCGTGTCCAGCGCGCCTTGCCAGTCCCCGGCGCGCGCTTGCAGATCGAAGAGAGCATTCACGCTCCAGCCGAGCTTGGGATCGCGGCGCACGGCTCGCTCGACAAGAGCGCGCGCGGCTTCGTTGTCGTCGCGACGCCTCGCCTCGAGGAACAGACCCCGCAGCGCAAGAATATCCGTTTCCGGCCGATCGAGCATCGCCTCGAAGGCGCGCCGCGCCGCGGCCCGATCTCCCGCCAGTTGCGCGGTCTGCGCGCGCAAAAGCGCCGTCAGAGGCTCGTTGGGAAGATTGCGGCGCGCAACCAGCGTGTAGCGCTGCGCCAAGGCACGGTCGCCGATGCCGATGGCGATGAGCCCGCGCGAAAGGGCGTCGAAACCCTGCCGTCGCTTGCGCTCCTTGACGTAGGCGGCGATCGCTGTCGGCCGTGTCACGACATAACGCAACAGCATCCACGCCGAGATGACGAGCGCAACGATCGCCGATAGCGCGAGCACGGCGATGAACGCGCTGGTCTCGATCTCATAGCCGAGCCACAGCACGGTCACGCTGCCCGGGCGATCGGCAAGCCAGGCCAGGCCCAAGGCTGCGGCAATGATGGCGATGACGAAGAGGAGAATGCGGAACATCTAGGGTTGGGCGGGAGCCCCTCCCCCGGCCAAGGATGCGAGTAACACGCCCTCAAGCTGCTTCAGGGTTTCATCCACGGAAAGGCGGGCCCGCGTGGCTTTGCGCCATGCCGCGAAATTCTCACCGGCGTCGCCCTTGAGCGTGTCGACTTCCGCCACAGCCTCGGCAAGCTGGCCGCGATCCAGTGCCGCTTCTGCCCTTGCGAGCACGTCGCTCGGTGCATTGCCCGTGGGGTTGTCATCGACGCGGCGGATTTTCACCAGCGACTGCGCGCTCGTCATCAACGAGCCGAGAAAGGAGCCGTCGGCCGGCCGATCTTCCGCAGCGAGCAAATCTTCTTTCGTCGCACGGAAGGAGCGGACGAGCTCTGGAAGCGTCGGAATGCCCTTCTCGGCATGATCGGACAGCATGCCAAGATCAGCGGCACCGGGAGCGAGCGCTCTTATGGTGCTGAGTTCCGTGACGTAAGGCCGTCCTTCGTTCACCGCGGCGCGAAGATTGGAGAAGGCGAGTGCGAGAGCGGCCGACCGCGTCCCGTGCATTTCCTTGTCGATGGCCCCGACGAGATTGGGCACGGCGGCCTCTAGCGCGACCACGCGCTCGCTCAGCGCCATGATCTCAGGCGCTGACGACTGGTCTCGGGAAGGCGCGTTGCCAAGCGCCGCGACTTTGCTCTGAAGCGCGGCAATCTCGGTCTGGATCTGCCGGACTGCCTCCGCGTCCGCCGTCCCGCCGCTGCCTGGTGCTCCAGCGATGCGCGCCTGAAGCCGGGCCTCGGCTTCGTGGATCTGCTGGCTTACCGCCGCTGCATCGGCAACGGAGCCCTCCTCCTTGGCGGTCTCGGCCATCGTCTTCAATGCATCTTCCAGCCGGGTAACGCGCTCGGACTGAGCAGCGTCCTGTGGCGGTGCGGTTTCAAGCTTGGCCACCCGGGTCTCGAGCGCGGAGAGATCGGGTGGCGTGGTCTTGCCGCCGACATCCCAGAAAAGGGGCAGGCCGATTACCGCGATCAGGCCGCCAAGCAGCCCCGCGGCGAGATGGGTGGCGAAACTCTTAAGGTCGGAGCCGGAGGTTTGCGGCGAGACAGTCCGGACGTTTGGGCCCGGCTTCTCCTCCTCCACATGAGGATCGTGAGACTGCGTCTCGGCGGCCACGTCTTCATCGGCTCGCACCGGGTCCACAGCCGGCTCGTCTTTAATTTCGGTCGCCGTGCCCTCAATGGTGGGAGCGGGCCGCTTGCTTTGGCCTACGCTTTGATCGCCAAGGGGGTCTGCCATCACACATCACCATTCCATCGCCGGCAGATTCGTACGCTCACAAGGATGCCGCGTCAGAGTCGATCAAGGCAAGAATATCTTCCTCTTGTAGTGTAGCGGCCACCCGGCGCCGCGAACCAAGGGGACTCGCGGCCTCTGCTACCGCCTCGGATAGGCAATAGCAAATAAGGCGGCTTCCGAGTTCCCTGGCGTCCTCTTTGCGAAGAAGGGACACTAAAATCTCGGCGGTGCGCGGCGACATGAGGATGGCGGCTTCGACCTTGCCGGCTTTGAGCGCCTTCAACGCCTCCTCAGGCAGCGCAACGGCTGGCACGGCCCTGTAAAGAGCCGGCTGACGGAGCTCGAAGACCGGCAGAGCCGACGCGAGGTCGAAGGCAAGGTCCTCACCGGCCAAGTGCAGAAGCGCGCCGTTCGCAGGATCAAGCTCGGCACGAAGTCGCTCCGCGAGCCCTGCTGCCTTCCCCGGACCGGTTGTCGCTTGAGCAAAGCCGACATCGCGGGCGGCGGCAGCGGTCGTCTCGCCAACGGCGAAGAGCGGCAAAGGCGTTAGCTGCTTTGCCTGGGGATGCGTGGCGAGCGCGCGCAGCGCATTGCGGCTCGTCACGATGAGCGCCTGCACGCCGTCAAGATCGAGGCACGGCTGCTCGAACTTAATGTCGAGGAGCGGCGCCAGCACAGGCTCGTGACCGCGCGCGCGGAGTAATTCCGCCTGCTTGGCATCGTCAGGCGCAGGCCTCGTGACCAAGATCCGCATCAGCCGAGCTTGGCGAGAAACTGGGGTCCCGCGCGGGTGAGAAGATCATCGCCTGCGTCTTGGCCGATGCGCCAAGCGTCCTCCGCCTTGCCCGTCATTTCGATTTCGTGCCACTCGCCGCCATCCGGCGTCAGTATCATGCCGCGAAAGCGCAGTGCGCCATCGGCGATCTCGGCGAGACCGGCGATGGGTGTGCGGCACGAGCCGTCGAGTTTAGTGAGAAACGCACGTTCGCAGGCAACGGATGTTTCGGCGGCGGGATCGTTCAGCGGCGCGAGCAGGGCGCGCGTCTCGGCGTCATCGCTGCGGCAGGCAACACCAATCGCGCCTTGGGCAACCGCGGGCAGCATGTGATCGGTTGACAGCACCGCGGTCGCACGATCGGCCAGTCCGAGGCGATCGAGGCCCGCCATGGAGAGCAGGGTGGCATCGGCTTCGCCACGCTCGAGCTTCCGCAGCCGCGTCTCGACATTGCCGCGAAAGTCGGTCACGCGGAGATCGGGGCGGATGCGGCGGACTTGGGCCTGCCGCCGCAAGGATGCGGTTCCCACCACGGCGCCCGCCGGCAGCGCCTCCAGCGATCCAGCCTCATGGCTGATAAAGGCGTCACGGACTTCGTGGCGCGGAAGCACGGCGGCGATGCACGTGCCTTCCGGCAGCTCGGTGGGAAGGTCCTTCATGGAATGCACGGCAAGAGCGATGTCGCCGCGCAGGAGCGCCGCGTCGATCTCCTTGGTGAACAGGCCCTTGCCGCCAAGCTCGCGCAAAGGCTGATCCTGGATGCGGTCGCCGGACGTGGTGATGACCTTAAGCTCGACCTTGGGCCCATCGGGACCGTGAGCGTCGAGCAGAAGCGCCCGCACATGCTCGGCCTGCCAAAGGGCAAGCGGGCTCCCTCTTGAGCCGATCAAAAGCGGAGACGCCGGCAAGACTCATACTCCTTAAGCCGCCAAGGACTAGCGGGTCATAGGCTCATTAATGCCCGCTCGGGCTTTCCCTTCAATCACATGTGGGGACGTCTATAAAGGGGGCCATGGCAAAGCTTAACGACACCGCTCCCCTGACCGTGCTCGGCATCGAGACCAGCTGCGACGAGACGGCGGCAGCAATCGTGCGGCGCGAGGCCGACGGAAGCGGTGCGATCCTCGCCAACGTGGTCCGCTCGCAGCTCGACCTGCATCGCGCCTATGGCGGCGTGGTGCCCGAGATCGCGGCGCGCGCCCATATCGATCTCCTCGACGCGGCGATCAAGCAAGCCATGGACGAAGCCGGTCTCGGTTACGAGGCGCTGGGCGGCATCGCTGCGACCGCCGGGCCTGGGCTGGTCGGGGGTCTGATCGTCGGCGTGACGACAGGAAAGGCTCTCGCGCTCGGCCTTGGGATACCCTTTCTCGCCATCAATCATTTGGAGGCTCACGCGCTGACCGCGGGCCTCACCGACGGTCTCCGCTTCCCTTATCTCCTGCTCCTGGTCTCGGGCGGTCATACCCAGCTTCTCATCGTCAAGGACGTGGGATCCTACGAGCGGCTCGGGACCACGCTCGACGACGCCCTCGGCGAGGCCTTCGACAAAGCTGCCAAGCTGCTTGGCCTCGATTACCCCGGCGGGCCGGCGGTCGAAGACGCAGCGCGCCGCGGCCGCACGCAAATTCCTCTGCCACGGCCCATGCTCGGCCGGCCGGAACCGCATTTCTCCCTGGCGGGCCTCAAGACGGCGCTTCGCCAGGAGGCAATGGCGCGAGCCCCTCTCAGCGAGCAGGACGTGGCCGATCTCTGCCTGAGCTTTCAGGAGGCGGTCGCCGAAGTACTCAGCGACCGGACCGCGCTGGCCATGGAGCTTTACAGCGACCGCCTCGGCGCGGGCGCGCAGCGTGCCTTGGTGGTCGCGGGTGGCGTGGCGGCCAATCAAAGGCTCAAATCGGCCCTGGCTCAGGTCGCCGCGGCGCAGGGCTTCCGCCTCGTCGTGCCGCCGCCGGCGCTCTGCACGGATAATGCCGCCATGATCGCCTGGGCCGGGGCCGAACGCCTTGCCAGGGGGTTGGTCGACGATCTCGCCGCACCGTCGCGTGCGCGCTGGCCGCTCGATCCGGATGCGCCGCCCGCTCTGGGGGCTGGAGTCAAGGCTTAGGGACGGTTCTCCTTTCCGCTTGAGGGCGAGGGCCGGCAGACGTAGACCCCTTGGGAGGGGAGACCATGGCGTTTCAATCAGTCGGCATTGTCGGCGCGGGCGCATGGGGGACCGCGCTCGCCATCACGACGCGGCGTGCCGGCAGGGACGTTCTCATTTGGGCCTATGAGCCCGAGACGCTGGACGACATCAATCAGCGTCACCGCAATACGACCTACCTTCCCGGCGTCGAACTCGATCCCGCCATCGAGGCCACCGCGCGCTTCAACGAAGTCGCGACTTGCGACGTTTTGCAGATCGTGACCCCTTCGCAGCATGTGCGCGGCATTGGAGCGGAGCTTGCGCCCTATGTGAAGGCGGGACAGCCGCTCGTGATCTGCTCGAAAGGCATCGAGCAATCGACCGGCAGGCTGATGTCGCAGATCATCGCCGAGACCGTGCCGGCCGCGCAAATCGCGGTTCTGTCGGGACCGAGTTTCGCTGCGGAGATCGCGCAAGGTCTTCCCGCCGCGCTGACGCTCGCCACCCACGACGAAGCGCTCAGCAGCGAGCTCGCGCACGCGCTCAGTCATCCGCCGTTCCGATGCTATTGGAGCAGCGACATCGTTGGCGCCCAGATCGGCGGCGCGATCAAGAATGTCTACGCCATCGGCGCCGGTATCGTCGCGGGCAAGGGGCTCGGCGCGAGCGCCCATGCCGCGCTTGTGACGCGCGGCTTTGCCGAGATGACTCGATTTGCCGCCACGCTCGGTGCGCGGACCGAGACGCTGATGGGACTGTCCGGCCTCGGCGACCTCATCCTCACCTGCGGCAGCGCGCAATCGCGCAACATGTCGCTCGGCCTCGCGCTTGGCCAGGGGCGCAGTCTCGGCGAGGTGCTGAAGCCACGCTTCTCCGTGACAGAAGGTCTCTATACGGCGGGCGCGGTGGTGGAGATGGCGGCGGCGCGCGACATCGACATGCCTATCGCGCAAGCCATTCACGCGGTGATCTCCGGGCTCGCAACGGTCGACGAGGCGATCGAGGCGCTGCTCGCGCGCCCGCTCCGGTCCGAAGCCTGAGACAGTCGCCCATATGGACAGCTTTGCGAGGGAGCAATAGCTTCAGCGCGTGGAAGAGGAAAGCCGATGCTGTATGTGCTGATTTGCACCGACAAGCCTGACAGCCTCCCGATGCGCAAGGCGCACAGGCCGAACCACGTGGCCTATCTGCAAAGCCTCGGCGACCGTCTCGTTCTCGCCGGCCCTTTCACCGAGCGCGACGGCATCACCATGACCGGCAGCCTCATTGTGGTGGAGGCGCCGGCGCTGGAGGATGCGCAGGAAATCGCGGCGAACGATCCATTTGCAAAGGCAGGCCTGTTCGCGAACGTGGACGTTCGCCCGTGGCTGTGGACCATAAAGAACTGTCGCAAGGAGGCGTGAGCCTCAACCGCGCCATGGCGTATTGGCTCTTCAAATCCGAACCTGAGACCTGGTCTTGGGAGCAGCAGAAAAAAGACGGTGCCAAGGGCGCCGAGTGGGACGGCGTGCGCAATTATCAGGCCCGCAACCACATGCGGGCGATGAAGCGCGGCGACCTCGGTCTATTCTATCATTCCGGCGACGAGAAGCAGGCGGTGGGCATCGTGAAAATCGTGGAGGAGGCGCATCCAGATTCGACCGACCCTACGGGCAAGTGGGAGTGCGTTGACGTTGCCGCCGTCACCGATCTTCCCAGGCCCGTGACGCTCGTTGAGATCAAGGCAAACCCCAGATTGAAGGATATGGTGTTGGTGCGAAACTCGCGGCTGTCGGTGCAGCCGGTGACGGCGGAAGAATGGAAAATCGTTTGCCGCGAAGCGGGGCTCGCAAAGCCGCCGCAGGCGTGATCGCACAGAAGGGGCAAAGACATGCAGGTTGTTCCCATCAACTATCTTGCCGTCGTCGTGGCGGCCGTGGCCGGCTTCGGTGTGGGCTGGGTCTGGTACGCCGTCTTCGGCAAAGCCTGGCAGGAAGGTCTGGGCGGCAAGAGAGACGATATGAAGCCCACTCCGATGCCGTTCATCATATCGGGAGTTTCCTGCCTGCTCATGGCCTGGATGCTTGCGGGCCTTATCAGCCATCTTAATCAGGTGAGTGTGCAGGGCGGCGTGATCAGCGCCTTCTTCGTGTGGGTCGGCTTCGTGCTGACGACCGTGGGCGTGAACCAAGTGTTCCAGGGGGTGCGCCCCGTCGTGACCGCGATCGATGTCGGGCACTGGTTTGCCGTGCTTCTCCTCATGGGCGCGCTCATTGGGGCTTTCGGCTCTTAACAGAGGTTGTCTTGAAATTCACTCAGGTGTTGTCGCCGCCCGCAACTGCGTCATAATAGCCACCAACAAGAAGTGGTGTTGCGTGGGAGGAGCGGTTCGATGGAGCACAAGCACTACAAGCTTGAATCCGTGAAGGTCCCGAAGAAGTGGAAGGACCGCGCCTTCATCGGCAAGGACGAATACGAGAAGCTCTACAAGAAAAGCGTCAAGAACCCGGACAAGTTCTGGGCCAAGCAAGCCAAGCGCCTCGATTGGATCAAGCCGTTCACGCAGGTGAAGAACACGTCCTTTGCCTATCCGGACGTGAGCATCAAATGGTTCGAGGACGGCACCCTCAACGTCGCGGCGAACTGCATCGACCGGCATCTAAAAAAGCGCGGCGACAAAGTCGCCATCATCTGGGAGCCCGACGATCCCAATCAGGCTGCGCGGCATATCACCTATCGCGAGCTGCATGAGGAGGTCTGCCGTTTCGCCAACGTGCTGAAGGCGCTTGGGGTGAACCGCGGCGACCGGGTCACGATCTATCTGCCGATGATTCCGGAAGCGGCTTACGCCATGCTCGCTTGCGCGCGCATCGGTGCCATTCATTCCGTCGTGTTCGGCGGCTTCTCCCCTGACGCGATTGCCGGCCGTATCCAAGATTGCCAATCGCGGTTCGTCGTCACGGCCGACGAGGGCGTGCGCGGCGGCCGCAAAGTTCCACTCAAGGCCAACGCAGACGAGGCCATCCGCAAAGTCGGCGGCGTCGAGAAAGTCATCGTGGTGGGACGCACCGGCGCTGAGGTACCTTGGACACCAGGACGGGATGTCTGGCTGCACGAGGAGACCGCGAAAGTCGGCACCGACTGCGTGCCGGAAGAGATGGGCGCGGAAGATCCCCTCTTCATCCTCTATACCTCCGGCTCGACCGGCC
>NZ_JBPCOU010000088.1:0-32544 GCF_050999895.1 Methyloceanibacter sp. | reverse complement strand
GCCGTGCTGGCGGAGGAACTCGCTGGCCGCGCGCATGCGCTCGCCATCAAGGCGCTGACGCCGGAAGAGAGTCTTCCCGCCGCCTAGCCGGTCACATTGCCGCGCCAGAAGGAACCGCCGGCTCGCGTCGGACGTTTCCGGCACCCTCAAACTGAAAAGGCGACAGCAATGTGTGGTGATCGTCGTCGTTCATCGTCATCGTCGTGCTTTTTTGAGCATTTCCGCTTGCCGTCGACCAGCTTGCGCTTGGCCTCGACGACAAGGGTCGAGGCGGCGGTCTGTTCGAGACTGGTGCCGGCGGGCGTCAGCGAGGACGCATCTGCGCTCGCGGCGAGTAATGCGAAACTAAAGGCGACAACACAAACGCGTAGAAGGGTGCTGACAGTCTGGCAAGCTCCCGCTCGGTCTTAATGATGAACGACGTCTACTTGCTCTTGCCTGGCGCCGGCCGCGACAATGCGTTGAGCCAAGACGACGAAGCATTCAAAAAAGACATGTTGGCAAGAAGAATCTCTACGCGAAGCCTTCAAGGTCTTGGCAAACCCAACCTTAACCGTAGGGGCAATCAGGAAACCTTGCTGGCGGGCAGGGCGGACCTCTTCTCGGTCGGCGTCACGCGCAAACTCGTGATGCGGTTCCGTTGCCGTTTCAGCACCTCATAGCGGAAGCCATGAAATGTGAAGGCATTGCCCGGGGTCGGGAATGGTCTGCGCCTCATAGATGACGACCCCGGCGATGGTCGTCGCCTCCGCGTCGGGGATGTCCCAATTCATCAGACGGTTCACGTCGCGGATGGGCACCGCGCCGTCGACGACCAGAGAGCCGTCGGGTTGCGGCTTGGCTAAAGCTGCGGCGATGTCGGTTTCGTCGGTGATCTCGCCCACGATCTCTTCGATGATGTCCTCGAGGGTGACGAGCCCCATTACCTCCCCATATTCGTCGACTACGATGGCGAAGTGCGACTTGCGCTTCAGAAAAGCGCTGAGCTGGTCCTTGACGGTGGTGGAGTCGGGCACGAACCACGGCGCCGTCGCCAGCGCCATGGTGTCGAGCTTGCTCAAATCGTCGCGGACCTCGCGCAAGGCGCGCAGGGGGTGCTTGGCGTGAAGAATGCCGACGATCTCCTCGCGCTCGCCGAGCCAGAGCGGCAATCTGGTGTGCGAGCTTTTGAGCGCGGCATCGACGATGGCCTCGGTCGGCAGTTCGGCGTCGATCGCGTCGATATTGGTCCGATGCACCATGATGTCGGAGACGGTCAGCTCGCGCAGATCGAGCACGCCGCCCAGCATGTCGCGATCGAGCTTCTTCACGCCGCCTTCCTTGTGGTGCAGTTCGATGGCGCCGCGAAGCTCTTCATGCGCGGAGAACACTTCCGTGTCCGCGCTGACCGAAGCGCCGAAGATCCGCAGCATGTAGCGGACGAGTATCTGGATGGTCCGCGTGATGGGCGCGAACACCACGACGACGACCCTCACGAGAGGCGCAACGGCGAGGGCGAAGCGGTCGGGATTCACGATGGCGGATGTTTTCGGCATCACCTCGGAGAACACCACCACGACTACCGTCATCACGATGGTGGCGTAAGCGACACCGGCTTCGCCGAACATCGTGAGGAAGACGCTCGTAGCCAGCGCCGAAGCGGCAATATTGACGAGGTTGTTGCCGAGAAGGAGCGCGCCGATGAGCCGCTCGCGCGTGAGGAGGAGGCGGTTGACGATGCGGGCGCGGGCGTTGCCGTCTTGCTCCAGCGCGTGCATGCGGGCGCGGGAGGCCGCGGTCAGCGCCGTCTCGGAGCCGGAGAAAAAGGCCGAGGCGATCAGAAGGCCGAGGATTGCGCCAAGCGTCAGTCCCAAGCTCATACTCATCGGCCCTTGCACTCCTTTTCGAGAAATTGCGTCAGGCGCGCGGGGTCGATGTCGGGTTCGACAAAGGCCGCGCCGACGCCGCGGACGAGAATAAGGACGAGCTTGCCGCCTTTGACCTTCTTGTCCTGCGCCATGAGACGCAGGAGCTGTTCGGCGGTCGGGATTTCGCCCAGGAGGTCCGCGATTTTGGTTGGAAGGCCGACGGCTTCGAAATGACGCTTCACGCGGGCGGCGTCGTCGGCAGGGCACAGACCTTGCTCGAACGAGAAGGTGAAAGCGAGCCGCATGCCGATGGCAATAGCTTCGCCGTGCAGCAGTCGATCGGAATAGCCGGCATAGGCTTCCAGCGCATGGCCGAACGTATGGCCGAGATTGAGGAGCGCGCGGGCGCCGCTTTCCTCGCGCTCGTCCTCGGCGACGACCGCGCCCTTGGCGCGGCAGCTCGTCTCGATGGCGCGGCGGCGTGCGCCGCCCAGGCCCGTGAAGATGTCGGACCAATCTTGCTCAAGCCAGGCGAAGAATTCAGCGTCGCCGAGCAGGCCGTATTTCGCGACTTCGGCATAGCCGCAGCGAAAGTCGCGCGGGGTGAGCGTGTCGAGGACATTGGTGTCGGCAAGGACGAGGGCCGGCTGATAAAAGGCCCCGATCAGATTCTTGCCTTGCGGCATATCGATGCCGGTCTTGCCGCCGACCGAGGAGTCCACTTGGGCGAGGAGGGTGGTCGGGATCTGCACGAGGCGCACGCCGCGGCGGAGGATGCTGGCTGCGAAGCCGGCAAGATCGCCCACCACGCCGCCGCCGAACGCGACCACACAGTCGCCGCGCTCGACGCCAAGCTCCAGCAGTCTTTCGGACAGGGTTGCGAGCACCGGGAAGCTCTTGCTCGCTTCGCCGGGCGTCACGATCGCCTCGCCGAGATAGAGCTTCGCCTCGTCGAGGCTTGCCTTGAGCGGCGCGAGATGCAGCGCGGCGACGGTCTTGTCGCTGACGATGGCGCAGCGCGCGTTCGGCACTGTGGCGGAGATCCAGCGTCCGGTTGCGGAGATTAGGTCCTCGCCGATGACGATGGGATAGCTACGCTCGCCAAGCGCTACGGTGATTGTGGTTTCGGGCTCGTCTTCCGCCGACGAGCTCGCGCTATCGCGTATCATCGCACCTTGCTGGGCTCTGCCTGGTCCGCGGGACGCTGCTTACGGCCGAGCGCTTCGGCGAGGGCATCGACAACGGCGGTCACGATCAGGTCGTGCGGCACGTCGCGGCTCTCCACCGTGATGTCGGCTTCGGCATAGATGGGATAGCGCTCGTCCATAAGGGTGCGCATTACAACTTGGGGGTCGCCGTCTGCAAGTAGCGGACGGTGATCGCGCCGTTGGACGCGCCTCAGCAGCACCGGCAAATCGGCGCGGAGCCAGATCGAGATACCGTTCCTCTTAATGGCTGCGCGGGTGTCCGCGTTCATATAGGCGCCGCCGCCGGTGGCCAGCACCTGGGGGCCCGTTTCCAGCAGGCGGGCGATGACCCTGCGCTCGCCGGCGCGGAAATAGGGCTCGCCATGCTCGGCAAAGATTTCGCTGATGGTCTGTCCCGCCGCCTCCTCGATCTCGCTGTCCGCGTCGACAAAGTTAATGTCGAGGCGATTGGCGAGGCGGCGGCCGACGGCGGTCTTGCCCGCGCCCATCAGCCCTATCAGGACAATGCTGCGTGCGCCCAAGGCGTCGCGAATTGCGGCGAGAGACTGGGTCCGGTCTCCCTTTTTCCCCTCTCCAAGTGCGGCGGTCATTGTAGAATCGCGGTTGCGAGAAAGAGCTTACGGGTGGCCCCGCTCGAAGCAGCGAACGGTTCCATCTTCCCAGGCTGACAACGTGCTTTCGAATCGGCCATGATGGGCGCAATTATAAAGCGCAAGCGTGGACCGAAGCCATAATAACGCCCTGTTCGAGACTAAAAGACGGTTGAGGGGAAGGCGCGCGCTTCGATGCCAACACTGTTTCGTTTACTTGTGACGTTAGGAGTGATTGGCGGTGCCATCACTGGAAGCCTCTATGTGCTCGCTGAGTTTTTCCAGCCGGAGCCCAAGGAAATTTCGAAGTCGCTGCGCAATGTCACCGCCCGCCCGGACGAACCGCCGCCGCAGGCGACCTCGGATGCTGACGAAAGCGTGTCTGGCTCTGTCGACAGCAGCGATGCTGATGCTGCCGACGCTGGCGGCGGCGCAGATTCAGCGCAATGAGCTGCCACCGCTCCCGGGTGCGACCGCCCCGGAGCAAGGCGTAGCGCCGCCGGCCGCTGGGACCTATCCCGCGCAACCCAATCAGGCTTATCCAGCACCTCCGCAAGAGGCCTACCCTTCGAGCGAGGAGGAGTATCCGCCGATGCCGGGCGAAGGCGCTGCCGTTCCACAGCCGGGTCCGGGTCGGGGGGAAGGCGCTTCCGCGCCGCCAGCCGCCGAGGAGCCGCCGATGCTCTCACAGCCGCCGGCGGGTGCACCCCAAGATTTGGCGGCCCCGCCGCCACTTTCCATCACTCCCCCGCAAAGCCCCGAAACTGCACCGCAAAGCCCCGCTTACGCACCGCAAAACCCAGCAATTGCACCGCAAATACCCTTAATTCAGGGCGACAGTCCCGGCGCGCCGGCCGTTCAGGCCGGTCCGTTGCCTGCCGATCTCTGGCAGGGGGTCGATGCCGCGGCCCTGCAACAGCTGCTGGCGGGCATCACCTTGCCCTCCACCTCGCCAACGCTTGCCGATCTGATCGCGCGCGCGCTCGCCATCGACAGTGGCGGTGGGCGCGAGCTTGCGGTGAAGGTCGGTGCGCTGGAGCGGGCAGGGCGGGTGCAGGAGCTTGCCACGCTGCTCGGCCAAGCAGCCGGCGCCGACAATCCCGGCGCCTCGGCCCGCTACGCGCTCGCGCTGTTGGCGCTCGACCGCAAGGAGGAAGCCTGCGGGATCGATGTCGGCGCGGCACCCGAGAAGGCACGTGCCGACAACGATGCCACCCGCGCGACCTTCCTGATCCCGGCTTATTGCGCGGCTGCCAAGGGCGATCCCGGCAGCGCGGGCGTCGCGCTTCAGCTTGCCCGCGACAGCAGCGTGGATGTCAGCGTCGCTGCTTCCGCCGTCGATCGCCTCGCCAAGACGGAAGGCGCGCGCGCCGTCGCGGTGCCGCAGAGGGTCGACGTGCTCGACTATGTCTTTCTCAGCCTCGAGCCGGAGAGCTTGCCCGAAGACCTTGCAGGCAGGGCCACGCCGCGGCTCCTCTCCCTCATCGCGCAAGACAAGGACGCCCCGGCGGAGCTTCGGCTTCAGGCTGCCGAACGGGCGGCCGCCCTCAACATCATCGCCGGCAATGCGCTCGGCCGCGCCTATCGCGAGGCTGGCGCGAAGCTGCCGAAATCCGCGCAATCCGGTTCGGCGCTACGCGCCAAGCTGTTCGTGGCGGTGGAGGGTGCGACAGCGGCCAAATTCCGTGCCGAATCCATTGATGCGCTGTTGGCAAGCGCCAAGGATGCGGGCATCGAGGTGCCACTCGCGCAGGCGCTGGGAGGCGCCAATGCCGGGCTCGCGCGCGATCCGCAAGCCGCGACCTACGCCGAGACGGGCGTGCGGGTCGCGGCGCTTTCCGGGGATGCGCAGGGCGGTTGGGCCTGGGCCGATGCCGGAGGCGACCGCGTGAAAGGCTGGCAGCTGCTGCTGGCCGCGCGCGACCCCTCCGACCCCCGCGCCGAAGGTGTCCTACAATCCGGCGTCGAGGTGGCGGCGAGCGGCAAGCTGCCGGCTCCGCTCCTGCATCGGCTCGTCACCGTGCTCGACGCGCTCAACTACAATGTGCCCATTCCCTTGTGGGACGAAGCGAGCAAGGCGCCGCAGCCGGCCGACGGCTTCCTGCCAGAGACGGGCGCGCTCACGACCTTGACGGAAGCCGCCGATAGCGGCCAGGTCGGGCGCACGATCCTGTTGACCGCCGCCGCTCTTGGCCCCGACGGCCCCGGCGCCGCCAACCTGATCGCACTTGGCGACGCGATGCGCGCCCTGAAGCGCGTGGGCCTCGATGCGGAAGCGCGGCGGCTCGGCTTCGAGGCGCTTTATGCGCACTGGCCTTCGCGCGGGAAGGGCTGAGTCATGGCGGCGGCGAAAGGGTCGGGCTCCTCGGAGGTTGCGCTCTTTCTCGACATGCTGATGGCGGAACGCGGCGCTGCGGCGCACACGATTGACGCCTACACGCTCGACCTCTCGGAGTTCCTGGCGTTCCTCGCCTCCAAGGGCGCCAGCGCCGCCACCGCCACAGCGGACCATCTCCGCGCCTTTCTCGTTGCGCTCAGTCGCAAGGGGCTCGCGCCGTCGTCGCGGGCGCGGAAGCTGTCGGCCATTCGTCAGTTCTTCCGCTTCCTGCTCGCCGAAGGCCTGCGCGCCGACGATCCCTCCTCGGCCGTGGACAGTCCGAAGCTCGGTCGGCCGCTGCCGAAAATTCTCTCTCTCGCCGAGGTCGAGACACTTCTTGCGACGGCGGCGCAAGGCGCCGAGATCGCCGCTGACGGCGCTCCTCGCTTGCGGGCGCTGCGCCTCAACGCGCTGCTGGAGACGGTCTACGCCACCGGCATGCGGGTCTCCGAACTGCTCGGACTGCCGCGGAAGGTGCTGTCCACCGACGACCGTGTGCTCACCATCAAGGGCAAAGGCGGGCGCGAGCGTTTGGTGCCGCTCAACGATGCGGCGCGGGCGGCGCTCGCCGCGCATCTCGCCGCGCGAGACGGGGAGGGGAAGAGATCGTCGCCTTGGCTGTTTCCATCCCTGGATGGCCGGGAGCATCTGACGCGGCAGCGCTTCGGCCAGGAATTGAAGGCGCTCGCAACCGCCGCCGGCATCGAGCCGGCCAGGGTCTCGCCCCACGTTCTGCGTCATGCTTTTGCCAGCCATCTCCTGGAGCGGGGGGCGGATTTGCGTACCGTGCAGCAACTGCTCGGCCATGCCGATATCTCAACGACGCAGATCTATACCCATGTCATCGAAGAGCGGCTGCGGCGCCTTGTCGAGCAGCATCATCCTCTGGCTCAGGCTCATTTAATCAAACGACGCTAGGTTTGGAGCGCTGGCCGCGGCCTGACGCCCGTTGACACGGTGTCTCGCGGAGGCCACTTACAACCACATTGCCATTGCCTTAATCGCGGAATCGCACCGCGG
The DNA here is from genome assembly GCF_050999895.1 of Methyloceanibacter sp. Classification (GTDB taxonomy): domain Bacteria; phylum Pseudomonadota; class Alphaproteobacteria; order Rhizobiales; family Methyloligellaceae; genus Methyloceanibacter. The sequence goes on along the minus strand of NZ_JBPCOU010000088.1, from coordinate 25,502 downwards.
AACTGGTCAGCAGGGGCCGCAAACAGCCTGATGCGCACTTATCTCGATTTTGAAAAGCCGATCGCGGAACTCGAAAGCAAGGTCGCCGAGATCAAGGCCCTTGCGGGCGAGCAGCCATCGGTCTCACTCGAGGACGAGCTGGCGCGGCTCGAGGCCAAAGCGCAGGAGGCGCTGGAAGAGACTTATGCCGCGTTGAGCCCATGGCAGAAGACCCAAGTCGCCCGCCACCCCGAGCGGCCGCATTTCAAGCATTACATCAAGGGCCTCGTGCAGGATTTCACGCCGCTTGCGGGCGACCGCTATTTCGGCGAGGATCACGCCATCATCGGTGGCATCGGGCGATTGGGGGATCGCTCGGTCATGGTGATCGGCCACGAGAAGGGCTCCGACACGGAAGGCCGCATCCGGCATAATTTCGGCATGGCGCGGCCCGAAGGCTACCGCAAGGCGGTGCGGCTGATGGAGATGGCCGACCGCTTCTCCATGCCGGTGATCTGCCTCGTGGATACCGCCGGGGCCTATCCGGGCATCGGCGCCGAAGAGCGCGGACAGGCCGAGGCGATCGCGCGCTCCACGGATTGCTGCCTCAGCCTCGGCGTGCCCATCGTCGCGGTCATCATCGGAGAGGGCGGTTCGGGCGGCGCCGTCGCCATCGCCACCGCCAACCGCATCTACATGCTGGAGCACTCGATCTATACGGTCGCATCGCCGGAGGCCGCGGCCTCGATCCTGTGGAAGGAATCGACGCGTGCGGTCGACGCCGCCACGAATATGAAGATCACGGCGGAGGATCTCATGCGGCTCGGCATCGTCGACGGCATCATTCCGGAGCCAACCGGCGGCGCCCATCGCGACGGCGTCGAGGTGGTGCAGGCGACGGGCGTGGTTATTAACAAGGCGCTAGCGCAGTTCGACGGCCTCTCCGCGCAGGAGATTCGCAAGGAAAGGCGCGAAAAATTCCTGTCCATGGGCCGGGCAAGCTGATTTATGGCCTAAAAAAGCGCCATTTTTTGAGTCCACTCCGCCTCAAGATTTTGATACTAATGGGGGTTATCGGGGGGATGAGCCGAGGGGAATGGCGCTACACTCCGGCGGTAGCTCAACTTCGTCTTAACCTCTCACGTTCGATCTTGAGCCGACGTGCGCAAGGGACACTGCGTATGCTTCGTTCTGGCTGGATCAAATTCGTCGTTGCGGGCAGCGCGCTGGCTTCGGTCATCGCGCTCGCCGGCTGCGGCCAATTTTCGCCCGCTTACATGAAGCCGCTTCCCGCGCACACACGCGCGCTCCTCGCCCAGAAGGGCATGACGGAAGAGTCGCCAATCCTCATCCGCATCTTCAAGGTTGAGTCGGAGCTCGAGGTCTGGAAGCAGAAAGACGACGGACGTTATTACCTCTTCAAGAGCTACCCGATCTGCAGCTATTCCGGGAAGCTCGGACCGAAAGTCCAGCAGGGCGACCGACAGGCGCCGGAAGGATTCTATCTCGTCAACCAGGACCAGATGAATCCGCGCAGCAAATATCATCTCGCCTTCAATATCGGTTTCCCGAACGCCTATGACCGCGCCTATGGCCGCACCGGCGCGGATCTCATGGTGCATGGCGATTGCAGCTCGTCGGGCTGCTACGCCATGACGGATGCGGTGGTGGAGGAGATTTTCATTCTCGCCCGCGAGGCGCTTGCAGGGGGGCAGACCGCATTCCCGCTCCAGGCCTATCCATTCCGCATGACGGCCGCCAATATGGCGAGCCACAAGGACGACCAGTGGTACGGATTCTGGCAGAACCTGAAAGAGGGCTACGATTATTTTGAGACGACCCGCCTGCCGCCACCCGTCACGGTCTGCGAACGGCGCTATCTGATCAACGCCTCCTTCGTCGATAGCAGTGTCCGGCCGAGCCCGAGCGGCGCCTGTCCCGCGTATCAAAAAATGCCGGTGGTTGCGTTCAATCCGCCTAAGCAAAGCCCGAACATGTCGCAGGCCTCGCTCGCCAAGCCGCTCGGGAGCACGCTCGGCTTGAGCTTCGGCACGCCGAAGCAGAACTACCGCGCCTTCACGCTCGGGCCGTCGACACCGAGCTCAGGCAAATAAATTCCAATAACCCGACGCAAGAGCCGTAAGCCTGCCGCCTGACATCCGCGGGGCGATCCCCTATTCTTGCCGGGTCATGCTATTGCGCAGTCTCGCTCTTGTTCTCATCGTCGGCTTCATCGGCGCCGGGCTCTATCTGGCAAGCCCGGCCGGGCGGCAGCTGCTCGATCGCGTTTCCATCAATGCCAAGCGCGAGGAGAACAAGCTCCGGCACCAGTCCGGCTTGCCGCTGCGCGGTTCGCCGGATCTTGCAAAGCTCGACGAGCGGCTTGCGAGCAAGGGCGTGCGCCTCGGCGATCCACTCTTCATTCGCATCTTCAAACTGGAATCAGAACTTGAGCTGTGGGTGGAGAAAGATGGCCGTTATGAGCTGTTCGCGACCTACCCGATCTGCCGCTGGTCGGGGCGGCTCGGTCCGAAGCTGAAAGAGGGAGACCGGCAGGCGCCGGAGGGCTTCTACACGGTGGGCGCGGAGCAGCTCAACCCAGACAGCCGCTGGCACCGCTCATTCAATCTCGGCTTCCCAAATGCGTTCGATCGCGCGCATGGGCGCACGGGCTCGTTCCTGATGGTGCATGGCGGCTGCGGCTCGGTTGGCTGCTTTGCCATGACGAATGCCGGCGTCGACGAGATCTGGCGCTTCATCACCGCCGCGCTGGATAAAACCGAAGCGCACATCCCCGTGCACATCTTTCCGTTCCGCATGACCGAGCGCAAGCTCGATGCGCGCGCGAAGGCTTATCCCTGGGGCAGCTTCTGGGCGGAGCTGAAAAGGGGCTACGACCTCTTCGAAGCGAGCCGCATTCCGCCGGCCGTCAGCGTCTGCAACGGACGCTATAGAGTGGCGCCGGGAACGCTTGCTGATGTGGGCAAGCCCATCGAAGAGAATTGCACGCCGAGCTTGGCGGGCAATTCCTAAGCTAACGGTCCGCGGCGGACACGGCCTAACCGAAGGTGCCGTGGCAGTGCTTATATTTCTTGCCGGAGCCGCAAGGGCATAGCGCGTTCCGCTGCACCTTGCCCCAGGTCGACTGATCGGCGGGATCGACCGCGGCGGCCTTGCGTGTGCGTGCGGCCTTGGCCGCTCCGCGCCTATCGCCGCCACCATTGGCGGGTTCGAGCGCGAACTCGTCCTCGCCGGTGATGGGGTCGATGTGATGCACTTCCATCGCAGGCAGATCAGCGCCGTCGAGCGGCGGCACCTCATCCTGTTGTGCAAGCTGCACATGCATGAGCTGCCCGGTCACCGCCTCGCGCAGGCGCGCGAGCATTTGTTCGAACAGCGTGAAGGCTTCGCTCTTATATTCGTTGAGCGGGTCGCGCTGACCGTAGCCGCGCAGTCCGATCACCTGGCGCAGATGCTCCAGCGTCACAATATGCTCGCGCCAGAGCTGATCGACGGTCTGTAGCAGCACAGCCTTCTCGATCTGGCGCATGACCTGCGAGCCTAAGTCGGCAGCCTTCTTCGCGGCCGCGCCATCGACCGCCTTGATCAAGCGATCGTGAATCTCGGCTTCGTCGACGCCTTCTTCCTTGGCCCAATCGATAAGGGGAAGGTCGAGACCGAAGATGTGCTGAACCGCCTCTTGCAAAGACCCCATGTCCCATTGCTCGGCATAGGACTTCTCAGGGATATGCGCGCCGACGAGATCGTCGATGACGTGACGGCGCATGTCCGCGACCGTCTCGCCGAGATCCGCATCGGTCAAGAGATCGCGGCGCTGCTCGAAGATCGCCTTGCGCTGATCGTTCATGACGTTGTCGAATTTCAGCAGGTTTTTGCGGATGTCGAAGTTGCGCGCCTCGACCTTGGCTTGCGCTTTCTCCAGCGCCTTGTTGATCCACGGATGGACGATGGCCTCGTCCTCTTTCAGGCCGAGCGCCTGGAGCATGCCGTCCATGCGCTGCGAGCCGAAGATGCGCATCAGATCGTCTTCGAGGGAGAGAAAGAAGCGCGAGCGGCCAGGATCGCCCTGACGGCCGGAACGGCCGCGGAGCTGATTGTCGATGCGACGGCTTTCATGGCGCTCGGTGCCGATGACATAAAGACCGCCGGCGTCCAACGCCGTGCGTCGCTTCTCGGCGATCTCGGCCTTGATCTTGTCGCGCCTGGTTTCGATGTCCTTTTCGGTCGGCTCGCTACCCATTGTTTTCTGCTCGGTCAGCCAGTCCTCCAACAGCATGTCCAGATTGCCCCCGAGCTGAATGTCGGTGCCGCGACCGGCCATGTTGGTGGCGATGGTGACCGCGCCGGGTACGCCGGCCTGGGCGATGATGTGCGCTTCCTGCTCGTGATAGCGCGCGTTCAGCACCTTGTGCGGGACCTTGTCTTTCATCAGAAGCTCGGAGAGAAGCTCGGATTTCTCGATCGAAGTGGTGCCAACCAGTGTGGGCTGGCCGCGCTTGCTCGCATCCTTGATGAGCCCGATGATGGCGCGGTATTTCTCCATCGCGGAGCGATAGACCTCGTCATCTTCGTCATTGCGGATCATGGGCTGGTTGGTCGGCACCTCGACGACGTCGAGGTTGTAAATGTCCATAAACTCGTCGGCCTCGGTGAGCGCCGTGCCGGTCATGCCGGCGAGCTTCTCGTAGAGGCGGAAATAGTTCTGGAAGGTGATGGAGGCGAGCGTCTGGTTCTCGGGCTGGATCGAGACGTGCTCCTTTGCCTCTAAGGCCTGATGCAGACCTTCGGAATAGCGGCGTCCCGACATCATACGGCCGGTGAACTCATCGATGATGATGACCTCGTCGTCCTTGACGATGTAGTCGCGGTCGCGCTGGAACAGCGTGTGGGCGCGGAGCGCCTGCTGGATGTGGTGGACGACGGTGACGTTCTCGACGTCATAGAAAGACTCGCCCTTGAGCAGCCCGGCATCCCCGAGAAGCTGCTCGACATGCACGTTGCCGGCTTCGGTCAGCGTGACGACGCGGGTCTTCTCGTCGAGCTCGTAATCTTCCTTGACGAGCTTCGGGATGATGAAGTCGACGGAGGTGTAGAGGTCGGAGCGGTCGTCGATGGCGCCGGAAATGATCAGCGGCGTGCGCGCCTCGTCGACCAGGATCGAATCCACCTCATCGACGATGGCGTAATAGTGCCCGCGCTGCACCATGTCGGCGGTGGAATATTTCATGTTGTCGCGGAGATAGTCGAAGCCGAATTCGTTGTTAGTGCCGTAGGTGACGTCGGCGGAATACTGCGCGCGGCGCTGATCGTCGGGCAGGTCATGCACGATGCAGCCGACGGTGAGGCCGAGAAACTGGTAGATGGCGCCCATCCAGGCGGCATCGCGCTTGGCCAGATAGTCGTTCACGGTCACGACATGGACGCCCTTGCCGGCGAGCGCGTTCAGGTAGACGGGCAGCGTGGCGACCAGCGTCTTGCCTTCGCCGGTCTTCATCTCAGCAATCTTGCCCTCATGCAGCACCATGCCGCCCATGAGCTGAACGTCGAAATGGCGCTGGCCCAGGGTCCGCTTGGCGGCCTCGCGCACGGTCGCGAAGGCTTCCGGCAGCAGGTCCTCGAGCGATGTGCCCTCGCGCACCCTGGCGCGGAAGGTCTCGGTGCGGGTGCGCAGCTCCGCGTCGGAGAGAGCCTCGATTTCGGGCTCGAGCGCGTTGATGGCCGCGATCTTGCTCCCGTATTTCTTGAGCTTGCGCTCGTTGGAGGAGCCGAAAACCTTGCTGGCTAGGGTGCCAAAGGACAGCATCTGGATTTAGCCTCTCATCGCATGAGCAGTGTCGGAGGGCGTCTTCGGTCAACCGCGCAGCCATGGCGGCTCGAATGGTGGCATCATTCCAGCCACGCCCGTTCCATGAAACTCGCGGAAAGCGTCGAAAAAACGCCGGTCAGTCGGTCGCGGGAGACATAAGAGGCGGCCCAATCCTTGTCAACGCAAGGCTCCGTGGGCCGCGACACCCTCGTCTCGCGGGAGGCAGCTTCAGGCCGGCTCTTTCGCCGACATGGTCGAGAGGAATCCGATCTCGTCGAGTTGATGCTGGAGGGACAACTTATTGAGCGCCGTCAAAGGCAGATTGACGAAAATGCCGATGCGCTGAGTGAGCATGCGCATCGTGTCGGCGAAGGCGAACGCGCGCTCGGCCTCGCTGCCCTCCGCGCTCGCGGGATCCGGCAGTCCCCAATGCGCGGTCATGGGTTGACCCGGCCAGATCGGGCAGACCTCGTTGGCGGCGTTGTCGCAAACGGTGAAGACGAAATCGAGCGCAGGCGCGTCTGGCTGCGCAAACTCCTCCCAAGATTTGGAGCGGAGCCCGGAGACATCATAATTCGTGGCGCGAAGGAGATTGAGGGCCAGCGGGTTGACGTGTCCGAGCGGATGGCTGCCGGCGCTGAAGGCACGGAATTTACCTGCGCCCAAACGATTGAGCACGCATTCCGCGATGATGGAGCGAGCCGAATTGCCGGTGCACAGGAAGAGCACGTTGAGGGGGTGTTGAGCGGGGGCAGCCATGCGGGGTCTCCCTTACGTTATGCAGCAATCGGCGAGCGTGGAGGCGATCAGCGGAGCGCAGAGCTGCGGCGCGCCGCGGCAGCAATCCTCGACCAGGAAGGACAGCAGCTCGCGGGTGCCCTCGATGTTCACGCTGTAGATGACGGAGCGGCTTTCCTTGCGCGAGGTGACGAGCCGCGCCCGGGCGAGAATGGCGAGATGGGACGACAGCGTGTTGTGGGGCACCTCGAGGCGCCGCGCGATCTCGCCGGCGGGAATGCCCTCTGGTCCTTCCTGCACGAGGAGACGAAAGACTTTGAGCCGGCTCTCCTGGGCAAGGGCGCCGAGCGCCGCGACTGCATCGGCTGTGTCCATATGTCTAGAGATACAGAAATAATGCGTCGCGGTCAACGGTGGAGGCGCTGCCGTTTGCTGGGGCTTCCAGCTTGAGCAGCGGAGTCTGCGCACGCGCGGCGCCCTTGGCAACACGCCGCCCCCGGTTTAAGAAGTCGGCGGGGAAGCAGCCCAACCCGCTCGCCTTAACTCTAAAAGAGGCAACAAGAGGCGAGCCGCATATGAGGATCTCTCTTCGTGAAAACTTGGTCAGCTCCGCTGCTCATTGCAGCGACACTTGCGCTTAGTCCGCTGCCTGCCGTCGCTGCCGACGACGCCGTCGTCGCGAAGGTGGATGGCGTTGACATCAAACAATCGGACCTCGATTTTGCTGCTTCGGAAGTGGGTCCGCGCCTCGGCAATTACGGGCCCGAGGACCGTCGCCGCGTCTTGATGCAATACGTTATCGAGAACGAGCTCATGGCGGCCGCCGGCGACAAGGACAAGCTTAACGCCGCTGAAGCCTTCCAGCTGCGGCTGAAATATCACCAGCGCCAAGCGCTGCGCGACGCCTTCTTCGATGCGAAGATCCGCAATGCGGTGTCCGAGGAGGCCGCGCGGAAGGTCTATGACGAGCGCATCAAGCAAGTAAAGCCGGAGCAGGAGATCCATGCTCGCCATGTCCTCGTCGCCACGGAGGCCGAGGCCAAGGAGATCGCCGAGCGCCTGAACAAGGGCGAGGATTTCGCGGTGGTTGCCAAGGAAAAGTCGAAAGACGTGAACGCCGAAGGCGGCGATCTCGGCTTTTTCGGCCGCGGGCAAATGGTGAAGCCGTTCGAGGACGCGGCCTTTGCGCTTGAGGTCGGCAAGATCTCCGCGCCGGTGCAGACGCCCTTCGGCTGGCACATCATCAAGATTGAGGAGAAGCGCGACCGCGCGTTGCCGAGCTTCGATCAGGTGAAGGAAGCCATCGTCGGACAGCTCGTGCAGCAGAAGGCGCAGGAGATCGTGACGGGCCTGCGCGACGGGGCCAAGATCGAGGTGCTGGATCCCGAGATCAAGAAGTCCATGGAGGATGCGCAGTTCCGGGGCGAGGTGCCAGCCGACAAGACCGAAGAGAATCCTTCGGAGAATGTCGAAGACAATCACTGAGGGACGCACTGACGGGCGCGCCGATCTGGTCGCGTGAGCTGCCGTGACCACGATCTCGCCTTTCGCACCGAAGCACCTGCCACGCATGCCGGTCATCCAAGGCGTGCGGCTCGCCACATGCGCGGCAGGCATTCGCTATCCGGGCCGCATCGACCTCCTCTTCGCGCTGTTCGATCCCGGCACTGAAGTCGCGGGCGTGCTGACGCAATCCAAGACGGCGTCCGCGCCGGTGGAATGGTGCAGGCGCCATCTGGCCCACGGTCAGGCGCGTGCGCTCGTGGTCAATTCCGGCAATTCCAACGCTTTCACCGGCAGCAAAGGCCGCGAGACGGTGCGCGTGACGGCGCAGGCCGCCGCCGCCGCCGCCGGTTGCCTGGAAGCCGACGTCTATATCGCCTCGACGGGCGTGATCGGCGAGCCGCTCGATCCTGACAAGATCACCGCCCGTCTCCCCGCGCTTGCACGCGATGCACAAGACGATGCGTTCGAGCCCGCCGCGCGCGCCATCATGACCACCGACACCTTTCCGAAGCTTGCGACATGCGAGGCGCGGATCGACGGTGTCACGGTCACCATCAACGGCATGGCCAAGGGGGCCGGCATGATCGCCCCCGACATGGCGACCATGCTCGGGTTCATCTTCACCGATGCCGCGATCGAGGCCGAAGCGCTCTCTGCGCTCGTTACGCCTACCGCCGATGCCACCTTCAACGCCGTCACCATCGACGGCGATACCTCGACGAGCGACACGCTGCTCGTTTTCACCACTGGGCATGCAGCCTCGCGCGGCGCGCCGCGCATCGCGCGTGGCGACGATCCACGGCTTGCGGATTTCCGCACCGCGCTTCTTGAGGTGATGCGCGATCTCGCGCTGCAAATCGTCAAGGACGGCGAGGGCGCAACGAAGTTCGTCGCGATCCGCGTCACCGGCGCCGAGAGCGATGCCGCCGCGCGAACGATCGCGCGCTCGATCGCCAACTCGCCCTTGGTGAAAACCGCCTTCGCGGGGGAAGATCCCAATTGGGGGCGCATCGTCATGGCGGTCGGCAAAGCGGGCGAGGCGGCCGACCGCGACAAGCTCGCGATCTGGTTCGGCGACATCGCGGTCGCGAGAGACGGGGAGGTCGCGCCCACATACCGGGAAACGCAGGGCGCTGCCTATATGAAGAACGCCGAGCTTGCCGTTCGCGTCGATGTCGGCGTGGGCGCCGGCGAAGCCACGGTCTGGACCTGCGATCTCACGCACGGTTACGTGAGCATTAACGCCGATTACCGTTCATAGGGGCCGGCGGCCAACCGCTTGTTAATCAGGGGGTGAGACCATGGGCGAGGACGAAAAGCGTCCGATCGTCATTGTCGCGGCCTGTGTTCTCGTCAACGGGGACGGGGCCGTTCTGATCGCACGGCGTCCCGAGGGCCGCCCGCTTGCCGGTCTTTGGGAGTTTCCCGGGGGCAAGGTCGAGAAGGAAGAGGAGCCCGAGGCCGCCTTGATCCGGGAACTTGCAGAAGAGCTTGGCATCGAGATCGCGAAGGCGGATCTTGCGCCACTGACCTTTGTCAGCCACGCTTATTCAGATTTTCACCTGCTGATGCCGCTTTATGTGTGCCGGCGCTGGCGGGGAGAGGTCTCTGGCGTGGAAGGCCAGGAGCTCGCCTGGGTCCGTGCCGACGGACTCGAAAGCTACGCCATGCCTCCCGCGGACCAGCCGCTCAAGGCGACCTTGCGCCACCTATTATGATTGAGGATGCGATGACACCGTGGTTCGGATGGTTGGCAACACAGGGGCGCCGTTTCGCGGCCGACGAGGCCGGGGTAACGGCGCGTTCCAGGGCTAGGCTTCGTCTTTCTTAATCCGCGACGGAAACGCCGCCTTGTCGCCGGCAGGCTGCTCTTTAGTGCCCAAGGCGTCGGCCAAGCGGGCGGCGGCGCTGCCCGGCTCGAGCGGCCTCTGCTGACTGTCGGCGGGTCCCCATCCGGTCAGATAAACAATCTCGAACGTGGCCTTCACCCTGTCACCGGGGGCGCCGTAGCGCCCACGGTAGATCTCCTCCGCGCGCGCCAGGACACGCCGGGGGAGAGGGGCCTTTCGCCGGGACAGCAAGACGTTGCCGCCGCCGAGGATGCGGATCTCGCGCATAAGCGCCTGCGGCGAGGCGTAGGTCAGCGTCAAGATATCGGCATCGGCAACGGGGAGGCCGAAGCCGGCGCGCTGGAGCAGAGCGCCATAGTCCCGGACATCGGCGAAGGGCGCGACGCGGGGGCTTGCCCCGCCCTCGCTTTCGGCTTCCGCCTCCAGCAAGGCCTGACGCAATTCGCCAAGCGAGCGGGCGCCTAGGAGCGCCGCCATGAACACGCCGTCGGGCCGGAGCGCGCGGCGGATCTGTATGAGGCAGCCGGGCAGGTCGTTGACGCGGTGAAGCGCAAGCCCCGATACGACAAGATCGAGGCTCGCATCCTTGAAGGGGAGCAAGTCCTCGTCGCAGACCAACGCCGGGCGCGGGCAAAGCGCCGCCAGCGCCGGCACACTTTCGGCATAGATCATGCGGCCGACGGACGGCACTTCGGCCACGAATTGTCCGAGGCGGCCTGTATAGGCGCCAAGGTCCAAGGCCAAGGGGAAGTCCCGGAGGATCGCGGCAATGCGCTCGCTAATCTCCGCGGCGACATGGCTCAGCAGAAACTCGTGCTCGCCAAGCTCCTGGGCGAAGCGCGCGCGGCGGGCGCGCAGGAGCTTACGGTCGAACAGGCGGTGATCGTCGTTCATGGAGCCGCCACCATCGCATCTTCTCCTTTTTCGCCTTGCCGGCTCTATGATGCGCTTATGTCGCTCAGCGAGCCAGGGCGCGCGCTTGAGGGTAGCGCCACGGAATTGCCAAGGCCTTTAGCTCCGGCGCGTTTTTGGCTCGCTTGCAAACCTGCTTCTGCCGCCGGTCTGTATCGTGTGCCGGGGCGCACGGTCTCCTCTGCGCCGATTGCTGGTCGAGATCGATTTCATCGTGCCTCCGCTCTGCGACCGCCTAGGGGTGCCTCTGCCCTACGATACGGGCACGCCCGCGCCTCCGCGGCGGCGATCGCCGACCCAACGATCTACGACCGTGCGTGCGGAGCTGCTCACCGATGCGGAGCTGATCGTGCCGGTCCCGCTCTAACGTTCGCGGCTGTGGACGCGGCGCTTCAACCAATCGGCCTTGCTTGCACAGCTTGTCTCGAAGCCGGCGGAGGTTCCAGTCGATTGCTTCGTGTTGCGGCGTGTCCGCCGCACGGCAGTCTGGTCGGCCTCTCGCCGCAATAGCGACAGCGCAACGTGGCGGGCGCCTTCAAGGTGAACCCGAAACGGATGCAATGCGTTCGAGATAAGAGAGTTGTCGTTGTCGACGATGTCATCACGACCGGCGCGACAGCCGAAGCTTGCGCAAGAGCGCTGAAGCGCGCGGGCGCGAAGCGGGTGGACGTTCTAACGCTGGCTCGAGCCGTGGAGCGGCGTCGTGGGTCCTCTAGTCTTGCAACGAGTTGATGGCGGGCCCAGTTATCTGGGCGGCGATGAGCAAGGGCTTGAACTTATGACGCGTATTCTCCTCTACACCACCGAATGGTGCGGTTATTGCCGGGCCGCGAAGCAGCTCTTGCGCACCAAAGGCCACCATTTCGAGGAGATCATGGTCGATGCCGATCCGCCGAAGCGCGCCGAGATGATCGACCGCGCGGGCGGCGTGAGGACCGTGCCGCAAATCTTCATCGACGGTACCCATGTCGGCGGTTACACGGAACTTGCCGAGCTCAATCGCCAAGGCCGGCTCGATGCTTGGCTTGCCAGCGAACCAGACGACGTCGAAACCGAGTCATGAGCAAAGCTTCTAGCGAGCGGTTTCGCGTGGCGCTGGTCCAGCTCCGCTGCGGCCGTTCGGTCGCGCCGAACCTTACCCAGGCTGAGGCTCTCATCAGGCGCACCGCTGATTTGGGCGCGGACTATGTGCAGACGCCGGAGAATACCTCGTTCATGGAATTGCAGCGCGAGCGCGTGCTCGCGCTCGCCGAAACCGAGGAGGAAAGCGCGCCGCTCAGGCGGTTCCGGGCGCTGGCCAAGGAACTCGGCCTCTGGCTGCATATCGGCTCGCTGGCCACCAAGGTCGATGCGACCCGCCTCGCCAACCGCTCGTATGTGATCGGGCCCGACGGTGAGATCGCGGCGCGTTACGACAAGCTGCATATGTTCGACGTCGATCTGGCCAATGGCGAGACCTATCGCGAGTCCCGCAACTATGCGCCAGGGACGAAGGCGGTCGTGGTCGATCTGCCCATGGGGCGCCTGGGCTTGACCATCTGCTACGATCTCCGCTTCCCGGCGCTGTACCGGGCGCTCGCCACGGCAGGCGCCCAGCTCATTGCCATTCCCTCGGCCTTCACGCGGCAGACCGGCGAGGCGCATTGGCGCGTGCTGGTGCGCGCCCGGGCGATCGAGACGGGCGCCTTCATCGTTGCCGCGTCCCAAGGCGGGCCGCACGAGAATGGCCGCAGCACCTATGGCCACAGCATGATCGTGTCGCCCTGGGGCGAGGTTCTGGCCGAAGCCGGCGAGGATCCCGGCGTGATCTTCGCCGATATTGATCTGTCCGAGAGCGAGGCGGCACGGGTCCGCATTCCGGCGCTGCGTCATGGACGCGAATTCGAGGTGGAGGTCGTGGGCACTCCCCCCGCCACCGTCAGAACGTCGGGAAAAACCGCCACGACGTAAGGTCTTGTTGGGACACGCCTGCTACAACTTAACGTGGTGCCCTGTTACCGCCTTGAAGCGTTTATAATTATGAGCTGCCGGGTATTGGTTCTGTGCAACCTAGGGAAAGATTTCATGCCTCTCACGACTCTTCGCCGTCCGTTCGGGATTCAGCATGGGCTGATTGCAGCCCTGGTTTTTGCCGCCATGCTTGCCTTTTCTGCGAGTGTGCAGGCTGAGCCCGCATCTTCGTCGCAACCGCAGCCGGTCTATCCTGGCGCGACCGAATCGACGCAGGCGGTCCCCGACGCGGCATCCGAGGCTGCGCCAAAGGACGCTCCGGCGCCCGCTTCCAATGCAGAAGCCGAGGCGACGGAAGAAGAGCCGGCTAAACCAAAGTCCGATGTCGTCATCACCATCGACAAAGAAAACCAGAATATGACGGTCTTTGTCGATGGCGTGGAGCAATATGCGTGGCCCGTCTCTACCGGTATCCGCGGCTATTCCACGCCGTCAGGCAGCTACACTGTCAGCTCAATGAATAAGATCTGGTACAGCAAGCAATGGGACAATGCGCCCATGCCTCACGCCATCTTCTTCACGAAGAAGGGCCATGCCATCCACGGCACCCATGAAACCAAGCGGCTGGGCACGGCCGCCTCGCATGGTTGCGTGCGCCTGTCGCCGAAGAACGCGGAGACGCTTTACACGCTGGTGAAGGATACCGGGATGGAGAATGTCAAGGTCGTGCTGGAGGGCGAGACGCCCGGCGGTGAAGCCAAAATCGCCAAGACCGAGCAGCGCTATCCCAGCCAAACGCAACCCTGGTTCACGCCGGATCAGCCCTATGCCGACCGGCGCCGCTGGCGGCGGGGCTTTTTTGGGCAGGCGCGACCTTACTACAATGGCCCGCAGGGCTATTATCAGGCCCCTAGCTACCAGCAGAAGCGCTACCGCCGCCGGGGCTATTAAGCCCGCATCGCCGTCGTGAAGTAGTTCACGTCGGTGTCGGACGAGAGCCGCCAAATATCGGTGAGCGGGTTGTAGACCATGCCGGTCGTGTCGCTGGGCGTGAGGCCCGCGCTTCGCAGGGCCGCGCTCAACTCCTGCGGCGTCACGAAGCGCTCCCATTGATGGGTGCCGGCGGGAATCCAGCGCAAGATCAACTCGGCGCCGACAATGGCCAGCGCATAAGCCTTCAAGGTGCGGTTGAGGGTGGAGAGGATCAGCACGCCGCCTGGCCCCACTAAAGGTGCCACGCCGCGAATGAAGGCGGGAACGTCAGGGACGTGCTCCACCACCTCCAGCAGCATGACCGCGTCAAAGGCCTCGCCGCGCGCGGCCATGTTTTCTGCGGTGACCGCCTCGTAGCGGATGGCGATCCCGCCCCCTTCGGCGTGAATTCTGGCCCCCTTGATGCTCTCCTCGGCGGGGTCAATGCCGGTGATGTCGGCGCCGAGCCGTGCCAAGGGTTCGCAGACGAGGCCGCCGCCACAGCCAATATCCAGAATTCTCAGGCCTTTGAGGCTCGCGGCCTGGGTCTTGTCGCGGCCGAAGCGCTTGCAGAGCTGGTCGCGAATATAGGTGAGGCGGACTGGGTTGATGCGATGGAGCGGCTTGAAGGGCCCCTTGGTGTCCCACCAATCGCTCGCTAGCCGCTCGAAACGTCTGACCTCCTCGGCATCGAGTGTCGTCGAACTGCTAGGGCGGGGGGTCATGGCCTATAGGTCTCCTCCCGCTCCTAGCCTGTCAAGGCGACCGACGACCGAAGCCAGGTGAAGCCAGGTTGCAGCCCCGGTTTTCAATCAGTATGAAGGGCCATCGGCCGGCCCCCCTCGGGGCCGGCTCTCTTATTGCTGGGACAGGCTCAGCGCTTAAGGATGACGCTGTGACCCGGATGGGAAAGTGGCCCTCTTAGTCCTGAAATTCGGCGGTACGTCGGTCGCCGATCTCGAGCGCATCCGCAACGCCGCGCTGCATGTGAAGCGCGAGGTCGAGGCGGGCCACGCCTGTGCCGTCGTGGTCTCGGCCATGGCGGGGCAAACCAACCAGCTTGTCGGCTGGGTGGAGGAGGCTTGGGGCTACGAAGAGCGCCAGCAGAACGGCGAGGACGCGTCCGCGCATTATGACGGCCGCGAATATGACGCCGTGGTCTCCTCCGGCGAGCAGGTCACATCAGGGCTTCTCGCCATCGTGCTTCAGGCCATGGGCGTCAAAGCCCGCTCCTGGCAGGGCTGGCAAATTCCGCTGCGCACCGACAGCGCCCATCGCGCCGCGCGAATCATCGGCATCGATGTCGAGGAGCTGAAGGGGCGGCTCAATGGCGGCGAGGTTGCGGTCGTTGCCGGCTTTCAGGGCATCGCGCCGGAAAATCGCATCAGTACGCTCGGCCGCGGCGGCTCCGACACCAGCGCCGTGGCGCTGGGAGCGGCGCTCCAGGCGGAACGTTGCGACATCTATACTGATGTCGATGGCGTCTACACCACCGACCCCAAGATCGTGCCCCGGGCGCATCGCCTTGACAGGATCTCCTACGAAGAGATGCTGGAAATGGCCTCCCTTGGCGCCAAGGTCTTGCAGACGCGCTCGGTCGAGCTTGCCATGCAGCGCGGCGTGCGCGTGCTTGTGCGTTCGAGCTTCGATCATCCAGGTTACGGCGGGCAGCCGCCGGAGCATGGCGTGGAAGGACTGGGTACACTTGTTTGCCATGAGGATGAGATCGTGGAGCAAAATGTCGTCAGCGGGATCGCTTATGCGCGGGATGAAGCCAAGGTCACCCTTCTGAAGATCGCGGACAAGCCGGGCGTCGCGGCGCAGGTCTTCGGGCCGTTGGCCAGCGCCAATATCAATGTCGACATGATCGTGCAGAACGTGTCCGAAGACGGCTACACGGACCTCACCTTCACCGTCCAAGGCTCGGACCTCGATCGGGCCTTGGAGGTCTTGAGAAAAGCCCAGGATCGCATTGGGTATTTTGACTTGCGCGGCTCGACCGACATCGCCAAGGTATCGGCGATCGGCGTCGGTATGCGCAGTCATGCCGGTGTGGCGGCGCAAATGTTCAGCGCGCTGGCCGAAAAGGGCATCAATATCGAGGCAATCTCGACATCAGAGATCAAAATCAGCGTCTTGATCGATGCGGCCTATGCCGAACTCGCGGTAAGGACGCTGCATTCCTTGTTCGGTTTGGACAGCCGCGAGCGGCCTTAGCCGGCTCATCCGACGTCATTCATGCAGCTTGATCGGCGTTCGAGCCGCTGGCGAGGATTGGTGCCATGCCCACCCCGGTAGGCGCTCCAAGACAATTGCTCCGCCGCCTTCGCGAAGTGATGGCGGGACGGGAGAGCGCGCAGATTCGGCTGGACCGGGTCGTGGTCCTGATCGCCTCGAATATGGTCGCTGAGGTGTGCTCGCTCTATCTGCGCCGGCGCGACGGATCGCTGGAGCTGTTCGCCACCGAAGGTCTTAAGCACGAGGCCGTGCACAACACGCATCTGAAGCGCGGCGAGGGCCTTGTCGGCATGATCGCCGAGCAGGCGGAGCCGATGCAGTTCGCCGAGGCGCAAACGCATCCGGCCTTCTCCTACCGGCCGGAAACGGGCGAAGAAATCTACCACGCCTTTCTCGGCGTGCCGATCCTGCGCGGCGGTCACACCATCGGCGTCCTTACCGTGCAGAACCGCACGCAGCGGCATTACAGCGACGAAGAAGTCGAGGCGCTACAAACCACGGCGATGGTGCTCGCCGAGATGCTGGCGTCGGGCGGCTTCACCGTCAGCGACGATGTCGGCGGGGAGGCGCGGCGGGAAGCCGGCATCCGCTTCACCGGCCTGTCCATCTCAGAAGGCGTCGCGCTCGGTCATGTGGTGCTGCATGAGCCGCGTATCGTCGTGACGAAGCTGATCTCAGACGATGTCGAGCTCGAGCGGCGGCGCCTGTCGCAGGCCATCGAGGAGCTGACCGGCATGATCGACGGCATGCTCGATCGCGGCGACATGGCGCGCGCCGGCGAGCATCGCGAGGTGCTGGAAGCGTTCCGCATGTTCGCTCACGATCATGGCTGGCGGCGGCGTCTGGACGAGGCGCTGCTCACCGGCCTGACCGCGGAAGCCGCCGTGCAGCGCGTCCGCAACGATACCCGCGCGCGCATGCTGCG
This sequence comes from Methyloceanibacter sp., assembly GCF_050999895.1. Lineage (GTDB taxonomy): Bacteria > Pseudomonadota > Alphaproteobacteria > Rhizobiales > Methyloligellaceae > Methyloceanibacter. Next base: position 8,605 of record NZ_JBPCOU010000088.1, on the reverse strand, counting down.
GCAGACCGACATGTATTCCCGCGAGCGCCTGCACGATATCGACGATCTCTCCAATCGCCTGTTGCGGCTCCTTTCGGGCGAGTTCGGCACGGCCGCGACCGGGAACCTGCCCCAGGACACAATTCTTGTAGCCCGTACCATGGGTCCGGCCGAGCTCCTCGATTATGACCGTCAGCGCCTTCGCGCCCTTGTGCTCGAGGAGGCCGGTGCGACAAGCCACGTGGCCATCGTCGCGCGCGCCCTCGGCATCGTGGCGCTCAGCCAGGTGAAAGGCGTGGTGGAGGAGGTTGAATCCGGCGATCCCGCGATCGTCGACGCCGAGGCGGGCGAGCTGCATATCCGGCCGACGCAGGAACTTGTCGATGCCTATTCCGACAAGGTCCGCTTCCGCGCGCGGCGCCAGGCGCAATACGGCGCCTTGCGGACATTGCCGGCGGAGACCTTGGATGGCGAGCGGGTAGGCCTGCACATCAATGCCGGGCTCCTGTTCGATCTGCCGCATCTCAATCAGTCGGGCGCCGACGGCATCGGGCTCTTCCGCACCGAGCTGCAATTCATGATCGCGGCGACCTTTCCGCGGCTGGAGCAGCAGACGCGTCTCTACAAGTCGATTCTCGATTCCGCCGGCGATCGCCCTGTCGTGTTCCGCTCCCTCGATGTGGGGGGCGATAAAGTGCTGCCCTATTTCCGTGCGGGCAAGGAGGAGAATCCAGCGATCGGTTGGCGTGCCATCCGCATGGCGCTGGATCGCCCGGCTTTATTCCGCACGCAGATGCGAGCGCTGCTCAGAGCCGCGCATGGGCGTGAGCTGCGCATCATGTTGCCGATGATCGCCGACGTCAGCGAGTTCAGGCAAGCGCGCGCCTTGATCGATCGGGAAGTCGGGCTCCTCAAACAGCATGGCCGCCCGGAGCCGAAGCGCCTGCTGGTCGGCGCCATGGTCGAGGTGCCGTCGTTGTTGTGGCAGCTCGATCCGCTTTTCCAGGCGGCCGATTTCGCATCCGTGGGCTCGAACGATTTGATGCAATTCCTGTTCGCGGCGGACCGGGGCAATGTGCGCGTCGCCGACCGCTTCGATTCCCTCAATCCGGCGGGGCTGAGGGCGCTTGCGATGATTGTCGCGGCCGCGCAGAAGCATGACAAGCCTCTAACGCTTTGCGGAGAAATGGCCGGCAAGCCGTTGGAGGCGATGACGCTTATCGGCCTCGGCTTTCGCTCGATTTCTATGGCCCCGGCCTCTGTGGGGCCGGTGAAAGCCATGATCCTCTCGCTCGATGCCGCGCAGCTTAAGGGTAAGCTCGACGAGCTTTTGAATAAAGATTGCACGTCCCTGCGCGCGGACCTAAAGCTCTTTGCGGCGGAGAAAGGCGTGCAAATATGACACGCACCACCGCGACTCCGGGCGGAGCCCGCCCGAAGGCTTGCAAAGTCCCATTCGATGAGCTTGTCTTAGGGCACGATCGTTGGATGCCCGCCTCCGGACGCTCCCGACAGGCGGCGCTTGCATATTCACGGGATTAAGGAAATGCCAGCCAGCTACGATGCTGAGGTGGCAGAGCTGTTTCGCGACCTTCGGGCCGCGAGCAATTTGTCAGAGAACGATCTCGCGGGAGCGCTTGGCACCCGCGTTGACGTCGTGCAGGCGCTCGAGCAGGGCGCGCTTTACGCCCTGCCTCCCTGGACCGAGACCTGCCGCGTCATCAATGGCTATGGCGAGCTTCTCAATCTTGATGTCCGTCCTCTGCTCCGGCGCATCTACGCGCAGGTGGAAGCGGGCATCGTCGAGTTGCAGCCTCCCGGCGGCCCGGATCTTCCCGTGATGCCCCGTTCGGAAACGGTCGATTTCGAATTCCCCGAGAGTGCCGAACCGTTCGCTCCCTTTCCGACCTCCGCTCCGGAGCCTCCGCCCTGGCCCGAGCCGCAGCCGTTGGTGCCCGACCGCCGCGAGCAACCGCGGCCGCCTCAGGCGCGGCCGCCGCAAAATCAGCCGGCGCAGACTTCTCCGGGACAATCCTATCCGCCGCAACAATTCCCCGGGCGGCCGCAATCGCCGCTGCCGCAATCCCCAGTGCAGCCGCGCCCGGGCCAGCCTCAAGCGCAGCCGCTGCGTCCGGGACAGCCTTATCCGCCACAGCCTCAGCCGGGGCAGCAATACGCGCCGCCGCCACAGCAGCAGTCGCGTCCGCGCCCGCCGCGCCAGCCGGGGGCTGAATCCTTTCCGCCTTATTCCAACGGCGCCCAGCCCGCGCCTGCACCGACGCCGATGAAGGCGGAAAAGCCGCAAGTGCCCGCTCCCGTGGCGCCGGATGCAAAGCCGCCGCGGCGGGGCCTCCTGAAGTGGGGCGTGGTGGCGCTCACTATTTCCGCAGCCATATTTGGGCTATGGCTGGCGCTCGGCGACTCCTCTAGTCCGCCGACGCCCTCGCCGTCAGGATCCAAATCACCGGAGGCTTCCGATCGCGTGCTCGATCCAGACGATCCGCGCAGCCGTAAGGCCGACCGGCTTCCAAGCCCCTTATAGGCTGCTAGCCCCTTCGTCATGAGCACGATTCCCGCTGAAAAGCTCGATAAGCTTGTCGCCCGTTGGGAGACGGTGCAAGGCATGCTCTCGACCGGCCCCGACCAGGAAACCTATGTGCGCCTGTCGCGGGAGTTCGCCGATCTCGCTCCCCTCGTCGCGACCATCGCCGCGCTCCGGAAAGCCAAGCGCGAGCGGAAAGATTTAGAGCAGCTCATCAACGACCCTGCCTCGGATGCCGCGATGAACGCGCTTGCCGAGGAGGAAGTCGAGGTCCTCGATTCGCAGATCGAGGAACTGGAGCACCGCCTGACGGTGCAGTTGCTGCCCAAGGACTCCGCCGACGAGAAGAGCGCGATATTGGAAGTTCGCGCCGGAACGGGAGGTGACGAGGCAGCGCTCTTTGCCGCCGATCTGTTCCGCATGTATCAGCGCTATGCCGATCAGCATGGCTGGAAGGTCAGCGTTCTTTCCGCAAGCGAGTCCGCGACAGGCGGTTACAAGGAAATCATCGCCAACATCACGGGCAAGGGCGTGTTCGCGCGGCTGAAATTCGAGTCCGGCGTGCACCGCGTGCAGCGGGTGCCCGACACCGAGGCGCAAGGCCGCATTCATACTTCGGCCGCAACGGTCGCCGTGCTTCCCGAGGCCGAAGAGGTCGACGTTAAAATCGAGGACAAGGACCTTCGGATCGATGTGTACCGCGCGAGCGGTCCCGGCGGACAGTCGGTGAACACGACCGACAGCGCGGTCAGAATCACGCATATCCCCTCGTGCCTCGTCGTCATCCAGCAGGACGAGAAATCGCAGCATAAGAATAGGGCGAAGGCCATGACGGTGCTGCGTTCGCGCCTTTACGACATGGAGCGCGCGAAGCTCGATGCGGAGCGGGCACAGAATCGCCGCAGCCAGATCGGGAGCGGCGATCGTTCTCAGCGCATTCGCACCTATAATTTCCCGCAAGGACGGGTCACGGATCATCGTATCGGACTCACCCTGCACAAGCTCGACCTCGTGCTCGAAGGCGAGGGCCTCGACGAGATTATCGATGCGCTCATCACCGACTATCAGTCGAGCCAACTCGCGGAGATGCAGGAAGAGGCGCATGGGTGAGATCGCAGGCGCCGGGCAGACTCTGGCAAAAGCGTGGATGGCGGCCGCCGGTCTGATGCGTCAGTCGGGAATCGCGAGGCCGGAACTCGACGCGCGGCTGCTTCTTTGTCATGCCGCCGTTATCGACCATGAGACCTTCGTGGCGCGGCCGGACCAGGCGCTTGCGCCCGAATTGATGACGCGCTTCGGCGCCTTGGTGGAGAGCCGGCTGCGCGGCGTGCCGGTGTCCCGCCTCGTCGGGCTGAGGGAGTTCTACGGCCGCAGCTTTGTTATCAACGACGATACTCTGGATCCCCGGCCTGACACCGAAACCCTGATCGAGGCGGCGCTGGCGGTCGTCGATGTGGGCGGACCGCGGAATAGGGCACTCCGTCTTATGGACCTTGGAACGGGGACCGGCTGCATTCTCATCACGCTTCTGGCCGAGTTGCCCCGCGCAATCGGGATTGGGGTCGATCGCAGCGCGGCCGCGCTCGCGTTGGCAAGGGAGAATGCGCAGCGCCTTGGCGTTGCGGACCGCGCGCAGTTCGTGGCCGGAGATTGGCTTGCGGGTATCGGCGATGGTGCCTGCGATATGATCCTCGCCAACCCGCCTTATATTGAAACGGCGGAGATTGCGGCCCTTGCGCCAGAGGTGCGCGACCATGATCCCTTCATGGCTCTGGACGGTGGCGAGGACGGTCTTGACGCCTACCGGCAGATCGCCGCGCGGGCGGGCTCGGTGCTGCAAAAGGGCGGCAAACTCATCGTCGAGATCGGGTCGGAGCAGGCGGATGCCGTGCCCGCGCTCTTCCGCGCTCACGGCCTGGATGTGGACCACGATAATTGTGCCCGGCGGGACCTCGCGGGACTTCCCCGCTGCATCGTAGCGTCCTCGTAACCAAGCCCGGAACATGGTGCCGCATGCCAAAAAAGGGCTTGGAAAATCGGGAGTGACGGGTTAGCTTTAGCCTAGGGAATTGATATTTCTCGGCCTTGGCGTTGACACGCGCGGCCGGTTGCAAAGGCAACAAGAGCGGATATCTCGTGAATCTCGATTGAAGGTCGGCGTGCCTCTCGGGACGTTCAGGAGACGCTCAACCGCCCATCGAGATTGAGGTTGGCTGGCGCTAGCGATACCGAGCGCGTTGCGCCGGAGATAGATCCAAGACAGGCAACGACAACGTTTTTTACAGACGGTTTGGTGGGCTGATCCGGCTCTCCGGGTACGGACTGCGTGAAGACGCAGGCGGGATCTGCCTTAGTGCAGGGAAGAAAATGCGGCGTCGCCGCTAATAAGGGTTGAATAGAAGTCTATGAGGCAAGGACCACAGCAGAATCGCAGGGGGCGCGGCCGCGGCCGTAAGCCTCAGAATACACTCGCGCGGAGTTTCGAGTCGAACGGGCCCGACGTAAAGATCCGCGGGACCGCGGCGCATATCGCCGAGAAGTACACCTCGCTCGCACGGGACGCGCTCTCTTCGGGGGATCTGATCACGGCGGAGAGCTATCTCCAATACGCCGAGCATTATAATCGCATCATCATGGCGGCCCAGGCCCAGCTCGGACCGAACGGCAACCAGCCGAATGACGGCTCGAACGGCGGCAGCTTCCGGCCGCGCTGGAGCGACGGCAGCGACTACGACGATAGCGATGACGACGAGACAGGGCCGCCCAACACGCAGGCGAGCGGCGGTGAAGGCCGCGGTGAGAACCGGAGCGGGGAAAATCGGAATGAAAGCCGTGGCGGCGAGAATCGCAACGAAAGCCGCGGCGGCGAGAACCGGAGCGAAAGTCGTGGCAGGGAGAATCGCAACGAAGGTCGTGGCGGGGAGAATCGCAACGAAGCTCGCGGCGGCGAAAATCGCATTGAGGGCCGTAGCCAGGGACGCGATCAAGGGCGTGACCAGCCACGGCGTCAGGTCTCCAATGGCGTACCGTCGCGTGAAGGCAACGGTAACGGCGCCGAACAGCCGGAGCCGCAGGCGGCCGACGAAGGCGCCGATCCGGTGAGCTGACGATCCTCACAGCTTGGTCTTACCGCACATCCAGGTTCTTCTCGACGCTCCCGGCCTGAGAATCGCTAAGGTTTGATTTAGGTTTTTTTTCCTGGTCTCCATGGCGCTATATCTGCGTTAAAGGAGCGCGCGTATATTCATGCCGCCTCGGCCTCGCGGTCGGCGTTGGACCCGACCCGTACATCCGGCGTGCCAGAAGGGAGACCTATGGATTTCGAGAAACTGTCCGATCGTCTGAAAGGGTTCCTGCAGTCGGCGCAGACGCTCGCCAACCGCGAGGGTAACCCGCAGATCACGCCCGAACATCTCCTGAAGGTGCTGCTCGACGACCCGGAAGGCCTCGCCGCGGGCCTCATCACGCGCGCGGGCGGGCAGCCGAAAAAGGCGCTGGAGGCGACCGAGGCCGCGCTCGGCAAGCTGCCCAAGGTGAGCGGCGGCTCGAGCCAGGTCTATATGGCGCCGGCGACGCAGCGGGTGCTCGATGCAGCCGAGCAGATCGCGACCAAGGCAGGCGACAGCTTCGTCACCGTGGAGCGCGTGCTGCAAGCGCTGACGCAATCCAAGGAAGCGGACGCGAAGCGCATTCTGGCCGATACCGGCGTCACGCAATCCTCGCTCGACGCCGCCATCAACGATTTGCGCAAAGGCCGCACCGCGGACAGCGCGTCCGCCGAGCAGGCCTATGACGCGCTCAAGCGCTATACGCGCGACTTCACCGAGGCTGCGGCCAAGGGCCAGCTCGACCCCGTGATCGGGCGCGACGAGGAAATTCGCCGCACGATCCAGGTCCTGTCGCGGCGCACCAAGAACAATCCCGTGCTGATCGGCGAGCCCGGCGTCGGCAAGACGGCCATCGCGGAAGGCCTCGCCTATCGCATCGTGAAGGGCGACGTGCCCGAGAGCCTGAAAGACAAGAAGGTGCTGGCGCTCGACATGGGCTCGCTCATCGCCGGCGCGAAATATCGCGGCGAGTTCGAGGAGCGGCTGAAATCGGTGCTCTCCGAGGTGCAGTCCGCCGGCGGGCAGATCATCCTCTTCATCGACGAGATGCACACATTGGTCGGCGCCGGCAAGGCCGACGGCGCGATGGACGCCTCCAACCTGCTCAAGCCGGCTCTCGCGCGCGGCGAGCTTCATTGCGTCGGCGCCACCACGCTCGACGAATACCGCAAGCATGTGGAGAAGGACGCGGCGCTCGCCAGGCGCTTCCAGCCCATCTTCGTGCCCGAGCCGTCGGTCGAGGACACCATCTCCATCCTGCGCGGGCTGAAAGAGAAATACGAGTTGCATCACGGCGTGCGCATCTCCGATGCCGCGCTCGTCTCCGCGGCCGTGCTTTCCAACCGCTACATCACCGACCGCTTCCTGCCCGACAAGGCGATCGACCTCGTCGACGAGGCGGCATCTAGGCTCCGCATGCAGATCGATTCCAAGCCCGAGGCGCTGGACGAGCTCGACCGCCGCATCATGCAACTTCGCATTGAGCGCGAGGCGCTGCGCAAAGAGGCCGACAAGGCCTCGCAGGAGCGGCTGGAGCGCCTCGACAAGGAGCTCGGCAATCTCGAGGCGAAGGCGCAAGTGCTCTCGCAGAGCTGGCAGGACGAGAAGCAGAAGCTCAATTCCGCGCAGAAGCTGAAGGAGCATCTCGACGCCGCGCGCATCGAGCTCGAGCAGGCGCAGCGCAAGGGCGATCTCGCCAAGGCCGGCGAGCTTGCCTACGGGGTGATCCCGGATCTCGAGAAGAAGCTGAAGGACATGGAGGAGGCCGAGGATCAGGGCGGGGCGATGGCGCAGGAGGTCGTCACGCCGGACCTCATCGCGCAGATCGTGTCGCGCTGGACCGGCATCCCGGTCGACAAGATGCTGGAAGGCGAGCGCGAGAAGCTGCTCCAGATGGAAGAGAACATCATCCGCCGCGTCGTCGGCCAGGACGAGGCCGTGCATGCGGTCGCGACCGCCGTGCGCCGCAGCCGCGCAGGGCTACAGGATCCTAACCGGCCGATGGGCTCGTTCATGTTCTTAGGCCCGACCGGCGTCGGCAAGACCGAGCTGTCGCGTGCGCTCGCCGAGTTCCTGTTCGACGACGAGCACGCCATGATCCGCATCGACATGAGCGAATATATGGAGAAGCATTCCGTCGCGCGGCTGATCGGCGCGCCTCCCGGCTATGTCGGCTATGAAGAGGGCGGCGCGCTGACCGAGGCCGTGCGGCGCCGGCCCTATCAGGTCATTCTGTTCGACGAGATCGAGAAGGCGCATCCGGACGTGTTCAACGTCCTGCTCCAGGTGCTTGACGACGGCCGGTTGACCGACGGGCAGGGCCGCACCGTCGACTTCCGCAACACGCTCATCATCATGACGTCCAATCTCGGCTCGGAATATCTCGTCAATCAGGCCGAGGGCGAGGACTCCGATGCCGTGCGCGGAGAGGTGATGGAGGTCGTGCGCGGCCATTTCCGCCCGGAGTTCCTGAACCGCATCGACGAGATCATCCTGTTCCATCGCCTGAAGCGCGATCAGATGACGCGCATCGTCGACATCCAGCTTCGCCGCCTGCAAAGTCTGCTCGCGGATCGCAAGATCATGCTCAATCTCGACGACAAGGCTAAGGAGTGGCTGGGCGCGAAGGGCTACGACCCGGCCTATGGCGCCAGGCCCTTGAAGCGCGTGATCCAGAAATTCGTGCAAGACCCGCTCGCCGAGATGATCCTGCAAGGCAAAGTGAAAGACGGCGATACCGTCAATGTCACCGCCGGCAAGGACGGCCTGATGTTCAACGGCGAAGCCGCGAAGGCGCGGGCCGCTTAGGGGGTATCACCGCCTGACGCAAATCGTGGATGCCCGCACAAGGCCGGGCATGACGAGGACAGGAGTAAGACAACGATGGGGCGGTGGTTACTGGATGCCCGCCTTCGCGGGCATGACAAGAACAGAGAGAGGCGGGGGAGGAGGGAGGAAAGAAGAGCCGGCGCGGAAT
>NZ_JBPCOU010000104.1:0-8551 GCF_050999895.1 Methyloceanibacter sp. | reverse complement strand
GAGAATGGTCGTGCCGGAGAACATGTTGACGTGCCGCAGCAAATTGGAGAGCGGCTTCACCACGATTTCCTCAGTGCGGAACACGCTGTCCACAAGCACGCCGAACCGATGCGCCCCGACCTGCATGACCACGACCGTCAGGATCGTACTTTTGATGCGTTCCAGGGCCGAGTCTGCGCGCTTGAGATGTAAGAGCTGCGACAGATCAAGGAGAGGCAGCAACCGGTCGTTTACGTTTCGTTGACCAGCAGAGGTCGGACGGGACTTTTAGCCCGCCCTCATCTCCACCTCTCCATCGCGGAGATCGACCGAAACCGGCATGCCAGCCGCACTTGCCACGCAGCCCGCGTAATAGGGTTGGATTGAGTGGGGATTGATATCCCCGCCGTCCCCACCGGTCAGAAGTCCCGTAACGTGCTCGTTGAGCTTGGCTCCCTGGCCTTTTGCCACGATCGTAAAGGCCACATCTGGCGGATTTCCGCTGATTTCCACGTCAATATTACCTCCGCGCGGCAGCGCGATCACCCCCAGTGCGACCATATTGAGCAGAAGCTTCACTTTGTTCTTCGGCAAGGTCACCGCCGGCCCCTGCCAGGTCAGCGTATGCTTGATGACTTGAACGAAGTCCCGCGCCACTTTTTCCGCGTCCCTTAAGTCGATTTCCGCACCGGCCGATCCCGCGGCCCCGAAGGCCAGTCGCGCGAATTGCAGCCTGACCGTCGCCTGGCGGGCGCTTTTGCGGATCAAATCCATGGCGGCCTCGCGCATGGCCGCGTCCTGCTCCTCGTCCAGCATCTCCAAGCCATTGGTGATGGCGCTGACGGGATTGATCACGTCATGGCAGATACGGCTCGAGACAAGGGCCGCAAGATCGAGAGCACCGATTGCCGTCGGCTCGGTCATGACCTCCTCCTTCGCTTCCGCCGCAAAGCGGAGATGACGTGGCCCATTTCAAAATGTCTGTTACAGGAGGTCGCGCGCGAAATCCGGATTTTCCCGAGGCGCGCAACACGAATCAACTCTGAAGGAGCATTGTGCCTTGTCAGGCCCGAAGGAAACAACCTCCGCGATAGGAAACTCAGTCGATTTCGACTTTGCACGCGCCGCGACCCTGCTGACAGACGCCGCTGCCCGCGCCGGTGAGGCCATGATGCAGCATTACGGGCGCGGACCCGAGGTCGAGTTTAAGGCCGACAACAGCCCTGTGACGCGCGCCGACCGGGACGCCGAGGCCATCGTACTTCCTGTTCTTGCGGAGCTTGCGCCCAACATTCCTGTCGTGTCCGAGGAATCAAACCCCGACTGTGACGCACCGCTGCCCGCCTGCTTCTTCCTTGTCGATCCTCTCGATGGCACCAAGGAATTTATCAAGCAGCGCAGTGATTTCACCGTCAACGTCGCCTTGATCGCGGACGGGCGTGCTGTATTCGGCCTCGTCTATGCGCCCGCCCGCGCACTCCTCGCTGTCACCGTTGCGGAAGGCAGCGCAATCGAGGCCGAGCTTGCGCCGAGCGCGACCGGCGCCGTTTTGTCGGAGCTTGCCCAGAAGAAGCTGCAGGTTCGCAGTCCGAATCCGCTTAGCCTCACCGCCCTTGTCAGCCGCTCGCATCTCGATCCCGACACCGAGGCTTTCCTCGCGACGCTCAACATCGCGGAGCGCGCGAGCGCCGGCTCTTCCGTGAAGTTCCTGGAGATCGCGCGGGGTGCCGCCGACGTTTATCCGCGACTGGCGCCGACGATGGAGTGGGATACTGCAGCAGGACAAGCCGTCCTGGAAGCTGCTGGCGGTGAAGTGCTTGATACTAAAGGAGAACCTCTAAGCTACGGCAAGACCAATATGGCTCTGCGCAATCCAAGCTTTATCGCCTGGGGCGGCCGGGAGGCTTCGACCGGGCCGTAGAGAAGGCGACCGGCGACGTCGCCCACCTGACCGCGTAGCCCCTCCGCGCCGACATTAACCCCCCGCTACCGAGCCACAGTTTGGTAACAGTTTGAGCAAATCATGAACGGTCTCAACCGAGTCGGGTTGGCACGCCCGGATGCGGCCTTGAGGGGGCACTATGCATTTGAGAATTCCGAGCCTTGCCGCGCTTGCCGCGATCTTGGCTCTTTGCGCTTCGGCGGCCGCCTCGGCCGACAGTCTCACGGCGCAGCCAAGCATGATGCGGCTTGCACAGGCTGAGGGCCCGATGGTGATCTCGCCGCAGCCGGACCCATACCGGCCGCATGCGGTGCAGCCCCAAGGTGCACCTCCCCAAGGCGCACCCCTTCAAGGCGCGCCCCCTGGGCCACCTCCCGGTGAAGACCAATATGGCGCGCCACCCTCAGATCCCAGCGGCCCAGGCGAGCCTTATACCCCGGGCCCGAACGCGCAGGAGCCCTATGTCCCGCCCGAGGCCAAGGATCAGGGCACCTACTCCATGGATGAGATCAAGGAGAAGGGGCATCGTTTCTTCGGAAGTGTCTCGATGGGCTTTGCCCGCATCGTTGAATACGCCTTCCAGCGCGCCGGCCGGCCGAACGGCTACATCCTGGGTGAGGAAGCGGGCGGCGCCTTTATCGCCGGACTGCGCTATGGCGAGGGCACGCTCTACACCAAGGATGCCGGCGACCATCGCATCTATTGGCAGGGACCTTCTATTGGCTACGATTTTGGCGCCGAAGGCTCCAAGACCATGGTGCTCGTCTACAATCTTCGCAGCCCCGGCGAGCTTTTCGCCACCTATGCCGGTTTGGACGGATCGGCCTATTTCATCGGGGGGGTTGGCATTACCTTCCTCACCCGCGACGACGTTGTACTCGCGCCCATCCGCTCGGGCGTCGGCCTCAGACTTGGCGCAAATGTGGGCTACTTGAAATATACTCGGCAGCCGACCTGGAATCCGTTCTAGTTTGGCGCTAAGGAACCGGAGAAGGCGCCGCGCGGCACAGGGACGTGCGCCTAGCCCGCCCGTGAGCGTCGGACGTGTGGCGCGTAGGGCGCTTGATCGGGGAGCGCTGTTTCGATGATCGACATGGCGATTTATGGGGCGCTCGGCTTTCTCCTGGGATGCCTGCTTGCGCTCATGCTCACCCCTCCCCTTTGGAACCGCGCCGTCCGCCTCACCACGCGCAAGCTTGAGGCGACGATGCCGATGTCGCTTGCCGAGATTCAAGCCGACAAGGACCAGCTGCGCGCGGAGTTTGCCGTCGAGCTTCGCCGTGTCGAAGGCGCCCTGGAAAAGGCGAAGGACAAAGCGGCGCGGGAGCTGATTACCGCCAATAAGCGCCGCGTCGAGATCTCGGTTCTGAAGAATGAACACGCGGCGGCAACGGCGCAGCTGCAAGAGAAAGAGAACGCAACGCGCGTGCTCGAGCAGACCATCAAGCGGCGCTTGCCCGATCTCGACAGTCGCCTCAAGACCGCGAAGGAAGTCATCAACGAGCTTGAGACCGCCAATACCGAGTTGCGCAACACCGTGAATGCGCAGGCCGATGTACTGAAAGTTGCGCGCGCCACGGTCAACGGGCAGCGCGAGGAAATCGATCGCCTGCGCGGATCGCTTGAGGGCGGCACCCTGCCGATGCGCGGTGCGCTCAAATCCGACGCCCGCCTGCTCAAGGAGAGCGGACGCCTCAATGTCGAGCTTTCCAGGCTGAAGGAAGAGTTGGAACAGACCAAGGCCGGCGCCGAGGAGAACGAGGTGCTGCGCCACGAGATCAACAAGCTTGCAGGGCAAATACTGGCGGTTGCCCGCGGCGAGCAGCAGCAGGCACAAGAAGACTTTGTCGTCGAAACGACCGAGACTCTCGTCCCCTATGGCGAAGAACCTGCTGAGCGTGAATCCGTGCACCCCATCCTCAACGGCAATGGATCGACCCAGGCGGTGGACCACGAGCCGAATTTCAATGTGGAGGAAATCGCCGCAGCCGCCACCGGCGATTACGAGGCCGCGGCACAGAACGATGAGAATGAGGAAGCCGACCAGCCCCGCACGTCACTCATTCGGCGCTTCGCATCGCGCAGAGCCAAGCGTTCCGGTCGCCAAGGCGGCGGAAGCAGTCTAAGCGAGCGCCTCAAGGATGTCGCGGAAGCGCAAGAGGGCTGATACCTTAGGTCTGCAGGAATTCTTGCGAACTCTCCTTTAGTTTCAAGGCTGTCAGCCGCCCGGTGAAGACCGCGCCGGTATCGATGCCGATGCGATTTGGGCGCCTATCCGGCTCAGACACAGGCGTGTGTCCGTGCACCACGACGTTGCCAAACGGCTTCTTCCACTCAAGAAACGGCTCGCGGATCCAGATAAGGTCATCTTCTTCTTGCGCTTCGAGCGGCGTCCCCGGCCACACGCCGGCATGGACGAAATGATAATCGCCATGCGTGACGCTGAGTTGCAGGCCCTCATAGAAACGCCGATGCGCCTCGGGGAGAGCGACAATAAACGCCTCTCGCCACAATTCTGGTCCCGCGCCGATGCGGTGCAGTTTCTCCACGTTCACGCCATAGGACGACATCGTCGTCTCGGCACTGTTGATGCGCCAATGCTCGAAGCGCGAGGCATCGGTCAAAAAATCGAGCAGCAGCGCTTCATGATTGCCTTTGAGGAAATCCGCCACGAAGCCCCGCGGCAGTTGCGTCAGCAGAATCTCCACGACGCCGGCGCTGTCGGCGCCGCGATCGACATAGTCGCCGACAAAGACAAGCCGTTTCGAAGCGGCAGTTTCACGCGCGGCATCGGCCTCGATTTGCGCCAAAAGCCGCGCGAGCAGATCCGCCCTGCCATGGATATCACCCACCGCGTAGACGAGTTCTCCATCCGGCAGCGCAGGATAGTCCGCCATGTCGATCTCTTTACGTCGAGAGTAACTCTATGCCGGGAGCCAGGCGCGATCACGGATTCGGATCGGCGCAAAGGAATGCCCGCGGCATACGATGCGACGCTCCTGCAATCCTCGCGGGAGTTTACGTCGCCCCCGCCTTCCCCACCAGGTCATGATAGACGCGCGTGGGGAAACCGAACACGGTAGCGACGCAGTCCATCTTGAGGCCGATGAACAGAACCATCTGTCCGTCACGTAGCTTTTCGTCTTCGGTAATGATGTAGAGCTCCTCGACATTGAGCGGCGGCAGGCCCTTGCGCGCTGCGGCACGTTGCTCGAAGGCTTTGAGATCCGCGCCGGTCAGATAATCGAACTTGGCACGGACCTGACCGATGGCGGTAAGGATCTCGCTTTTCGGCTTACAAGCAACAGGCACCTGCGCGGGACCCTCACCGTTGTAAAAGGTGGTGCCATGCTCCTGGACGAGAGGACCGAGCTTCTCCGAATAGGCCTTGAAACCAGCAAAGCCGATCAGCGCGAGCGTCAGCACGACGCCGGTGGCGATCCTCGACCAAAACGGCATCGTCAGGTCCTCCACTGCGAAAGGTCGCTCGGCTTTTCGGACCTAAATCTCGGCATCCACATCACACCGCACCGTATCCTTATGTCCGCACTCCGGAAGCTTCCAGGCAATGACGTCTTCGGTACCGTCTGGATTTTTGCGCATGACCGGCACCGGGCAGGCCGCACGCCAAAAACGCCACGGAGAATTCTTGTGCGAGGCGTCGAAAGCGGGACCAAGCTGCATAGCCGTTCGCCAGCAGGTCATGGGCGTGAACGGTCGCGGCGCTGCGCCTTGATCGACCGCAGGATCATGCAACGGAACCTCGTGCCGCCGGCACACCATCATGGAATGCTCCGTGGCCCAGACCCGGTCTTCCCATCCAGTATAGGCCGCATTGGAGTCCGGCGCGCCCGCCATAATGGTCTTGCAGACAATAAGAACGACCGCTGTGGGCATAGCGACTGGCATGTCAGGCCCCCCGCTCTAATTGGGCGCCCTGGAACGGAGCGACCCAACTCGCAGTCCAACCGAGTGCCCCGTCCTCGACGAAGCGAAGCCCGGCAAGCATGAACAGGCTGCCGCTGTGATTCTCTGTCTTCTCGGTTTCGACCACGGCGCGGCCGATATACCGGCCGCAGACCTCACTCCGGTCGGCCTGGTTCACGAGGTTGACGGCTATGGGCTCGGTCTTGCCACTAGCCATGCTGGCCGCGAAAGCGACAGCCTGCGCTTCGGTCTTGCACAAAATCAGTTTCAGCTTGTGCGCTGGAATGGAAGATTGAGGCACCGCTTGAACCGGCAAGAGCAAGCTTGCCGCAAGCGTCAGGGTGAGTGTCATCGGCATCGAAGGCGTCCTCTAATAGAGTTGCTCGATCACCGCCCTTGAACTTCTTCTTCCCTAAGACCCTGGAATTACGCCCTCACGCAAAAATGTTGCAATGCAAAACAGAGGGGTGCGACAGCACGTACCCTGAGGACCTCAGCCAGCCACGTTGTACGGACGGGTTCGCCGAGTTTCCGTAAGGCTTTGCTTTATGTCGCATTTAGGTCTCATGCTTCGTGATGCGGGATTGGCCTAACGACTGACGGCCAAATGCGCTATTTCGCAACTGCAATGCAGCACTGCAAAAGAGTGATTCGCAAGGAACGTTTAGGGTACGCCTAACAATGGTTGGCGCATAGGGCACCTTGGCAACAGCTATGGGAATTTTGCCTTGCCGGGGTCACGGGCGCCCGCGCTGCCTAGTCTTAAGGCAGGAAAATGCGCCAACCGTGACATTCCGACCCCTGCCTGCGCCATCAATCAATCGGGGCATCAATCAATCGAGAATGCCGTGCTGCAGTGGCGCCCGGTAGTGCCCCTGGGGTCAAAGACTTGAACGCTCCGTGCCCCAAAGCGCGCGAACGCCCGGCCCCAACTAGGGCAAGTGGCGCTGGCGGAATCTTGCCGAGACCGGTGGCTTGGGAGTCTTGCCGACCGGGGGCTTGAGGCGCTTCGCACGGGCGAGGCCGTCCTTCGTGCGCGATTTGCGATTGTCTTTGCCGTCGCCCGCGAGGAGCCCTTCGAGAGCCCGGCGCAAAAGTCCGTCGGCGTCGGTGACTCCCTGGTCTGCCAGCAGCATCAACCGTTCCGAGAGCGCATGCTTCAGATCGTTATGCTTTTCCCAGCTATGGGCCGGCTGACGCTCCTTCAGCAATTGCCACCCCTCCCTAAACGCCTGCTGCAGCGTCGCACGGGTTTTCGCATCGTAGCGAAGCGGAGCGGAGCGATTTGACTGGGACGGATCCACGCCGCGGTCCTTTTCGAGCAGAAACAGAAAAACGTCGGCATTACGTCGTGGTTCCGAGCGATGCCCGGCGCAGTCTCGCCGTGGCTGCGACGCACGCGATGCCCGAGCCCTGAGGCGCGCCGGACTGGCCTCGATCCACCGCTTGCGCAATCTTTCCGCATAAAAAGAGGAAATCGTAGGCAATATGCCCAGAGAATACGCATTAGAGAGAAAAACAGTTGCTGGTCTGAAAATTTCGTAGACAATATGCCCCTCAACCTTCGATAAGCGCAATGTATACGGGAGCGTCGGTTGGTGGCTGTACCGAAAAGGCCTCTCACGGTTGTAAGGCGCGCCGCCGTCGCGGCGTCGGCACAGGGCGGTGCCTCACAGGCCCCGACACGGCAGCCTCCCTCAGTCCTGGACGCAATCGACCTCACCATCATTCGGATTCTTCAGAACGACGGGCGCGCCGCCTTCACCGCAATCGCCAAGCAACTTGGCATCTCCGAAGGCGCGGTGCGCAATCGCGTCGGGCAGCTCATCGAATCCAAGGTCCTGCGCATCATCGGCGTCGCCGATCCGATGGCGCTTGGCTACGACGCCTACGCCATGCTCGGATTGAAGCTCGCCTCCGGTCACGATCCGCAGAAGGCCGCTCATTATTTCCGCGATCGGGACGAGGTGACTTACGTCATCTTTGTCGCGGGCCGCTACGACCTGTTGATCGAGGTGATTTGCGAGACGCACGATCAGCTCGCCCTCTTCCTTCGCGAACATTGTTACAGCCGCAAAGACCTCGCATCCGTCGAGTCGATGGTCGGTCTCGCCATGTACAAGAATATGCTGAAATGGGGACAGCCTTAACCGTGTCGGGGGATCCGCCTGTGATCCCACGTCGAGATGCGCCCGTCCGCCGGGCGCGTTGGTTCGAGTATCACAAGCCGATTTCCCTTCACTTATCCATCATTCTCGGACTCGCGATCTGGGTGCTTTTTTTTGGGCTGTGGGAGCTGGCGGCAGCCAAGAATTGGGTCAACACGCTTTTCATGCCGCCGCCGCATCGCGTGCTTTCCACGCTCTACACGATGATCGCTGAGCGTGGATTCCTCGCCGACATCGGCATCAGCATCTACCGAATTCTCGCAAGCTTCGCGCTCGCCTGTGCCGTTGCTGTTCCACTCGGCGTTTTGATGGGCTCGTTCCGCACGATCGACGCGTTCGTCAACCCCTTCGTCAGCGCTTGGCGCTATCTCCCCGCTCCCGCCTTCATTCCTTTGTTGCTGATGTGGTTCGGCGTCGGCGAAGGGTCGAAGCTTGCGCTCCTGTTTATCGGCGTCATCTTCTTTCTCATCACACTCATCATGGACCACACCCGCGCCGTGCGCGCCGAGCTGATTGAAACGGCCATGACGCTCGG
>NZ_JBPCOU010000087.1:0-24145 GCF_050999895.1 Methyloceanibacter sp. | reverse complement strand
GAGGATCGCGAAACATCCGGCGGTCAACCGACCCAAGAATGTTAGTTTCACTCTACGACTCCTCCACATAGACCTCCCCGCCGAGCGCGCGGAATTTCTCGCTCATGTCCGCCATGCCCTGCTCACGCTCCGTCTCGGTCAGCGCGCCCTCACCCGGTGCGCCCGCGCCTGAGGGATCGTTCAGTCTGGCAGCATAGTCGCGCACCTCGCGCGTGATCTCCATGGAGCAGAATTTCGGGCCGCACATGGAGCAGAAATGCGCAACCTTGTGCGCCTCCTTGGGCAGCGTCTCGTCGTGGAAGCTGCGCGCGGTCTCCGGATCGAGCGAGAGGTTGAACTGATCCTCCCAGCGAAACTCGAAGCGCGCCTTCGACAACGCGTTGTCGGGGTGGGACGCGGGCGGGTGCCCCTTGGCGAGGTCTGCGGCGTGCGCCGCGATTTTGTAGGTGATGACGCCTGTCTTCACGTCGTCGCGGTTGGGCAGGCCGAGATGCTCCTTCGGCGTCACATAGCAAAGCATGGCGGTGCCGAACCAGCCGATCATCGCGGCCCCGATCGCGCTCGTGATGTGGTCGTAAGCCGGTGCGATATCGGTGACAAGCGGGCCAAGCGTGTAGAACGGGGCCTCGCCGCAAAGCTCGAGCTGCTTCTCGACATTCACTTTGATCTTGTGCAGCGGCACATGGCCCGGCCCTTCGATCATCACCTGACAGCCGCGGTCCCACGCGACCTTGGTCAGCTCGCCGAGGGTCTCAAGCTCGGCGAACTGGGCGCGGTCGTTGCCGTCGGCCATGGAGCCGGGACGCAAACCGTCACCGAGCGAGAACGACACGTCGTAGCGGCGCATGATCTCGCAAATGTCCTCGAAGCGCTCATAGAGGAAGCTTTCGCGGTGATGGGCGAGGCACCATTTCGCCATGATGGAGCCGCCGCGCGAAACGATGCCGGTGACGCGCTCCGCCGTGAGATGGATGTAGCGCAAGCGCACGCCGGCATGGATGGTGAAATAGTCGACGCCCTGCTCGCATTGCTCGATCAGCGTGTCGCGATAAACCTCCCAATCGAGCTT
Source organism: Methyloceanibacter sp. (assembly GCF_050999895.1). Taxonomy (GTDB): domain Bacteria; phylum Pseudomonadota; class Alphaproteobacteria; order Rhizobiales; family Methyloligellaceae; genus Methyloceanibacter. Next base: position 23,076 of record NZ_JBPCOU010000087.1, on the reverse strand, counting down.
GACGGGATCGCCGCCGACCTTCTCCAAGGCCTGGTAGATCGGCACCGTGCCGATGGGGACGGGCGCGTTGCGGATGATCCATTCCCGCGTGTTGTGAATGTTGCGCCCGGTGGAGAGATCCATGACCGTGTCGGCGCCCCAGCGGATCGCCCACACCATCTTCTCGATTTCCTCCTCGACCGACGAGGTCACCGCGGAGTTGCCGATATTGGCGTTGATCTTGGTGAGGAAATTGCGGCCGATGATCATCGGCTCGGATTCGGGGTGATTGATATTGGCCGGGATGATGGCGCGGCCGAGCGCGACCTCGGAGCGCACGAAGTCCGGCGTGACGAAGGCAGGCACGCTTGCGCCGAAGCTCGTCCCATCGGCGAGCCGCGCTTCGGCGTCCGCTGCTGCGCGCTGGCGGCCGACATTCTCGCGATGGGCGATACAGGCCATCTCGTTCGTGACAATGCCGGCGCGGGCAAGCTCGAGCTGCGTGACCGGCGCGCCGGCCAGGCCCTTGAAAGGTTGGCGCTTCGCGGCGAAGGCACGCGCGAGATGTGCGTCGCCGACATTGCCGTTGTCTTCCGGCTTCACATCGCGGCCTCGATACGCCGCGACACCGCCGCGCGCCTCGACCCAGGGCGTACGCAATGGCGCAAGCCCCTGCTCCACCTCGATCGTCACGCCTTCGTCTGAGTAGGGGCCGGAGGTGTCGTAAACATAAAAAGGAGGCTCGCCGCCGGAGAGGGATATCTCGCGCAACGGCACGGCGACATCGGGATGGCCGTCGGGCGCGGAATAGATTTTGCGGCTGCCGGGCAGCGCCCCGCTGGTCACCTGCGGGCGCGACACGTCCTTGGCGGCAATGAGTTTGTTCATAAGCATCGTCCCTTGCAAGAGGGAATGATGCCGGGAAGCGGATTTGCCGTAAGTTCCAATCCCTTCGCCGGCATGACCCGGATCAGGTTCGAAGGGTCTCCGCTCGGCCAAAGCGACAGCGGACTCTCAGCCCCTTCCTGGGGCTCCCCTCGGAACAATGTGAGTGTAGACCCGCGCGGGCGGGAGTCAAATCACGGCGCTGGCGCCCGTCTGCTCGCGCAAGGAACGGGCGAGCGTGCTCCCCCACGAGGGGGGAGCAGGCCGTGATTACTTCTTGCGGGCCGTCCGGCGCGGTGCGGCGCGGCCGCTGCGGGACGCGGCTGCGGTCGCGTGGCTCGTTCGCCTTGCGGGCGCAGGCTCCCAAAGCGCCTCGTAACCCATGATGCTCAAAATGGCGCCGAGCACGATGGTGATCGCGGCGCCGGCAATGATGCCGCCGGGACTGGCGATCATGCGATCGCCGAGCGTCTGCACGGTGCCGGGAAAGAGCAGGTTGGAGATGCCGCGAAGGATGCCGAGCCAGCCCAGAATGGTGACGATCACCCGCCAATCCGGGACCCAGAGATTATGCACGTTCACGATGGCGAGCCCGGCGACGAGCGCGAGCATGCCGACGACGAAGATGAGAGCCGGGCTGCCGATAAACTCCCGCATGATGCTCGAATAGGCTTCGCCTTCCATAAGCATTCCGAGCGCCATGCCGATGCCAATAAGCAGCAGCAAGGGTCCCGCCAAACGTGCGATCGTGGTCGATGATGTCATGTTGCCCCTCCTTCGCGCCGGGCTCGCGAGCACGGCGACTATCGGCGCTCCGCCCATTGCCCTGCGGCAAAGAGCCTGCGCCATCCCCCTCTGTCCCAGTCAAAAGCGTGCTTGCGGACGTTTCTCGCCGGTCGCATGCGCATCGGGTCGCAGCCACAGAGTGTTTCAGGGCGCAAACCCAACAATTGCGCCCGATTTCGCCCCGCGCGTCCCGAGTGGCGCCACTGTGAAACGGGCGGCAGAGCGAGGCAAGCCGCAAGCTGTCCTGACGGATCTACAATAAAAAGTGTCAAATAAACTCGCGTACAGCGCGACGATTGCTTGGCCGGGTGGAGTCGTGCGTGTCTGCCCCTACACTGCGCCGTTGAGAGCTTACCCAAGCACCACAACGGGAACTTGCAGGCGGCGGGGAAGCAGTTTAAGCCTCGCCATCATTCTGCCGTGCTTCACCGTGACTTCCGGGCCGAGGCTTGCGTTCGGCATGTCGTCCCCCAAAACAACCGAGGTAGGCTAAGCGTGAATCAAGATACTTCGACCAAAACACGCCCGCACGTGAAGGGCGCCTTCTCCCGGTATCGCTGGTTCATACTGCTTGCCGCCTTGATCGCAACGGTCGCGGGCGTGGTTGTTTATTGGCGCTACGCCGCGCTCTATCCCTCCACCGACAACTCCTACACCGTTGCGAACGTGGTGCGCGTTGCGCCGCAGGTCTCGGGCCCCGTCGCCCGCGTCTATGTCGAGGACGACAGCAGGGTGGCTATCAATGCTCCGCTGTTCGACATCGAGCCGGCGCTTTGCGACGCTGCGTTGCGCAACGCGCGCGCGCAGTTCGACGCCGCCGCCAACGCGGCCGGGACCGCGGCCGACGCTCCGAAGGCCGCAGCCACGACGCTGGAAGAAAAGCGCGCCGCGCTCGAAGATGCGCTGACCGCCTATCGCAAGGCCAAGGACGCGCAACAGCACGGCCAGCCTCCCTCCGAAGAGCTCAACACCGCGAAGAAGGCTTGGCAGGATGCTTTGCAGGCATTTAACGACGCCCAAGTGAAATTCGATGAGGCGCAAGACGGCGACCTCACGGTGACGACGCCAACGGTGCAACTTCGCGCCGCCGCGGCGCAGCTCGACAAGGCGACCCACGACCGCGTGCGCACCCATGTGACGGCTCCGGCGACGGGTTGGGTGACGAACGCCTCCCTGCGCCCCGGCACCGTGGTACAGGCGGGAACGCCCGTCTTTGCCGTGGTGGAAGACGGCAACTGGTGGGTGGACGCCAACTTTAAGGAGACCGATCTCTCCCGTATCAGGCAGGGCCAGCCCGCGACCATCGCGCTCGACATGTATCCCGGCGTGAAACTGGAGGGCGTCGTCGAGAGCATCAGTGCCGGCTCTGGCGCCAGCTTCTCCGTGCTGCCGCCGGAGAATGCCACCGGCAACTGGGTGAAGGTGACGCAACGCTTTCCCGTTCGCATCAAGGTCACCAGCCAAGCCGATCCTGAAAAGCCGCTGCGCATGGGCTCAAGCGCCACGGTGACCATCGACACGGTGCTAGGCGAGCAATGAGCCGCAAACAGGGTGCGGCCGGCAAAGGTCGCGGCGGACGGAAGCCGCCCGCTCCGCCGCCGGTGACGATGCGGGCCGAACCGGCCCCCGAGCGACCGCCGCTGCCTCTCGTCATCGCGGTCGTGCTGACCGCCATCCTCGAAGTTCTCGACATCACCATCGTCAACGTGGCGATACCGCATATGCTGGGCGCCTTTGGCGCGACGGCAGATCAAATCACCTGGGTGCTGACCTCTTATCTGGTGTCCGGCGCCGTGGTGATGCCCCTCACCGGCTACCTCTCGACGTGGCTCGGCCGCAGAAGGCTGCTGCTCACCGCCATTACCGGTTTCGTGCTCTCGTCGGCGCTGTGCGGCATGGCGTGGAACCTCGAAAGCATGGTGATTTTCCGCCTGGCGCAAGGCATTTTCGGCGCGCCGCTGGTGCCGTTGAGCCAAGCCATTCTGCTCGACGCCTTCCCGCGCGAACGCCACGGCCAGGCGCTTGCCATTTTCGGCCTCGGCATCATGGTGGCGCCGGTGATCGGCCCGGCGCTCGGCGGCTTTCTCACCGAAGCCTATTCCTGGCGCATGGTATTCTACATCAACATCCCGATCGGGCTGTTCGCGCTGCTGCTGGCGGTGGGTTATCTCCCGCGCCGCGCGGTGCATGAGATCAAGACCGATTGGATCGGCCTTGGTTTGCTGATCCTGGCGGTCGGCGCGCTCCAATTCGTTCTCGATCAGGGTCAGATGCGCGACTGGTTCAGCTCGCGCCTCATCACCGCTGGCGCCATCGTTGCGGCTTTCTCCGCGGTGGCGTTTTTCCTGCGCGGCTGGAACAACCCGGACAACATCATCGACCTATCGCTGCTGAAGGACCGCAACTTTATTCTAGGCACGCTCGCCATCACGGCCTTCGGCATGAGCCTGCTCGGCTGGATGGCGCTGATGCCGCTCTTCAGCCAGCGCCTGCTCGGCTACGGGCCCGCGGAAGCCGGCACCCTGTTCATTCCCCGCGCCGTCGCGAGCGCCATCACGCTGGCCATCACCGGCGGCGTCCTGATCCGCCTGTTCGATGCGCGCTGGCTGGTTGGCTCCGGCCTCGTGCTGACGGCTTTAGGCACGATGCTGATGGCCAATTTCAACCTCTATGTCGACTATTGGGGGATTGCCACGCCCGGTATCATCGCCGGCATCGGCACCGGCCTGTTCTTCGTGCCGCTGACAGCGCTGGCCTTCGCCAGCATTCCAAACTCAAAGCTCGACGAGGCCGCCGGCATCTATGCCCTGATGCGCGGCATCGGTGGCTCAGCGAGCATTGCGGTCATCAGCTGGCTCTATGTGCAGAAATCGCAAATTCATTGGAATGAGCTCACGGCGCATATCACCCCATTCAACCACGATCTCCTGCCCTATCTCCAGCAGCACGGACTAGGCCCCTATTCGCCACAGGCGGGACCTTTGGTGGCCTACGAAGTTGGACGGCAAGCGCAGATGCTCGCCTTCAATGACCTGTTCTGGTTCATCGGCATCGTGACGCTCGCCATCATCCCGCTGCTGTTCTTCACGAAGCGGCCGGAGAAGGTCACGTTGGTGCCCGCGCACTAGGCAGCGCAGCTTTCAGCCATGCGAGAAGCCGACGACCCAGGCGCGCGCCCCGGGATCAAGCTCGTGCGGCTACCAGCAGGCTTTCGCGCCCGAGGTGCAGACGTAAGGCGAGACAACGCCACTCCAGCAGATGGTGTAGGCTCTCGAGGTCACGATGTCGGGCTTGTAGAAAAGCTCCGGGCTAACACCATCGCGCCAATAAGGCTGCGGCTGTCTGCGCATCGCGCTGACGCTGACCGCGCCCAGGCGCTTTGATGCTTTGTATTCAGCGATCGCGTCCGCGACCGCGGCTTGCGCCCGCGACACGGCGGTCGGCTTGTCGAAACCGTCCGCGGTCCCGGAGAAGGCGGCGCATCCCGCCGCTGCGCTCCCCTGCGCGGCGACGAAGCCGCCCGCAAGCAAAGCAAACAGAACGACGCCAAACTTCGACCTCATCACTCAGCCTCCTTGAGCAGCCAACATGCGGTAAGATAATCGGGGTGCGGGCAACTTGGCAGTGGCTTTGCTGTCGCGTTCAGTGGTTGCGACGGCTCTGTAGCCTTTGTGCAACAGTCGCACGTCATTCGCGCGGATCGGGCCGAATCTTCGCGGGGGCCGATCCGAGGACAAGAGGAAACGCGGAAGAGACCATGGCCTCCAAGCTGATCCTCGTAACGGGCGCGTCGAGCGGGATCGGCGCCGCAACCGCAAAGCACTATGGCGCAGCGGGGGCGAAAGTGTTGCTCCTTGCCCGCAACAGGGACCGGCTCGAAGCCGTGGCCTCGGACATCAGAGCCTCCGACGGCAGCGCAAGCCCCTATGCAATCGATCTTGCCGACGCCGACGCCGTGACGGAGGTGAGCGCTGAGATCACCGCCGATCATGGCGCCCCGGACGTGCTCATCAACAATGCGGGCACGGGGCGCTGGCTCTCCATCCTGAACACGACGCCGGAAGAGGCGCGCGCCATGATGGACGTGCCCTATTTCGCGGCGTTTTATGTGAGCCGCGCCTTTCTGCCCGCGATGGTCGCGCGCCGCAGCGGACGCATCGCCTGCATCACGTCTCCGGCAGGCTACCTCGCCTGGGCCGATGCCTGCGCCTATATCGCCGCGCGCCATGCCATGAAGGGCTTCGCCGAGGCGATGCGCGCCGACCTTAAGGGCACGGGGGTCTCGGTGACGCTCGTGGTGCTCGGCACCGTGGAGACGCCCTATTGGGAGCATAACCCCGGCAGCCGCGAGCATCTGCCGGCGACAAACCCGCGCCTCTTACCCACCTTGACCCCCGACCAAGCCGCGTCCGCCATCGTGGACGGCGTTGAGCGGAGGCGGCGAACGGTGATCAAGCCCGGCATTTTCCGCGCCATCTTCATCGCCAATGCCCTCTTCCCCACCTTTGTCGCGCGACAATTGCGGAAGAAGGGCTGATAGACTGCGGCTGTCAAAAGCGCCCCGCGGATCAAGATGACGCAACGCCCGGTTGTCGGGTTCATGCCATGATGGCAGCGGCCGGAGCCGGGCGAAGGCCATAGGTCCCGCTCGTGTGGAGCGGAACTTCGTCGCCTCTTCGCTCTTAGCCTTTTGAAGGGGCAACCACGCTAGCACAGCCGGGCTGACGATGAAGATCCACGCGGGTTACGAGATTTCCTACGACTGCCCGCAGCCGACGCCGATGATCGTCACGCTGAGCGTGCATCCAAGCCGGCGGCAAGACTGCTCACGTCCGACCGCTTGCGGCTCAGTCCCGAGATTCCCACCACGGAATACGAAGATCTCTACGGCAATATCTGCCATGTGGTCCGGGCCCCGGCCGGGCGCATCACGCTCTCCGGCGACTTCGTGATCAAGGATAGCGGCAAGCCCGACGAGACCGGGCCGGAAGCCACGCTACGCCCGCTCGAGACGCTTCCGGTCGAGACGCTCGTCTATTTGCTCGGCAGCCGCTATTGCGAAACCGATCGCCTCTCGGAATTCGCCTGGTCGACCTTCGGAACGCTGCCGAAGGGCTGGCCGCTGGTGCAGGCGATCGTCGATTACGTGCACGAGCACGTTACCTTCGGCTACCCCCATGCCAACGTGGCGAGGACCGCATACGACACCTATACGGAAGGTAAGGGCGTCTGCCGGGACTTCGCCCTCCTGGCGGTCACCTTCTGCCGCTGCATGAACATCCCGGCCCGCTATTGCACCGGCTATCTCGGCGACATCGGCGTACCGGCCGATCCCGCGCCGATGATTTCAGCGCCTGGTTCGAGGCTTATATCGGCGACCGCTGGTACACTTTCGACGCGCGCCACAATCAGCCGCGCATCGACCGAATCCTCATCGCGCGCGGGCGCGGTGCAACGGACGTCGCCATCACCACCTCGTTCGGCCTGCACCAACTCGCGGGTTTCAAGGTCATCACCGACGAAGTGGTTGAGGCCGAGGCGGACATGTCCTCATGATAACCTGGGGCGCATGCCGGCTTCCTTGAGTTGGGGCACCGGTGGGGATGGCGAGCAAGGCCTGGAGCGAGGAGCGCGGCCTGACAAGATCGGCCAACGTGTAATCGTCGAGCACAGCCTTGAAGGCCTCGGACGCCTTTTTCAGCGCCTCCGAAACACGCAGCAGGGCAGGATCGCGCACGGCGCATCGATCGGCGCGAAACATGGCACGAGCGCCATGTCCGGCTCGGAGTAGCGCACAATCTCGCCGAGGCCGATCGTTTCGCGCGGCTTCGCCAGACGCAAGCCGCCGCGCCGCCCACGCACCGTCTCGACATAGCCCGCGACGCCAAGCTAGTAAGCAACCTTCATGAGGTGAGTCTTGGAGATGGCGTAGCTGTCGGCGATTTCCGCGATGGTTGACTTCGATGGCGCGCCGGACAAGTTCGAGCGCTACTTCTCACCCAATCCCGGCGAGGGTGACGGCGGCGAGGTGCGCGGCACGCCCTCTGGGTCATCGCCTGCCGCAGAGGAAGCGGCCAAGCGGAGTAATTTACGACGCAAGCTTTAGCGAGGATCGTGCTGCCGTCGCATCCGATGCGGTCGGAGCGCCCTCCGCATAAGGCAGCGCGGCCGCCGCGCCGAACTTCTTCAGCAGTCGCCGCATATATTTGCGGAAGCGATAATGCTGGATCTCGAATTTATGCCACGCGGTGTCCTGATAGCGGATGCCGTGTCCGATATCCGGCTTCGCCGTCGCCTTCAGCTTGCGGAACCAGGACGCGCGCGCCGGGTCCTTCTCCATCACCACGATGAAGGCCGCGATCAACTGCGCCTGATAGTCGGCGATTTGCCACACCCCGCCTTCCGCCGGCTCGAACAGTCCGGCGACGAAGAGATCGTCGCGCGTGCGCGAAAAGGTATGGATGAAGAGCCTGGAGGCGCCAACATCGTCGAGAATGAGGTTCTCATCCATGAAGGGGATGCTGACCTTGTAGCCGGTGGCATAGATGAGGAGATCGATGTCCTCCGTGCTGCCGTCGGTGAAATGCACTTCGTGGCCGTCGAGCCGCTCGATGCCAGGCTTCACCGTGATGCGGCCATGCACGAGATGATCGAGATAGGTCGTGCAGGCGGTCGGATGCGCTTCGAACAATTTGTGGTCCGGCGCCGGCAGCCCATAGCGGTGATGCGGCCCGACCAGGAGGTCCATGCCGAGCTTGTAGAGACGGTACATGAAAGCGCGCGGCAACGGCCAGCGACTCAAATGATCGATGAAGGCATCGGTAGGCTTACCGAAAATGATTTTCGGAAAGAAATAATATTGTTCGGCGCATGGAGTGCACCGCCTTGGCGCCATCGAGCGCCGCGTCAGAGAGAATATCGACCGCGGAATTGCCGGCGCCGACTACGAGCACACGCTTGCCCTTGAGCTGCGCCTTGGACTTCACGTCGTGAGAATGCAGCACCTCGCCGTCGAACATGCCAGGCGTGCTTGGCTGCTTCTGCGACCAATGATGGCCGTTCGCGACCACGAGCCCGTCATAGCGGCGCGGTGCCGCCTCGCCTGCGATACTGACCTGCCAGGCCCCGACGACTGGCTCGGCACGGTCTACGCGCGCATTGAATGTGATTCGGTCGTAGAGGCCGAACTCGCGCGCATAGGCGCGCAAATATTGCTGCGCCTGCGCGGCGCTGATATAGCGCGGCAACTCGTCGGCCATTTGATAGTCGAGATAGCGCGACAGCTTCTTCGACGAGTTGAGAAACGTTGAGCCGTAGACGACATGCGGGCTTTGCGGATTCCAGATGCCGCCGACATCGCCAAGCGCCTCGAAGCAATCAAAGGGAATGCCGCGCTCGGCGAAAGCCTTGACGACCGGAAGCCCGCATGCGCCGGCGCCTATGATGCAATATCGCTTCACCCGTTCCCTCATCGGCCTGTCAGCCTTTTACCGCAGCTCGCGCTTGACCTAAGCATCTCCGAAATCGGCATTCAACCAGCACGAGACAGGCTCGGGTCTCTTTGATCTCGGTCAAATCGCCGCTCTCTGGTTCCGGGCCCTATGCCTCAGGCCAAGCGGCCCCGTTCGCCTTTTTTTCGCAGTAGTTTCCGCTATGGTCGGGCCGCATTCGGGGGATTTCATGGACATCAAGCACGACATCACCATCAAGAGCTGGGACGGCACCTGGACCTATCGCCCCAAGGTGCTGGTCACGCCCCAGAGCGCCGAGGACATCGTCGCGATCATGACGGATCGCGCGCGCTTCCCCTCGCCCGTGCGCCCGGCCGGCTCGATGCACTCCACCGCGCGCATGAACGGCGACGAGGGCGGCACCATGGTCGACATGAAATCCATGAACCGCATCCTCAGCATCGATGCGGACAGCGTGACGGTGGAGGCCGGGGTCAATTATCTGACCGTCTCGCGCGCCTTGCAGGAGCGCGGCCTGCAATTCCATGTCACCACCGAGATCGGCAACGTCACCCTCGGCGCCATGGCAACCGCCGCGACCAAGGACTCATCCTTCCCCGGCGGCTTCGGCCAGATCAGCTCCTATGTCGAGAGCATGCGATTTGTGACGCCGCAAGGCGAGATCCGCGAGATCAACGAACGCGACAACCCAGACGAAATGCAGCTCATGCGCTCGAGCTACGGGCTGTTCGGCATCGTGTTCGAGCTGACCATCAAGGCGCGCCCGACCGCCGCGCTCGCCGTGCGCCACCACTCCATGAGCATCGCACCCTTCGCCAAGAACTTCCCGCGCTACAAGGAGCAGGGCTATGCGGTGATGTATTACATCTTTCCGTATGTGCGCCGGGTCGTGGTTGAGCTGCGTAAGGACAACCCCGGCGTGAAGCCGAAATCGCGCCGCCGCTGGAGCTACCGCAACCGCTTCTGGCGCAAATATGGTCCGGCCATCACGATCTGGATCCAGGAGCGCACGCGGAACCGCACGCTGCGCAAGCTCGTGGACAGACTCCACTTCTTTATTTTGCGACAGGGACTCGTCTACTTCGTGCGCAGCGACCGCACCTGGCCGCATGCGCAGATCATCAACTATCCGCGTGATCCCGGACGCAACCGCTACATTTTCAGCATGTGGGCGTTCAACCAGGACGGCTCCTTCAAGACGCTCGAGCAATATTGCGATTTCTGCGCCGAGTACGAGAACAGGACCGGCTATCGCTGCGACCTGCCGAGCGTCGGCTATGCCATCTCGCAGGATCGCGGCGCGCTGCTCTCCTATGGCTGGGACTTCCCTACGCTCTCCATCGATCCCGCCTCCACCGGCGGCAAGGAGTGGGAAGACTTCCTGCGCGCCTATAACGAGTTCTGTAGCGGGCGCGGGGGCCTGCCGCTTCTGAACCAGACGCCGTTCCTGACGCCGGCCGAGGTGCATAAGGCCTTCGGCGACCGCTGGACGAAATTCGGCGCAGCCCGCGCCAAAGCCGATCCCGAGGACCGCCTGCTCGACTCCTATTTCCGCGAGCTTTTGAGCTAAAGGCCGGAGTTACCGGCGACACGACAGCCTGTCGCACGGCAGAGCGACACGGCAACTAGACACCCACTCGGACCTTTCCCCATTCATGCGAGGGCAGCGAGACGCGACGCACGCCCTCAATCCTGAGCAGTCGGCGAAAGGATTTGGACATGGAACATCTCAAAATCCCCGGCCTGCCCATTGACACCTCGCGCATCGCGCTCGGCACCTGGGCCATTGGCGGCTGGATGTGGGGCGGCAGCGACGAAGCGGACGCGATACGTACCATTCACGCGGCGCTCGACCGCGGCATCAACCTCATCGACACCGCGCCCGTCTACGGCTTCGGCAATTCCGAGGAAATCGTCGGCAAGGCTTTGGCCGGCGGCCGCCGCGACAAGGCGCTGATCGCTACCAAGGTCGGGCTGGACTGGGAAAGCGGCAAGATTTTACGCAACTCGACGCCGGCGCGGCTGAAGCAGGAACTCGACGATTCGCTCCGGCGTCTGCAAACCGAGGTGATCGACATCTATCAAGGTACATTGGCCTGAGGAGGCCGTGCCCTTCGCGGAAACCGCGGAGACGCTGGAAGGCTTCCGCCGCGCGGGTAAGATCCGCGCCATCGGCGTCAGAAATTTCAGTCCGGCGCAGATGGCCGCCTTCGGCGCCAAAGCGGCGCTCACGACAATCCAGCCGCCCTATAATCTGTTCGAACGCGAGATCGAGAAGGACGTGCTGCCTTACGCCGAGCAGCACGGATTGACCGTCCTCGCTTACGGTGCGCTCTGCCGTGGCCTGCTCGCGGGCAAGATGACGGCGGACACGAAGTTCGAAGGCGACGACCTGCGCAAAAGCGACCCGAAATTTCGGCAGCCACGCTTCGGGCAGTATCTCGCAGCCGCGCAAAAGCTCGATGCACTGGCACGCGACCGCTACGGCAAGACGGTGCTTGCGCTTGCCGTGCGCCGGCTGCTCGACCGCGGCAAGATCATTGCGCTCTGGGGCGCGCGGCATCCCGGCTAGCTCGACGCGATCGAACGAGGCGATGGGTTGGCATATCGATGCGCCGGCCATGCAGGAGATCGACCGTATTCTCGCCGAGAGCATCAAGGACCCTGGTGGTTGAAGATGTGCGGCAGCGCGTAGACAAGCTTCTGCTCAATCTCCGCCGGCCGGGAGATGGTGCGATAGCGCACCATGCGGGTCATGTCCGACGATACGCGCATCCTCTTCGCGGCGCGCGGCGCGCAAATCCTCGAAGTCCTCGAAAAGAATTGCATCGAGCCGCGTGGGCGCGTCGCCCGCGCCCGTCAGGCGCTGCATCCGAATGCGATCCGCGACGAGGAGATGGTTGAGCGTGCCATGCACCGACCCGAAAAACGCGCCGTGATCGGCGCGATACGCGACGTCTGGCAGCACCGCGACCGCATCGTAGACGCGCTCATTCGCCCATGCATTATAGCCCGCGAACATCTGGAGCATCGGCAGCATGGCACGCTCAAGCGCCCATTTTGCGGATGAAGGCGCGGATCGCGGGGAAGGACACGCTTCGCGGCAACGACCGCATGCTCTTGAGGAAGCCCGCGACCTGGGTCGGGAAGGCGATCTCGTAAGGCTTCTTGCCAAGCTTCTCCAGTATCTTCCGCGCACAACGCTCCTTGCTCATCACGAAGAGCTTCTTCTTCGGATCGTACGCGGCATTGAGCGGCGTATCGACGAACCCCGGATTGATGATGGTGAGGTCGACGCCCGTCCCCTCCAGTTCCAGCTTGAGGCTCTCGGCGAGATTGATGACGGCCGCCTTGCTCGCCCCATAGGCGCCATTGCCGGGCCAACCGGAATAGCCAAACAGCGAGCCCATAATGGCGATCTGGCCGCCACGCCGCGCGAGCATCGACGGGAGCACCGCAGCGACGCCGTTGATGACGCCGTCGACATTCAGCGCCATCGTTTTATGGAAGCCGTCGAGATCGATATTGCGAATGTCGAACGGCACGTACATGCCGGCGCCCATCAGAGCGAGATCGATGGGGCCCAGCTCGCTTTCGATGCGCGCCGCGCAGGACTTGAGTTCATCGGCATTCAGCACATCGGCGGGGAAGGCTTTGATGCGCTCGCTGGTGGCCGCAAGCCCGTCGAGCTTCTCACTCGGGCGCGCGGTGGCGGCGACGGTGACGCCCGCTTGCGCAAGCCTGCGTGCAAGCTCGCCGCAAATGGCACCCGACGCGCCCGTGATCCAGGCCAGTTTCCAAGGATAGCTCTTCTCGGCCATAACGTGTCTCAATCCACGAAAGGATCATGCACGAGGATAGTGTCCTCGCGTTTCGGGCTGGTCGAGAGCAGCGCGACCGGCACGCCAATCAGCTCCTCCAGCCGCCGCACATATTTGATGCATTGCGCTGGCAGCTCGGCCCAGGAACGGGCGCCGCGCGTCGACTCGGTCCAGCCTTCCATCGTCTCGTAAATGGGCTCGACCCGCGCCTGCTGGCCTTGCGCCGCGGGGAGATGATCGAGCTTGCGGCCGTCGAGCACGTAACCGACGCAGATCTTGAGCTCCGGGAGTTGATCGAGCACGTCGAGCTTGGTCAGCGCGATGCCGTTGATGCCACCCACGGTGCATGTCTGGCGCACGAGACAGGCATCGAACCAGCCGCAACGCCGGGGCCGGCCTGTGACCGTGCCGAATTCCTGTCCGCGCTCGCCGAGCAGGCGTCCCGTCTCGTCGGTGAGCTCGGTCGGAAACGGCCCCTCGCCCACGCGCGTGGTGTAGGCCTTGGTAATGCCGAGCACATAATTGATGGCGCCCGGCCCGATGCCGGAGCCGGTGGCCGCCTGCGCCGCCACGGTGTTGGACGAGGTGACGAAGGGATAGGTGCCGTGGTCGATATCGAGCAGCGCGCCTTGCGCGCCTTCGAACAGGATGCGCTTGCCTTCGCGGCGCTTCGCCTCGAGCAGCGCCCACACCGTATCGACATAAGGCAGCACCTTGGGCGCGATCTCGCTCAACTGCCGGCAGAGCTCGTCGGCGCTGATCTCGGGCTCGTCTAAGCCGCGCCGCAGCGCGTTGTGATGGGCGAGATTGCGCTCGATCTTCGGCTTCAAGCTGGGAAGGTCTTGCAAATCCATGACGCGGATGGCGCGCCTTCCGACCTTGTCCTCGTAGGCGGGGCCGATGCCGCGCTTGGTAGTGCCGATCTTGCCGTCGCCGGCGGCCGCCTCGCGATACGCGTCGAGCTCGCGATGCAGCGGCAGGATCAAGGTCGCGTTCTCGGCGATGCGCAGATTGTCCGCGCCGATCGTGACGCCCAGCGCCTCGATGCGCACGATCTCGTCCGCCAAAGCCCAAGGATCGACCACGACGCCGTTGCCGATGACCGAGAGCTTGCCCTTGCGCACAACGCCCGAGGGCAGCAGCGAGAGCTTATAGGTCGTGCCGTCGACCACGAGGGTGTGGCCGGCATTATGACCGCCCTGGAAGCGCACCACGACATCGGCGCGCTCCGACAGCCAGTCCACGATCTTGCCCTTGCCCTCGTCCCCCCATTGGGAGCCGACGACCACGACATTGGCCAATTTCGCTATCCTTAAGTGATGCCCGCAAGAAAGCCGAACGGCCCCGAAGAAGACCGGGGCCGTGTGGCGTTATAGCGTGCCGATTGAGTCGAGGCGAGGCGTGAAAGCACTCCTTCTAGGCGCCCCGCGTCTCACCCCAGACCGCGTCGCTGGTAATTCTTCTTGCGACTAAGTTGCAATTGTGCACCCGATGTGCCATGTTACTTGCGAATAATTCGCAACTAGGAGCAAGCGCATGGCGGACCGCTTCTCGCGGCGCATAGGGACCGGTCTGAGCTTCGCCGTGTTGCTCGTGCTCACGGCGAGCGGGGCGCTTGCGGCCGAGAAGTTCAAGGCCGTCACAACCTTCACGGTGATCGCCGACATGGCGCAGAACGTCGTAGGCGACGCGGCCATCGTGGAATCGATCACGAAGCCGGGCGCCGAGATCCACAACTACCAGCCGACGCCGCGCGATATTCTCAAGGCACAAGATGCGCAGCTCATTCTCTGGAACGGGCTCAATCTCGAGCAATGGTTCGAGAAATTCTTCCAGAACCTGAAGGACGTGCCGAGCGTTGTCGTCTCCGATGGCGTCGAGCCCATGAGCATCGTCGAGGGCCCCTATAGCGGGAAGCCGAACCCGCATGCCTGGATGTCGCCAACCGTGGCGCTGACCTATGTCGACAACATCCGCGACGCCTTCGCGAAATACGATCCGGCGAACGCCGAGACTTACAAAGCGAACGCCGAGGCCTACAAGAAGAAGATCACCGATGAGATCGCACCGATCCGCGCCGAGCTCGAGGCGATCCCCGCCGACAAACGGTGGCTCGTGACAAGCGAGGGCGCCTTCAGCTATCTCACCCGCGATTTCGGCATGAAGGAAGTGTTTCTCTGGCCCATCAACGCCGACCAGCAGGGCACCCCGCAACAGGTGCGCAAGGTCATCGACAAGGTGAAAAGCGAAAAGATCCCGGTGGTGTTCAGCGAGAGCACCATCTCTCCCAAACCGGCTGAGCAGGTCGCGCGGGAGACCGGCGCCAAATATGGCGGCGTGCTCTATGTGGATTCCTTGAGCGAGACGGATGGCCCGGTTCCGACCTATATCGACCTCCTGCGCGTGACCACCGACACGATCGCGAAGGGCCTTAAGCCATGAACATCCACGAACCCTTGGCCGCCGCGACATACCGCCATGACGGATCGGGACTGGCGGTGGAGGACGTGAGCGTCACCTACCGCAACGGCCAGACCGCTTTGCGCAACGCCAGTTTCGAGATCCCGCGGGGCACCATCACGGCGCTGGTCGGCGTCAACGGGAGCGGCAAGTCCACCCTGTTCAAGGCGATCATGGGTTTCGTCCGCGTCGCCAAGGGCACCATCACGGTTCTCGGAGAACCCGCCAAGCAGGCGCTGAAGAAGAACGTTATCGCCTATGTGCCGCAGAACGAGGATGTCGACTGGAGCTTCCCCATTCTCGTCGAGGACGTCGTCATGATGGGGCGCTACGGCCACATAAATTTCATGCGCATCCCCACCGCGCGAGATCGCGCTTCTGTGACAGATGCGCTGGCCCGCGTCGGCATGACGGAATTCCGAACGCGGCAGATCGGGGAATTGTCGGGCGGGCAGAAGAAGCGCGTTTTTCTCGCCCGCGCACTCGCCCAGGATGGGCACGTCATTCTCCTCGACGAGCCCTTCACCGGCGTCGACGTCAAGACCGAGGACGCCATCGTGGTGCTGCTGCGGGCGCTCCGCGACGAGGGCCGCGTGATGCTCGTCTCCACGCATAATCTCGGCAGCGTGACGGAATTCTGCGACCGCACCGTGCTCTTGAAGAACACTGTGCTAGCCTATGGCCCCACTGCGGAGGTCTTCACCCAGGAGAATCTGGAGCGCGCCTTTGGCGGCGTGCTGCGCCATATCGTGCTGCGCGAAACGGAGGCCGGGAAGCCGCGTTCGGTCGAGGTCATCACCGACGACGAACGCGCGCTGGTGCTCTACGGCGATACGCCAAAGCCGCGTGCAGCCGCGAAAAAGCCCCCGCGCCGCAAGCCATGACCCTGCTGCTCGAGCCATTCACCTATGACTACATGCTTACCGCCATGTGGGTGAGCGCGCTCGTGGGTGCGGTGTGCGCCTTCCTCTCCGCCTATCTGATGCTAAAGGGCTGGTCGCTGATCGGTGATGCCCTCTCCCACTCGATCGTTCCGGGCGTTGCCGGCGCCTATATGCTCGGCCTCCCCTTCGCGCTCGGCGCCTTTTTCTCCGGCGGGCTGGCCGCCGCTTCGATGCTGTTTCTCAATCAGCGCACGCGGCTGAAGGAAGACGCCATTATCGGGCTTATCTTCACCTCCTTCTTCGGCCTCGGCCTCTTCATGGTGTCGCTGTGGCCGGCCTCGGTGAACATACAGACCATCGTGCTCGGCAACATTCTCGCCATCACGCCGGAGGATACGCTACAACTCGCTATTATCGGCGTCGTGTCCCTCACCATCCTCACTCTCAAATGGCGCGATCTGATGGTGGTCTTTTTCGATGAGACCCATGCCCACTCGATCGGGCTCAACGTGTCGCTCCTGAAGATCGTGTTCTTCACGCTCTTGAGCGCCTGTACCGTCGCGGCCCTGATGACAGTCGGCGCCTTTCTCGTCATCGCCATGGTGGTGACGCCCGGCGCCACCGCCTACCTCCTCACCGACCGCTTCCCGCGGCTGATCGCGATCAGCGTGGCGATCGGCACGGTGACCTGCTTCGTCGGCGCCTATCTCAGCTATTTCCTCGACGGCGCCACCGGCGGAGTCATCGTCGTGCTGCAAACCCTCGTCTTCGTCGCAGCGTTTGTGTTCGCGCCCAAGCACGGGATGCTCGCCTCGCGCCGCCGCGCCGCCGAAGCCATAGAGGCGGCGGCATGAGCGAGCTCCTTGCCGCCCTCGTCCAACCGTTCCAGTTCGAGTTCATGCGCGACGCGCTTCTGATCTCGGTGCTCGTTGCGGTGCCCGCGGCGCTCCTCTCCTGCTTCCTCGTGCTCAAGGGCTGGTCGCTGATGGGGGACGCCATCTCGCATGCGGTGCTGCCCGGCGTGGTCCTCGCCTATATCGCGGGCTTCCCGCTCGCCGTCGGCGCCTTCGCCGCCGGGATGACCTGCGCGCTCGCCACCGGCTTCATCAAGGAGAACAGCCGCATCAAGCAGGACACCGTGATGGGCGTGGTGTTTTCCGGCATGT
This sequence comes from Methyloceanibacter sp., assembly GCF_050999895.1. Taxonomy (GTDB): domain Bacteria; phylum Pseudomonadota; class Alphaproteobacteria; order Rhizobiales; family Methyloligellaceae; genus Methyloceanibacter. The sequence goes on along the minus strand of NZ_JBPCOU010000087.1, from coordinate 5,623 downwards.
TCGGCCTCGGCATCGTGCTTTACACCAAGATCCAAACCGAGGTGCATCTCGACCACATTCTGTTCGGCGACATGCTTGGCGTCGGCTTCGGCGATATTCTGGAGTCCGGCATCATCGCCGTCATCGTCACCGCGATCATCGCGGTGAAATGGCGCGACTTTCTGCTGCACGCTTTCGATCCGGTGCAGGCGCGCGCCGTGGGCCTGCCGGTGCGCGTGCTGCATTACGGCCTGCTCGCGATCCTATCGCTGACCATCGTAGGCGCCCTGAAGGCGGTCGGCATCATCCTCGCCATCGCCATGCTGATTGCGCCGGGCGCCATTGCGTTTCTACTGACGCGCAAGTTCAGCACCATGCTGCTGCTTGCGGTAGCGATCGCGGTGGTCGCCTCCTTCTTCGGCGTCTATCTCAGCTTCTTCATCGACAGCGCACCGGCGCCGACGATCGTGCTGCTGATGACGATCGTTTTTATCGGCGCGTTTCTCGTCACGTCACGGCGCACCGCTCTCGCCGAGCGTGCGTATCGTGAGCGCCTCAAAGCCTGACCGCCACGGTCGAGACACAAAGAGCCACGGCGTTGCAACAATTCTTGCAGATCGCCGGATGATCCGCCGCACCTCGTGCCTCAAAGTCATCGTATCCCCGCCAGATTTGACCCGCATGCCTCTCCCTACGCGTAACGGGGGCTCTCCCAAAACAGGAGTACCACATGCGAGTATGTTTTCTCGCTGCCGCGATGCTGTGTTTCATGGCATTGCCCGGCAGCACCGAACCGATCGGCGCGACCACGATGGGCGGCTTGGCAGCAGCAGCGGACGCCGTCGAGAGGGGCGGCTCCACACCATGGCTCAGACACGCCATAAGCGACGTCGGCACGAACCCGACGGGATGGAAGCGCCAATGGTGCGCGAAATCAGTCAATCTTTGGCTCAACAGTAGCGGCAAGCGCGGCTGCGGCGGCAACAGCGCTGTCTCCTGCCTGCAAGCCGGCAAACGGCTGTCGGGCCCGCAGGTCGGAGCGCTGGCGGTGATGAAGCATCATGTCGGCATCGTCAAAGCCGTGAACGGGAATGCTGTGACACTCGTGTCCGGCAACCATGCCGGACGTCCCGGCGCCCGCACAGTGGGCGTCGGCAACTACTCCAAGAGCCGCATCATCGGCTATGTGTGGCCGCATTAGAGTCTCACGCGAACCACTGTAAGCGTTGCGTGCGCCTCCCTCCCGCAAACGGGTGGGAGGCTTTTTTATGCCGCCTTGGCGAGCCCGCGCTTCACGTGTGCGAAGGCCCAGTCGAACCACGGCAGCAGCGCCTCGATGTCAGAGCGCTCCACCGTGGCGCCGGTCCAGATGCGCAAGCCCGCCGGCGCGGCACGATAGGACGCGATATCCTTGGCGGCGTTCTCGGCGTCGAGCAGCGCCGCCATGCGCCGCGACACCGCGCCGGCGGCCTCTGGCCGTAGCGTCACGATGTCGGGATCAACGATCTTGAGACAGACCGATGTCGTGGAACGCGTCTCGGGCACCTTCGCGAGAAAATCGATCCAAGGCGTGCGCGCCACCCAATCGGCGATCGCCTTCGCGTTCGCATCGCAGCGCGCGATGGTGCCGTCCAGTCCGCCCACGCTCTCGACCCAATCGAGCGCGTCGAGATAATCCTCGAGGCACAGCATCGAGGGCGTGTTGATGGTCGACCCCTCGAACAGCTCGGACATGAGCTTGCCGTTCTTGGTCATGCGGAACAGCTTCGGCACCGGCCACGGCGGCCTATAGCTCTCGAGCCGGTCCACTGCACGCGGCGAGAGGATCAGCATGCCGTGCTGCGCCTCGCCGCCGAGAACCTTCTGCCAGGAATAGGTGGTGACATCGAGCCGGTCCCAGGCGAGCCGCTGGCCGAACACGGCGGAGGTCGCGTCACAGATCGTCAGCCCTTCGCGATCCGTCGCGATCCAGTCGCCGTCCGGCACGCGCACGCCTGACGTGGTGCCGTTCCACGCGAACACGACGTCGCGGGCGAAGTCCACGTTGGAAAGGTCGGGAAGCTCGCCGTAAGGCGCCGTCAGTGCCCGGATGTCGGGGAGCTTGAGCTGCTCCGAGATGTCCGTCACCCAATCCTGGCTGAACGCCTCCCAGGCGAGCACGTCGACGCCGCGCGGACCGAGCAGCGACCAGAGAGCCATTTCGACGGCGCCCGTGTCGGAGGCGGGAACGAGCGCGACGCGGTAGTCCGACGGAAGCCGCAGAATGTCGCGTGTGCGGGTGAGAGCGAGTACGATGCGGGCTTTCGTCTCGGGCTGGCGGTGATTGCGCCCGAGCAGCGCCCCCTTCAGGCCATCCAGCGACCAGCCCGGATGTTTCGTGCAGGGCCCGGAGGAGAAGCGCGGGCTCAGAGGGCGCAGGGCCGGTTTCTCCGGCAGGGTCACGGGCAGTCTCCTAGCGGCAACGCGGCCGAGAACTTGCCCATACTTTCGGCAGCCACGCTCCGTCAAGCGCCAGCGCGGCACAAAAAAAGCCGCCCGTCGCGAAGGACGGGCGGTTTTGAGTCAGTGGGATCGTGTTGGGTGGGTTACCTAAACGCAACCGGGATGGGCGCCTCGGCTTGCGTGCCGAGCTTCCAGCGGACAGCGAGCATCAGATCGTGCGAGGTAACGTCGTTGAGTCGAGGCCACTATAGGAGCCCGAGCCGTCGTAAGCCGTCACCGCGCCGCTTCTCGCATCACAAGATCAGCGTAGCGATAAGCGAGGTCGAGCATCACCGCCGGCGTCACGTCATAGGCGAGACCCGCATAGACGGCCCAGGCGAAATTCGTCTCGGTCTGGTCGGCGCCATAGAACACGCTGTTTTGGGGCACGTTGACGTCTTTAAGGCCGAGCACGTAAATCGACGCGAAGCCGACGCCGCCGCCGATATAGGGCGTCACGCAGTGCCAGGTGCCGAGATCGATATGCATGTTGGCGAGGCCCATCCAGCTCTCGATGTCGGCGGTGTATTCGTTCGTGCCGCCCGTGAAGCCAAAGCCGCCCTCATAGGAATCCTGCGCGACGAAGAGCGACTTGCCGCGATATTCGCCGGTGATGTCGAAGCGGAATAATGGCCGGTGTCGTAACCGAGGCCGAGGCCGAACAGCGGCGCGCTCTTGATGTCCTCATGGAAGATCGTGAACTCGCCCGTGTCGAAAATTTCGTTGTCGATATTGCCGACGACCGGGTTGGCGGCGCCGATGAAGCCCTTCAGATACCAGGGTCCGCCGCAGGTCGTGCAAACGACCGGTGCGACCTCCATGGGCATCTCCGGCAGGCCAAGATCCGCGGCGCCAGCTCCCAACGTCTGGCCCAAAGCCAGGGCGAGGCCGAGAAAAATCGAGCGAGTCTGTCCCTCACTGTCCCCTTTTGCTTTTGCAGGCGCGTGAACCGAACCGTCGCGGTCGGAACACTGCGCTGTGTCATTTCGGGACTTGGGATGCGTTCGGTTAATGGAGCCCTAACCCGCGTGCTGAAGCGGGACGCGCCTGAAGGTGCAGTGGAAGCCTGGAGCTACGCCGCGGCGTCCGTCAGAGCATGGACGATGTCGGAGACCACCGTTTTCACAAGACCCTCGTCATCGCCCTCGGCCATGACCCGAATCACGGGCTCGGTGCCGGACGGGCGAATGACGAGCCGGCCGGACGTTCCGAGCCGCGAATTGCCGCTGTCGATGGCCCGGCGCACGGCGATATTGTCGAGCGGCTGGCCGTTCTTGTAGCGAACATTGGTGAGGACCTGCGGCAGCGGCTCGAACCGATTGCAGACTTCGCTCACCGGCTTGCCGCTCTGCGCGACGACGGCGAGGATCTGCAAGGCCGTGACGAGCCCGTCGCCGGTCGTGGAGAAGTCGGACAACACGATATGCCCCGACTGCTCGCCGCCGACATTGTAGCCGTGGCGGCGCATATGCTCGACCACGTAACGGTCGCCGACCGGCGTGCGCGCCATACCGAGTTCGAGACTTTCCAGATAACGCTCAAGCCCGAGATTGGACATCACGGTGGCGACGATGCCGCCGCCGGCGAGCCGTCCCCGCCGCAGCCAGGACTCCGCGATCACGGCCATGATCTGGTCGCCGTCGATCATGCGGCCCTTCTCGTCCACAATCACGACGCGGTCGGCGTCGCCGTCAAGCGCGATGCCGATATCGGCGCGAACCTCGCCGACCTTGCCGATCAGATCGTCGGGGGCGGTCGAGCCGCAATCCCGGTTGATATTCAAGCCGTTAGGATCGACCCCGAGCTTGACGACGTCGGCGCCAAGCTCCCACAGCGCCTCGGGTGCAACCTTGTAGCCAGCGCCATTGGCGCAATCGATCACGACCCTAAGGCCATCGAAGCGGATATTCTTCGGCAGGGTGCGCTTGGCGAATTCGATATAGCGCTCGCGCGCGCTGTCGATCCGCGTCGCCCGCCCGATCTGATCCCCGGGCGCGAGGAGCTGGGCCCAATCGCCGTCCATCAAGGCTTCGACTTCGCTTTCGGTCTCGTCGGACAATTTGTAGCCATCCGGGCCGAACAGCTTGATGCCGTTATCGACAAAGGGGTTATGCGAGGCAGAGATCATCACCCCGAGATCGGCGCGCAGCGAGCGCGTTAGCATCGCGACGGCGGGCGTCGGCATCGGGCCGAGCAGGAACACATCCATGCCGACCGAGGTGAAGCCGGCCACGAGCGCGGACTCGATCATATAGCCGGAGAGCCGCGTATCCTTGCCGATCACCACGCGATGGCGATGGGCGCCATTGGTGAACAGCTTGCCCGCGGCCATGCCGACCTTCATCGCCACTTCCGCGGTCATCGGATGAATGTTGGCGCTGCCACGGATGCCATCCGTGCCAAAATATTTGCGTGCCATTGTCGCTGATCCCCCGCCTATTCCCTGGGCGCCCAATGTTTCATCGGGCAGTCTGGCGTTTGCATGGGAGTATGCTCCTTGCACCCTATGATCTCAGTTCAAAAAGTGTAAGCAAAGATTACACCACTCGGCCTTAAGCCTAGGTTTCTCAGCTGGTTAATCCGGATTTCCCCAGTTTTCTGCGCCCGCGACCCCGGCCCGCCAGACGCAGAGCGCCTGCCGCGTGCCCGCGACGTCGTGCACCCGCAACATCTGGACGCCCTGGCCGCATGCGATGAGGGCGGCGGCCTGCGACCCCGGCTCCCGCTCACGCGGTGCGCCCTCCCGCCCGAAGGCGCCGATGAAGCGCTTGCGCGAGGCACCGACTAGGAGAGGAACGCCAAGCCCGTGGAAGATGCTCATATGGGCGAGGATGGCGAGGTTGTGGGCGAGCGACTTGCCGAAGCCGATGCCCGGGTCGGCCGCGATCCGCGCGCGTGGAATGCCGCCGGCCTCCGCGGCGGCGATCCGCTCGGCCAGGTAGTCGAACACTTCGAGCACGACGTCGTCGTAAGAGGGGTTGTCCTGCATGGTCTTGGGCACGCCCTGGGCATGCATGAGGATGACGGCGAGCCCCGTCTCGGCCGCAACGGCGAGACTGTCGGGATCGTAAGTGAGCCCCGAGACGTCATTGAAGATCGCGGCACCTGCCGTGGCGGCGGCACGCGCCACATCGGCTTTCCGCGTATCGATGGAGATGGCAGC
>NZ_JBPCOU010000007.1:0-5995 GCF_050999895.1 Methyloceanibacter sp. | reverse complement strand
GCCGGGATTGGTCTTGCACCATGACGATGGGCGCTACACGGCGAAGGCGGAGGCGGTGTTGCGGCAAGGCGAGAGGCTGGATCTCGACGGCTAACGAAAAAAGGCTGCCGCCCGGGGGGGACAGGCGGCAGCCTCGATGCGCCCGGGAGGAGGAGCACTCCCGGACCGTCAGGCCGCTAGTAGCAGACCTGGACGTTGCGCCAGATGGTCTCCAATGCCCCGTGCCACCGCGCCTGGGTCGGCCGCAGCTCGTAGGTGCAGCGGGGCTGATACCAGGAGTAATTGAACCACTATTTGTTGTGGCCACGGTTGCCGTAGTTGCCGTGATTGCCCCAGTCGCCGCGATGGCCATCCTTGGCGTCGGCGGTCGAAGCGCCGAGTGCGAGGAACAAGACGGCGGCAGCAGCGATGAAGGTTGTCTTCAGCATGGGATCATCCTTCAACGAGTGGCGCCTTTTCGGGCGCCTTGGGTTCAGTTCAAGAGCAGAGGACGTCTCTCTCTTGATCCCGTTTTAGAGATGTCGTGCTGAACCGAAGCTGAGGCTGATGTTCATCCGGCGTTCAGCCGGAAAGCGGGGGCGGCAAAAGCAAAGGGCCACTCCCGAGGCTCGGGAATGGCCCTTGATGATCGCCGGTTTGGCTTGGCGCCTTAGTACCAACCGCGGCGCCAATAGCGGCCTGTACGCCAATAGGGATAAGCGGCGTAGGGATAGCCGTAGCCGTATGAATAACGGTAAGGCCGATAGGCCCGCGGACCATAACCGTAGCCGTAGCCCGGGCCGACATAGACGGCCACGCCAGGGCCCCAGCCACCGCCCCAGCGGCGCCAACCGGCTTCCGCGGAGTTCGGAGCCACGTTAATAAAGGCGAGCATGAGCGCGCCGACTGCCACCAGCAAAGTTGCAAGCTTCTTCATTGTACTCCTCCTAAAACGGCCGTTCAGGCACTGGAACGCGCCGGTGAGATGGGTTTCCACCACCTCGGAGCGGGTCTTATAGCAAGGAAATGTTTCGGCCTTATTGCCGACCCGGAGGCTGCGTTACCCAATGCTTAGAAGCGCCTCGAAATGGCCCCTATTGGACAGAATTGGGGGCGGCGCCTTTGATTTCAACACCTGAGACCGCTACTGTGCCCGACATGAAGACTGTGTTTGCCGACACGAGCGGAGCCGAAGGGCAGGGTTGGAAAAGCTACTTCCCCGCCGCTCTGGTTAATCGCGGCCCTCTGATACCGGTTCTACGCTTCAGCGGCCCCATCGGCGTCGTCACCCCGCTTAGGCCTGGGCTCTCCCTGTCCACGAGCGCCGCCGCCATCCAGAAGGCGTTTTCGATGCGCGGCGCCAAGGCCGTCGCCATTCAGATCAATTCGCCCGGCGGCTCGGCCGTGCAGTCCATGCTGATCCATCACCGCATCCGTGCGCTCGCGGCGGAGAAGGGGCTCAAGGTCTATGTCTTTGCCGAGGACGTCGCGGCATCGGGCGGCTATCTGCTGGCGCTAGCCGGCGACGAAATCTATGCCGACCCGAGCTCGATCGTGGGCTCGATCGGCGTCATCACCGCGACCTTCGGCTTCCCCGAACTGCTTGCCAAGATCGGTGTCGAGCGCCGCGTCTATACCGCGGGCCCCAACAAGGACACGCTCGATCCCTTCCTGCCAGAGAAGCCCGAGGATGTGGAGCGCATAAAGGACATCCAGCGCGACGTGCATGCTGCCTTTATCGATCTTGTGAAGGAGCGCCGCCGCGGCAAGGTCGACTTCTCCAACGAGATTCTGTTCAGCGGCGCGTTCTGGTCCGGAACCAAAGCCCGCGAGCTGGGTCTTATCGACGGGCTATCGGACGCCCGCACCAAGATGCGTGAGCTTTACGGCGACGACGTGCGTTTGAGGCTGGTCAGCGCGCCGTCGAGCTGGTTCCGGCGTAGGCGCAGCGTCTTCGCCGAAGGCGGGGCGCTCGATTTCGGATTTTCACCCGGCGGCTTGGCTGCCGACTTTATCTCCGCGGTCGAAGCGCGCGCGCTTTGGTCGCGTTTTGGACTTTAGATCATGCCGCAGATTCTCATTCTCGTCGCAGCCGGAGCGGGCATGTTCCTGGCGCGGAAATGGTATCGCGACGAGCAGCGCCGCATCGCCGGCGAAGTCGCGCGTGCGCGCGAGGCCATGGAACAGCGCGAGGAGGCGAATGCGATTCCTCTGGTGCGCGACCCGGCGACAGGCGTTTACCGGCCACGGCAACGGGCGCGATAGGCGTCTGACGCGAACCGTTAACCGGGCGGCCATTGTTATCTCCGAAAAGCTTTGGCTTTCCTTGCGCTGCAGACGCGATTAGCGTCCGCGCCAATCGATGGGAATCGGCGGTCTGGTGAGATGAGCAAGCTGAGGAAACCGGTTCGGGCCGAAGCGCCCCTCTCGTTTCAGGATCTGATCCTGCGGCTTGAGCGCTATTGGGCCGACCAAGGCTGCGTCATCCTCCAGCCCTACGACATGGAGATGGGGGCAGGGACCTTCCATCCCGCAACCACCTTGCGCTCGCTCGGGCCTAAACCCTGGCGTGCCGCCTATGTGCAACCGACCAGGCGCCCGAAGGACGGCCGTTACGGCGAGAACCCCAACCGGCTCCAGCATTATTACCAGTTCCAGGTGATCCTGAAGCCGTCGCCACCCGACATCCAGGACCTCTATCTGGAGAGCCTCGTCGCCATCGGCATCAATCCCAAGAACCATGACATCCGCTTCGTCGAGGACGATTGGGAAAGTCCGACGCTCGGCGCTTGGGGCCTGGGTTGGGAGGTGTGGTGCGACGGCATGGAGGTCTCGCAGTTCACATACTTCCAGCAGGTTGGCGGCTTCGACTGCGATCCCCTCGCGGGCGAGCTGACTTACGGGCTTGAGCGCCTCGCAATGTATGTGCAGGGCGTCGACCGCGTTTACGACCTCAACTTCAACGGTAGGGACGGCAAGGACAAAGTCACCTATGGCGATGTGTTCCTCCAGGCCGAGCAGGAATATTCGCGCTACAATTTCGAATACGCCGATACGGCTCTCTTGCTCGACCAGTTCCGCGCCGCGGAAACGGAATGCCAAGCGCTGCTCGAACGCGGCGATTCCAGCGAGCGCCACCTGATGGCGCTGCCCGCTTACGACCAGGCTATCAAGGCATCGCATATCTTCAATCTGCTCGATGCGCGCGGCGTGATCTCCGTGACGGAGCGGCAGGCTTACATCCTGCGCGTGCGCGATCTTGCCAAGGCGTGCTGCGCGGCGTGGCTCAAGACCGAAGCAGGCGGCGCCGCCAATGGGTGAGCTGCTGCTCGAACTTTTCTCCGAGGAGATCCCAGCGCGCATGCAATCCCGCGCCAAGGATGATCTCGCGCGCCTGCTCGGCGACGGCCTTCGCGCCGCTGGCCTTGAATTCACCGGCATCAGCAGCTTCGCCACGCCGCGACGCCTGACCGCTGTGGTCGAGGGCCTGCCGGCGCGTTCGCCGGATGTGCGCGAGGAGAAGAAAGGGCCGCGCGTCGATACGCCCGACGCCGCGATCCAGGGTTTCGTCAAGTCCGCAGGGCTGGAGTCGATCAAGGATGCGGAGACGCGCGAGGACAAGAAGGGCAGCTACTACGTCGCGCTCCTCGAGCGCGCCGGGCGCCTGACTGCCGAGGTCGTCGCCGAGATCGTACCGGAGATCGTACGCAATTTCCCCTGGCCGAAATCCATGCGGTGGGGCAGCGGCAAGCTCCGCTGGGTGCGTCCGCTGCACTCCATCCTTTGCCTGCTCGACGGCAAAACCGTGCCCTTCGCGATCGACGGTCTTCAAAGCGGCGATGAGACCCGCGGGCATCGCTTCATGGCGCCGAAGCCGTTTTGTGTGAGGAGCTTCCGTGACTATGTGCAGAAACTGAAAGACGCCTTCGTCGTCCTCGATGGCGCCGAGCGTGCGTCCCTTATTCTCGACGCTGCGCGCAAAGCGGCGAAGATGGAAGGTCTGACGCTCGTCGAGGACGAGGCACTGCTCGCCGAGAACGCAGGTCTCACCGAATGGCCCGTTGTTCTCATGGGCACGTTCGACGACGCTTTCCTCGAAGTGCCGCCCGAAGTGCTCGCCACCTCGATGAAGGCGCATCAGAAGGCCTTCTCGCTGAAAAAGGGCGACGACCTCGCCAACCGCTTCATCGTCGTTGCCAATCTCGACGCGGAAGACGGCGGCAAGGCCATTATCGCCGGCAACGAGCGCGTGATCGCGGCGCGGCTCGCGGATGCGAAATTCTTCTTCGATCAGGACCGCAAAGCCAGTCTCGAAGACTGGGTGCCGAAGCTCAAGGATATCATCTTCCACGAGAAGCTCGGCACGCAATATGACCGCGTGCAGCGCGTGCGCATGCTGGCGCGCGAAATCGCGCCGCTGGTCGGCGCCGATCCCGATCTCGCCGAGCGCGTCGCGATCATGGCCAAGGCGGATCTCCTCTCCGGCATGGTCGGCGAGTTTCCCGAGCTGCAAGGCGTGATGGGCCGCTATTACGCGCTCGACCAGCAGGAGAACGAAGCCGTCGCCGCAGCTATCGCTGCGCATTACAAGCCGCTAGGCCCGACCGATGCGGTGCCGCGCGAGCCCGAGGCCATCGCCGTCGCGCTCGCCGACAAGCTCGACATGCTGGTCGGTTTCTGGGCCATCGACGAGAAGCCCACCGGGTCCAAGGACCCGTACGCGCTCCGCCGCGCCGCGCTTGGCGTCATCCGCCTCGTTCTGGAGAATGGCATCCGCCTTCCTTTGTTACACTCAATCCAGTCCCAACTCGTCATGGCCGGGCTTGACCCGGCCATCCACGGCCTAGCGGGAGGCAAAAGCGTGGATCACCGGGACAAGCCCGGTGATGACGGTAAAATTATTGAGGTCGCGCCCAGCCTGCTCAATTTCTTCGCCGACCGGCTCAAGGTGCATCTGCGCGACCAGGGCGCACGTCACGATCTGATCGACGCCGTATTCGCGCTCGGCGCTCAGGACGACCTGCTCATGATCGTGCGCCGCGTCGATGCGCTCGGACGTTTTCTCGATACCGAAGACGGCGCCAATCTTCTCGCCGGCACCAAGCGCGCGATCAACATTCTGCGTATCGAGGAGAAGAAGGACGGTCGGACCTACGATCAGCCGCCCGATCCCAACCTCTTCAAACGGCCGCAGGAAAAGGCGCTGGCCAAAGCGGTCGACGAGGTCGAGCTGGCGGCCGCGTCCGCCGTCGCCAATGAAGATTTCGAGGCGGCCATGGCGGCAATGGCGCTGTTGCGCACGCCCGTGGATGAGTTCTTCGACACCGTCACGGTGAATGCAACCGAGCCGGAGTTGCGCGAGAACCGCTTGCGCCTCCTGAACCGCATCCGCGCCACGACGCAGACTGTCGCCGACTTTTCCAAGATCGAAGGATGATCGACGCGCCGCCATGCCCGACCATCTTTTCGCTTATGGCACCTTGAGAGCGGAGAGCGCGCATAGGATGGCGCGGCGGCTGCTGACCGGTGCCAAGCTGATCGGCAAAGGCAGTGCCCCCGGCATTCTTTACGATTTTGGTTATTATCCAGGCGCTACCTTCGCGGCGGACGCCGGGAGCGGCGTGATTGGCGACGTATTTGCCTTGCCCGAGGACGGCATCCTGCTCGCGGAGCTCGACGTCTATGAGGGCACGGAGGATGAGGACTATCACCGCATCACGGTAGAGGTGCAGCTTAAAAGCGGTGACCGCATAACCTGCTGGACCTATCAGTTGTGCAGCGTTCCAGAGCGCGGACGCGTGATCCCAAGCGGCGACTTCATAGCGCATGTCCGCGCGCGGGAATCCAAGGCCGACCGGGGCTGATCCAGGCTCGCTCGTTTGTGCCTCGGCCTTGAGACCGCTAGAAAGGCTCCTATGCGTCAGCCACTGGAAGGCGTGATGGGTAAGGCCGAGACGGTCAAGAGAACGTCCCCGAAATGGGTGTACACGTTCGGCGCCGGCCGTGCTGACGGTGC
>NZ_JBPCOU010000030.1:0-3140 GCF_050999895.1 Methyloceanibacter sp. | reverse complement strand
CCCTGCTCCTGGAGCTTCTGAGTGAGCTGGTCCGGCGTCATTCAGTCCGCGCCAGGGACGTCGGCGAGCGCGACGCCACTCATGGCGGTAAGGGCGGCGGCACCAGCAATAAGGGTAAGTCGGAAAGGCATTAGACGGGCTCCTTTAGTCATTTTTGACAGTCAGGAGGTAACGCCCTTTAGTCATCGTTCTCCTAAAGGTCCGGGCAGGATCGGTTCCGGCCCTGCATCATCGGGCATGGGCCCGAGATCGCCCTCGCCATCGTCGCTTTCCACATCGGGAATGTGCTCAACGGAGACCACGCGCTCGTCGGATGCGGTGGCGAACACAATCACGCCTTGGGTGGATCTGCCCATGATGCTGATGCCCTCGACGGGCACGCGGATGAGCTGGCCGCGATTGGTGACCAGCATGATCTGATCGCTGTCTTCGGCCGGGAAGGAGGCGAGCAGCTTGCCGTTGCGCTGATTGACGGTCATGGCGATGATGCCTTTGCCGCCGCGGCCGGAGATGCGGTATTCGTAGGCCGAGCTGCGCTTGCCGTAGCCGTTCTCCGAGATCGTCAGCACGAACTGCTCATGCGCGCTGAGTTCGGCATAACGTTCCGGGCTCAGGGGGACCATCTCCTGCGCGTCGGTTTCGGGATCGGTCTCCGGTTCGGTCTCCACACCGCCGCGGCGAATTGTATTCGCCTGGCGGATATAGGCGCCACGCTCCGCCGCCGGCGCCTCGACATGGGTGAGAATCGCCATCGAGATGACCTCGTCGTCGCCTTCGAGCTTGACGCCGCGCACGCCGTCGGATTCGCGGCCCTTGAAGACGCGCACATCGGTTGTCGGGAAGCGGATCGCCTGCCCTTCGGCCGAAGTCAGCAGCACGTCCTGCTGCTCGTTGCAGACCTCCACGCCGACGATGCGATCGCCGTTCTCCAGCTTCATGGCGATCTTGCCGTTCTGGCGCACCTCAATGAAGTCGGAGAGCTTGTTGCGCCTGACGGTGCCGCTATTGGTGGCAAACATCACATCGAGCTTGGCCCAGCTTGCCTCGTCCTCCGGCAGCGGCAGGATCGTGGTGATGTTCTCATCCTTGTCGAGCGGCAGAAGATTGATGAGCGCCTTGCCGCGCGCCTGCGGCGCCGCGAGCGGCAGCCGCCAAACCTTCATTTTGTAGGCCATGCCGCGTGAGGAGAAGAACAGCACCGGCGTATGCGTGTTGGCGATGAAGATGCGGGTGACGAAATCCTCGTCGCGCGTCGCCATGCCGGCGCGGCCCCTGCCGCCGCGGCGCTGGGCACGATAGGCAGACAGCGGCACGCGCTTGATGTAGCCCTTATGGCTGACGGTGACGACCATGTCCTCGCGCTGGATCAGGTCCTCGTCCTCGACCTCGCCCTGCATCTCGAGGATCTCGGTGCGGCGTGGCGTACCGAACTCGTCCTTGATGGCGATGAGTTCGTCCTTGACGATGCCGATGATGCGGGCGCGGCTGCGCAAAATGTTGAGATAATCGCCGATCTGCTCGCCGAGACCCTTCAGTTCGTCGCCGATCTCGTCGCGGCCGAGGCCGGTCAAACGCTGCAGGCGCAGCTCTAGGATCGCGCGGGCCTGCTCCTCGGACAGCCGATAGGTGCCCTCCGCCGACACCTTGTGGCGCGGATCGGCGATCAGCTCGACGAGCGCCATCACGTCCTTGGCGGGCCAGTCCTTGGTCACCAACTGCTCCCGCGCCGTTGCGGGGTCCTGCGCGCGGCGGATCAGGGCAATAACCTCGTCGATATTGGCGACCGCAATCGCGAGCCCGACCAGGACATGGGCGCGGTCGCGCGCCTTCCTGAGCAGGAACTTCGTGCGCCGGCCAACCACTTCCTCGCGGAAATCGGTGAAGGCGCGCACGAGGTCCTTGAGATTGAGCTGTTCCGGCCGGCGTCCGATCAGCGCCACCATGTTGCAGCCGAACGTGCTTTGCAGCGGCGAGAAGCGGTAGAGCTGGTTTAGCATCACGTCCGCCATGGCTTCGCGCTTGAGCTCGATCACGACCCGCATGCCGTCGCGGTCGGACTCGTCGCGGATGTCGGAAATGCCCTCAATGCGTTTCTCGCGCACAAGCTCGGCGATCTTTTCGATCATCGTCGCCTTGTTCACCTGATACGGGATCTCGCTGATGATGAGGGCTTCGCGCTCCTTGCGCACCATCTCGGTGCGCACGCGGCCGCGCATGAGCACGGAACCGCGGCCCTTGTGATAGGCGGAGCGGATGCCAGCGCGGCCGAGGATCATGCCCCCGGTGGGGAAATCCGGACCCGGAATGATCTCGGTCAGCTCATCGATCGAGATGGCGGGATTGTCGAGATAGGCGACGCAAGCGTCGATCACCTCGCCGAGATTATGCGGCGGAATATTGGTGGCCATGCCGACGGCGATGCCGCCGGCGCCGTTGACGAGGAGATTGGGAAAGCGCGCCGGGAGAACCGTGGGCTCCTGCACGCGCCCGTCGTAATTCTCCTGAAAGTCGACCGTCTCCTTGTCGATGTCCTCAAGAAGATGCTGCGTGACCTTGGCGAGGCGGCATTCGGTGTAGCGCATCGCCGCCGGCGGATCGCCGTCGACGGAGCCGAAATTCCCCTGCCCGAAGATGAGCGGCAGGCGCATGGAGAATTCCTGCACCATGCGCACCAGCGCGTCGTAAATCGCCTGGTCGCCATGCGGGTGATAGTTGCCCATCACCTCGCCGACGACGCCCGCCGACTTGCGGAAGCCCTTGTTCCAATCGAGCCCCATCTGCTGCATGGCGTAGAGGATGCGGCGATGCACCGGCTTTAGACCATCGCGCACGTCAGGAAGCGCACGCGAAACGATCACGCTCATGGCGTAATCGAGATAGGACCGCTTCATCTCGTCGATGAGGGAGATCGGTCTCACGTCGGAGGGACCGGTGTCCTCGACCTCTATGTTCTCGTTGTCAGCCAATGCGGGAGAACGCCTGATTGAGAGCCATGGACACGGCGAAAAAAAAATGCGTCTGGGAGACGCGCCGAAGGGAGGAAAACGCCGTTTACCGAGATGGTTCTATAGCTGATTTGGAGCCGATTCAGCAAGCACTCTGAGAGTGGCTGAACCCTTTGTTTCGACCATTAAAATCAG
>NZ_JBPCOU010000057.1:0-37699 GCF_050999895.1 Methyloceanibacter sp. | reverse complement strand
GAACAGGATGCCCTGATCCTCCTCGGGCGCGAGTTCGCGCTGTGTCGTCATATACATGAGGCCGGTGCCGGCTATCACGCCGGCCAGGACCAGGATGGTGGCGGGACGGTATTTGAGGGTGCCGTGCAGGCGCCGCTGATAGCGTTGCTTGAGGCTCTCGAACCGGCGATCGAGCCAGTCGGTCAGCGCCCCGCCGCCCCCGGCGCGCTTACTCTTGAGCAGCTTCGAGCACATCATCGGCGATAGCGTCACGGCGATGATACCTGACACGATCACCGCACCGGCAAGGGTCAGGGCGAACTCCCGAAAGAGAACGCCGGTGAGCCCCGAGACAAAGGCAATCGGCGCGAACACCGCGGCGAGCGTGATGGTCATGGCGATGACCGGATAGACGATCTCGCGCGCCCCGAGCAGTGCCGCCTCGAGGGGCCGTTTGCCCTCCTCGATATGCCGGTAGATGTTCTCCACCACGACGATGGCATCGTCGACCACGAGGCCGATGGCGAGCACCAACGCCAGCAGGGTCATCAGATTGATGGAGTAGCCGAGCGCCAAGAGCAGGGAGAGCACGCCGATCAGCGACAGCGGAATGGTGACGATGGGAATAATCGTCGACCGGAGATTGCCGAGGAACAAAAAGATCACCACGATGACGATGAGCGCCGCCTCGCCCAGCGTCTTCATCACCTCCCAGAGCGACGCCCGGATGAAGTTGGTGGCGTCGTAGGCGATGGCCGCATCGAGCCCCGGCGGCAGCTCTTTTTGGATGTTCGGAAACGCCTTGCGCACATCGGTGATCACCGTCAGCGGGTTGGCGGTGGGCGTGGCATAGACGCCGATGAACACGGCCTTCAGCCCATCGAAGACCGACGAGGAATCGGCGCTTTGCGGGCCCAGCTCGATCTCGGCCACATCGCTTAAGCGGACCAGCGAATCGCCGCGGCCCATGACCACGAGCCGCCCGAAGGCGGCGGGGTCGTCGAGTGAGGTCTTAGCGTCGATATTGGTCTGCACGAAGTCGCCCTTCACCTGACCGGGGGCCGAGGTGAAGTTGTTGGAGGCGAGCGCCGCGCGCACATCGAGCGGCGTGACGCTGAGCGCAGCCATGCGGTCCGGATCGAGCCAGATGCGCATGGCGAAGACCTGGCCGCCAAGCATCTGCGCATTGGCCACCCCGTTGATGGTTTGCAGCCTCGGCTGCACCACGCGGTTGATATAGTCGCTGATCTGCGAGGCACTCATCACCTTCGAGTTGAAGGAGAGGTACATCAGCGCGTAGCCCTCGCCGGTCTGCTTGGTGACGACGGAGTCGTTCGCCTCGCGCGGCAGAATGCTCTTCACCTGGGCGACCTTGGACAGCACGTCGGTCATGGCCCGGTCGGGATCGGCATCGAGCTTCAGGTTGAGCGTCACCGTGCTTACATTCTGCGTGGATGAGGCGGTGAGCGTGTCGATGCCTTCGGCGCTCGCCACCGCCTGCTGGATCGGCACGGTGATGAAGCCCTGGATGAGATCCGCGTTGGCGCCGGGATAGGTCGTGAGGATGGTGATCGTCGTATTCGTGAGCTCGGGATATTGGCGGATCGGCAGCTTGAATCCGGCCTGCGCCCCCACAAGCAGAATAAGGAGACTGACCACCGTGGCCAGCACGGGGCGTTTGATGAAGATGTCTGTGAAGCGCATGGATGCTACTGCTTCGGCAGCTCCGCGGGCGGCTTCAGCGCGTCCGCGTTGTCGATTTTGACGGTTGCCCCCGGCTGCAATTTGAGCTGGCCGCTCGTCACCACATCTTCACCCGCCTTGACGCCCTCAAGGATCGACACGCGGTTGATCTGCGTCTGACCGACGCGGACGAAGCGGCGCTCCACGGTGAGCTTGCGCTCCGTCGCGGGCGCATCGGCGGCGATGGCAGAACCCGGCTTTGCTTCGGCCGTGGGCGTGGTGGACGTTGGCGCATCGCCCTTCTTCACCACCCAGATGCTATCGCCATAGAGCGTGTAGGTGATGGCGGTGCGCGGCACCGTGACCATCTCCTTGGGCGCGCCCGCGAGCACGGCGACATTGGCAAACATGCCGGGAAGCAATTTGCGCTCCGGATTGGGCAGCTTGCCGCGCACCATGAGCGTGCGCGTATCCTGGTTCAGGCGCGCATCGAAGGCCTGAACCTCGCCTTTGAACACCTGTCCGGAAAAGGCGTCGGTGGTCAGCTCGACGCCGGATCCGACCTTGAACTTGTCCACTTCGCTTTCGGGCACGGGGAAGTCGACCCAGATCGGATCGAGCGCCTGCAGCCAGACGAGCTCCTGGCCGGGCGAGACATATTGGCCCTTCTCAACGCGGCGGAGCCCGAGCCTGCCGGCGAAAGGCGCCGCAATGTTCTTCTGCGCGATGATGGCTTCCACCCGCTGCACCGCGGCAATGGACGCGTCGCGCTTTGCAATTGTCGTATCGAGCGTCGCCTGCGAGACCGCGCCCTTGGTCACGAGACTGACCTGGCGTTCGTAGTCGAGCTTGGCCTCGATGAGAGTCGCCTTGTTGCTCGCGAGCTCCGCCTCTTCCACCGAAGTGTCGAGCGCGACGAGCTTGGTGCCCTTCTGCACATCCTCGCCGCTATCGAAAAAATAGGCCGTCACGATCCCGCCGACTTGCGGGGCGACATCCACACCCTCGATCGCGAGCACGGTCCCGATGGAGTGCACGCGGTCAGACCAAAGCTCAAGCTTCGCTTTTTCGGCCGTGATCGTTGCCGGCGGCGGCGCCATTTTGCCGACGAACTCGGCGATCATCTTCGGCTTGAAGACGAGCTGGAAATAGGCCACCCCGCCGAGAAACGCGGCGATGATGAGACCGGCGATGATGAGGCGCTTGACCATGGCGGTATTGCTGGCAGCCAATCGTGACGGAGCGATGGAAAGGATGACCCTAGCCGTAGCTGAAGGCTAAATTGCGCCCCGCCCGACGCAACGCAACGGGATAGCAGCCTCGTTAGCGTTTGCAAACCCGCTCAAAATGACACGTTTGCGCCCTGAGCCGGAGATAGATTGGTATGATGCAAGGCGAACGCAAGACTGCCTCTTCCCGCCCCGGAATGGCCGCATGTTAAAGCGTATCGGAGCGCCACTGTGGCTGACGCTCATGTTTTCCCTGGCGGCCGCCCTGTTTGTGACGCCCGCGTCCGCACAAGTCGAGGAACCGCTCGGCATCGGGCTCGAAGGCTTCCCCTATCCTTACTCTGTGCGTTTCCTGCCCCTCGTTCAGAAGGGCGAGAAATTGCGCATGGGCTTTATGGACGTGTCGCCGGAGGGAGAGGCCAATGGCCGCACCGTGCTGCTCCTGCACGGGCGCAACTTCCCTTCCAGCTATTGGCAGGGCGTCATCAAGGCGCTGACGGCGTCCGGCAATCGCGTGATCGTTCCCGACCAGATCGGCTTCGGCAAATCGACCAAGCCGACATTCGACCTGCATTTCGACGACCTCGCCCGCAACACGGCGGCACTCCTCGACGAGCTTGGGGTAGAGAAGGTCGATATTGTCGGCCATTCCATGGGCGGGATGCTTGGCGTCCGTTTCGCCCGCACCTACCCCGAACGCGTCGAGCGCATCGTCCTCGCCGCGCCGATCGGACTTGAGGACTATCGCCTCTATGTCCCGCCGGCGCCGCTCGACCGCCTCATCGAGATCGAGGCGAAGGTCACGGCCGAGAGCTTCCGCCGCCAGCTCGTGACCGCCTACTCCGTGACGCTGCCGCCCGAGGCGCTCGATCCTTATGTGGAAGCGCGGACGAGGATTAGGGGAAGCGCCGACTATCCACGCTGGCTCCGCGCCTTCGCCAGTTCCGGACAGATGATCTGGCGCGAGCCGGTCGTGCACGACATCCCCTTGCTTCCGCAGCCCGTGCTGTTCGTCATGGGTGAGAACGATCATCTCGCGCCCGGCCGCGATGCCGCGCCGGAAGCGGTCCGCGCCGAAATGGGCCAGAATGCGAAGCTCGCCCAGGATCTCGCCGCGAAGATGAAACAGGCGCGCGTGGAGGTTCTGCAAGGCATCGGTCATCTCGTGCACCTCGAGGCGCCGCGGCGCTTCAACGATGCCATGCAGCGTTTTCTCAGCGAAGGCCGCTAACCGAGGAACTCTATGACCATCACGCTCTACGACATGAAAGACTCTCCGCATGCGCGCAAGGTACGCCTCGTCGCGGCCGAGCTCGGTATCGCGTTGCAGAAAATCTCCTGCGATCCGCGCGTCGGTGAAACACGGACGGCGGAATTCCTCGGCCGCAATCCCAACGGCCGCGTGCCGACGCTGGAAGACGATGGCTTCGTCGTCTGGGAGTCTCCGGCCATCATGAAATATCTTGCCGCCAAGCACCCGGAGCGAGGGCTCGCAGGCACAGACGCCAAGAGCCAGGCGCAGGTCGACCAATGGCTGTTCTGGTGGACCGGCGGCGCCGAAGCGGCGATGGATGCGCTCAATTGGGAAATCTTCATCAAGCCGAAAGTGCTGCAACAGCCGGGCAAGGATCCCGGCATCATGGCGGACGCGCATGCGCGACTGGATCGCTTTCTCCCGGTGCTCGACCGCCAACTCGAGGGCCGCGACTACATTCTCGGGCCCCTCACCGTCGTCGACTTCGCGGCCGCGACGCGTCTCGACCGCGCCCCTGCGATCCTTGGTTTCAACATAACGCCCCATGAGAACATTGCCGCCTGGCTCGAACGCATGCGCGCCAAGCCTTATTGGGCAGAAGCGTAGAACTTTTGCGTCTGGCAGGCGCCTTTCGCCGACTTGACGCCGCTCAACCTTTTGCGCCTAGAAACGATGCTAGATTGAAGCGCAGTTATCGGAACGCCAACCAAGGAAGAAAAATGCAAGCACCCTTGAATATCAGTTTCCGCAATATGGATCCGTCCGAAGCCGTCGAGACGCGCATTCGCGAAAAGGCGGAGAAGCTGGAGCGTCTCTGCGACCGCATCGTGTCCTGCGAGGTCGTGGTCGAGGCGCCGCATCGCAATCACCACAAGGGCAAGCTCTATGACGTACGCATCAATCTGAGCGTGCCCGGCGAAGACATCAATGTCGGCCGCACCGGCCCGCAGAACCACGCGCACGAAGACGTCTATGTCGCCCTGCGCGATGCTTTCGCCGCGGCGACGCGCCAGCTGGAAGACCATGTGCGCAAGATGCGCGGTGAGGTGAAAACGCATACCAATCCGGCCGGCCTCTAGCGAGCAGCCGCCGCGGCGTCCGCTAATCGCCGAGGAAGCCTTGCACCGAACTCGCGATGCCGTCGCGCGCCGCGGTGCGGTTCGCGGGCGCTGACGCGGTCACTTCCCCCGGCGTTTTCTTCGGTTCCGGCGGCGGCATTGGAAAGTCCGTGGCATTGCCGAACAATGCCGTGGCGAGCTTATTGTCAAAACCGTAGAGGTCGGCGAAGGTCTCGACCTTCCCCGTCTCGTCCACCACCGCGGTAAAATAGGTCGTGTGAACCGGGATCTTGCGTTCGAGCGTCACCGGGCTGTTGAGACCCTTGTCCCACAGATTCTTCACTTTGCTTGCCGGCCAGCCATTGCCTTCGGCAAGGAGCACTTCGGCAAAGCGCAACGGCTTCTCCATGCGCACGCATTCATGCCCAATGGCGCGCTTCGATTGTTTGAACACCTTGCGGCGATAGGGCAGCGTGTCGTGCATGTAGACCGTATGCGCGTTGGGATAGAGAAATTTGATCTTGCCCAGCACATTGGTCGGTCCCGCCTTCTGTGTGAACGTGTAGGAGAGGACATTGGAGCGTGTCCAGTTCACCTTTCTCACATCGACTGCGGCGCCGTTATAGCTCACCGACAGCTTGTGCGATTTGAGGATGCCGTAATTCCTCTTGCTCAGATGCGGCAGCAAATTCTCCACCACGACCGTCTGCGGCGCATTCCAGTCGGGATTGAAGACGATGGTCGCCATGTCCGCGGCGAAGATCGGCGTGGCGTAATTCAGCGTGCCGACCAAAGTCTTGTCCGCGTAAATCTTCTTCCCGTCCTTGACCACGTAGAGCATGAACTCCGGCGAATTGTTCACGACGTGAACCGCGCCCAAGTCTTCCGGCATCCAGCGCCAGCGCTCCATATTGAGGATGAGGCGCTTGATTTCCTTTTCGCTGAATGAAGGCTTGGTGTCCCCCACCGTCTTGGCTGGCTCGTTCTTGGCGGCCTCGTCCTTCTTCGCGGCCTCGTCGTCCTTGGCGCCCTCGCCTTTCCCAACCACGTCGTCTTTCGGCGTGCCCTTCTCGCCCTTGCCGCGCGCCTTGAGCAGCGCCGCGCGCAAGAGCGTGAACTGCTCGTGCTTGGGATGTAGCGACCGAAGGTAAATGTCGGGCGCGTCCGCCGCGCCGATCTCGGCGAGCACACCCGTAGGATCGCGCAAGGGTGGCACCAGATCGAACCGGCTGTTCAACTCGACCGGGATCAAGCGACCGCCCCGAGCGTGCCGCGCATATTTCAGGATCGCGAGATCGAGCTTGAGCTCCGCGACTGCCTGCGCCTCCAAATTGGGCGGCAGCAGACCCGCTTCCGGCAACGCGAAGGCTCCCGCGTCGAGGCCCCAATCCTCCGCCTTCTCGATCTCGAACAGGGCCGCCTGCGCCTTGGCGGAGAAGCCCATCTCGGTCATCCACAAGGGACCGTCTGTCCGCGCGCCGTAGAAGCTTTCCAGCGCAGCGAGATCGTCAGCATGAGCATCCTTGCGCAAATCCGCGTCGGCAAACTTCGTGCGGATACTGGCGACAACCGGATCGGCCGGGGTCGGAGGCGCATTCTGGGTCGCTTGTGGCTGGGTCGCGGACGCGGGATCGGCCGACGGCGTCGGCTCGGAGGACGCCTTGGGTTCAGATGCAGGCGTGGGCGTGGCCGGAACAGGTTCAACCGCGGCGGATTTGGGCGCGGCGGGCACCGGCCCGGCGTCTTCGGCCCATACCGGGCCCCTCACCGCCCAAGCCAACGCTTGAGCCATGCAGATAAGGACGGCGATTGGATAATGCCCGCGCATCCCACCCCCTCGCGACCGCCGCGAGATTAGCGCGAGACGGGGTCCTCCGGCCACAGCCATCTAAGGAGATCTGTGGCGCGTCAGACCACCAGCGGACGGCCATCCGCCGGTGCAGGAGGCATGCCAGCATCGCCCTTAGGGTCGCCGTTTGGCCAGCCCCAGAGAGAGGAGTTCCGCCTGTGAGAGAGATGCAACTGATCTATACGTCGCGGCCGTTTGGCTACGATGACCTCGTCCTCACCGGCATCCTCGCCGCGGCGCGGCGCAGCAACGCACGCGACGGGATCACCGGCGCATTGATCTGCCGCGAGGATTTGTTTCTGCAAATGCTCGAAGGCCCGCGCGATGTGGTAACGGCCACATTCGCCCGCATCTTGCGCGACGACCGACACACCGAGATCGTCAATCTGTGGTCCGGACCAGGCTGTTTCCGGGATGGTCCATGCGCCATGACCCGGCGCGAAGCTGGGTGTGGACGCGAGAGGCCGTGGCCGACGGCGCCATCGAGAGGGCCTCGATGGTCGAGGTCCGGGGCGTCTTCGATCGGTTGGCAAAGTAACCGCCCGTAATGCCTTAACCGGCGCGGATATCCCTTTGTTGGAACCGAACTTTGGGATTAGCCTAGGCTAGGCTGCCGAAACATTGCGCAGTCGTGGGCATCGATGGGACCGCATCGTGCGGTCGGAGCTTGCGAGGATCGCGGCGACAAGTTGATGCCATTCAAGCGGTCAAAGGACCGTTTCTTGCATTAGACGCCTCTTCATATGACTCTGGGGCAGATCCGGTCCGAACGCTCACGGGCGACATAACGGTCGGGCAGAAAGAGAGGGGCAATGGCAGAAATTCGGGGGTCGGGTGGCGTGGTCTACCGCAAGGTCGATTCCGCCTATTTCGAGAAGCGTGGTTTCCGGCGCTACGCCGGGGTTTGGTCGCTCTGGGCGCTTGGCGTCGGCGCGGTTATTTCGGGCCACTATTCCGGTTGGAATCTTGGACTTGCGACTGGCGGATGGGGCGGCATGCTCGCGGCGGCCGCCATCATCATGGTGATGTATATCGGTCTGGTCTTTTGCATCGCCGAAATGGCGCCTGCGCTTCCGCACACGGGCGCGGCCTATTCCTTCGCCCGCTCGGCGATGGGGCCCTGGGGCGGGTTCATCACGGGGCTGTGCGAGAACGTTGAATATGTGCTCACCCCGGCGGTGATCGTTTTCTTCATCGGATCGTATCTGGGAGCGATCTTTGAAACGCCGGCGAATTTCCAGCCCATATGGTGGGTACTGATGTACGCAATGTTTCTTGCCCTCAATATCGTGGGCGTGGAGCTGTCATTCCGGGTGACGCTCGTGGTGACCCTGGCGGCGCTTGCCGTCCTCATCATCTTCTGGGTCAGCGCCATTCCGCATATCGACTTCAACCGCTGGGCACTCAACATGGCGCCTGACGGGACGGAGTTGCCGGAAGGCAATGGCCCCTATTTCCCCTTCGGGATTCACGGGGTTCTCGCCACGCTGCCCTTTGCGGTCTGGCTGTTCCTCGCCATCGAGCAACTGCCACTTGCGGCTGAAGAATCGATCGACCCGAAACGCGATATGCCCAAGGGCATCATTCTCGGACTGATCACGCTGATCATCTCGGCGGCCATGATCGTTTGGCTCAACCCGTCGGTGATAGGCGTCGGCTCATTCGCGCTCGGCAAATCCGGCGAACCGCTGCTTGACGGCTTCCGCGCTATCTACGGCGACAGTGCCGCGAAGGTTCTCGCCTTCGTCGCGGTCATCGGTCTGATCGCGAGCTTCCACACGATCATCTACGCAATGGGCAGGCAGATTTATTCGCTGTCCCGGGCCGGGTATTTTCCGACGGCCTTGTCCATAACTCACGGAGGCTACAAGACTCCTTATGTGGCCATGATCGCGGGCGCGTTGCTGGCGCTGGCGGTCATGCTGATCGTCTGGTTCGGCGTAGGCTCGGAAAAGGGAGCAGCCATTATCGGAGGAACGCTACTGAACATGGCGGTTTTCGGCGCGATGTTCTCCTATATCCTCCAGGCGGCGTCGTTCATCATGCTTCGCCGCAATCTGCCGAATATCGAGCGGCCGTTTCGCAGCCCGCTCGGCATTCCCGGCGCCGTCTTGACGATCGTGATTGGATCGGTGACGGTCTATTATCAACTGTCCGACCCGGTCTATCGGGTC
Organism: Methyloceanibacter sp.; assembly: GCF_050999895.1. Classification (GTDB taxonomy): domain Bacteria; phylum Pseudomonadota; class Alphaproteobacteria; order Rhizobiales; family Methyloligellaceae; genus Methyloceanibacter. Next base: position 28,472 of record NZ_JBPCOU010000057.1, on the reverse strand, counting down.
GGCGTTATCGCCGTCGCCTGCTGGTTCGTGTTGGGCATTCTCTATTTCGCGCTCTTTGCCCGGCATCGGATGATCCTTTCGCCGGAAGAAGAGTTTGCAATGGAGCATCAGAACAAAGTCTGAGGCCATTTCAGATCTGCGAGCGTCCTCGGATGAAAATCTGAGGACGCTCAGGATCCGAGAAAACCTTCGAGAGCGAAGCGCATCATGCGTTATTCTCACTCTGTCGGCGGGCAGGCCTATAATTTCGCCTCGCTGAAGGACTTGCTCGCCAAGGCGACACCGGCGCGGTCCGGCGACTATCTGGCCGGGGTGGCGGCGGGCGACGACGAGGAGCGCGTGGCAGCCCAGATGGCGCTGGCCGACGTTCCTCTTGCGACATTCTTGTCGGATTTCGTCATACCCTACGAGACGGATGAGGTGACGCGTCTTATCGTCGATGAGCACGACAAGAAGGCGTTCGCACCCATTTCGCACCTGACCGTCGGCGGGTTTCGGGATTGGCTTCTGTCGGATGCGGCGAGCGAGGCCTCTCTTAAATCGCTGTCGCCGGGTCTCACGCCGGAGATCGTCGCCGCCGTGTCCAAAATCTGCCGGGTGCAGGATCTGATCCTCATCGCCCAAAAATGCCGGGTCGTGACGAAGTTCCGCAACACGATCGGACTGAAGAAGCGGCTGTCGACCCGCCTCCAGCCGAACCATCCGACCGACGATCCGACCGGCATCGCCGCCAGCATTGTCGACGGGCTGATGTATGGCAACGGCGACGCGGTGATCGGCATCAATCCCGCGACCGACTCCATCGCCGCGGTCACCACTTTGATCGAGATGCTGGATGAGATCATCCGGCGCTACGAGATTCCGACGCAGTCCTGCGTGCTGACGCATGTGACGACGAGCATCGAGGCCATCAATCGCGGCGCGCCCATCGATCTCGTGTTCCAGTCGATCGCAGGAACCGAAGCGGCAAATTCGAGCTTCGGCATCAATCTCGCTCTGCTGCAAGAGGGCCGCGACGCAGCGCTTGGCCTACAACGCGGCACCGTGGGCGACAACGTCATGTATTTCGAGACCGGCCAAGGCAGCGCTCTGTCGGCGAACGCCCACCATGGCGTCGATCAGCAGACACTCGAGGCCCGCGCCTATGCGGTCGCCCGTAAGTTCGAGCCGCTGCTCGTCAACACCGTGGTCGGCTTCATCGGGCCGGAATATCTGTATGACGGGCGCCAGATCACGCGCGCGGGGCTGGAGGATCATTTCTGCGGCAAGCTGCTCGGCGTGCCGATGGGCGTCGACATCTGCTACACCAATCACGCCGAGGCGGATCAGAACGACATGGACGTGCTGTTGACGCTGCTGTCTGTCGCCGGCGTCAACTTCATCATGGGCATTCCAGGCTCCGACGACATCATGCTGAATTACCAGACCACCTCCTTCCATGACGCGCTCTATGTGCGCAAGGTTCTGGGGCTCAGGCCAGCGCCGGAATTTGAAGATTGGCTCAAGGAGACGGGCATCTTCGAACAGGGCGACGATGTGCGCCTCGGCGACCGTCTGCCGAAATCCTTCCAGCATGCCCTTGAGCATCTGCACTGAGGATGTTCCAGTGAGCAACGACAAGCGTGACGTCGTCGTCGGCGACAGCTGGGGCAAACTACGCCGCTATACGCCGGCCCGCATCGCGCTCGGACGCGCGGGCACCAGCCTGCCAACCACGCCGCATTTGGAGTTTCAACTTGCCCATGCCCGCGCGCGCGTCGCCGTGCATCATGAACTCGACATCCCCACCCTCGAGGCCGGGATTCGATCGCGCGGATACGAAACGCTGCTCCTGCATAGCTGCGCGGATAGCCGTCCCCTGTATCTGCAGCGGCCCGACAAAGGCCGGCGCCTCGATGCGGAGTCGCGCGCGGTGCTCGCCGCGAGACCGAGCCCGCAAGATCCCTACGACGTGGTTTTCGTGATCGGCGACGGGCTCTCCGCCATGGGCATCGAGAAGAACGCGATGCCCTTCCTCGATGCGATGTTGCCGTCGTTGGACCAGAGCGGCTGGCGGATGGCGCCCTTCTGCATCGTCAAGGAGGCGCGTGTCGCGATCGGCGATGAAATCGGGGAAGTGCTGGGCGCCAAGATGGTCGTCATCCTGATCGGCGAACGTCCGGGTCTCAGCTCCCCCGACAGCATGGGGATCTACATGACGCTGAACCCGCGCGTCGGCCTGACGGACGAATCGCGCAACTGCATCTCCAACATTCGCCCCGAGGGTCTCGGCTACGAGCATGCCGCCTACAAGCTGAACTATTTGATGACCGAGGCGCGACGTCGGGGCTTGTCTGGCGTTAACCTCAAGGACGAGGCGGAGGCGCTGCCGCAAATCCGTCCGACCTCGGCCGAGAATTTCCTCATCGAACCGGACGAGCCGCACCCTTCCTTAAGGTAGGCCGGCCAAGCTCCCTACCGCGCTGCGCTTCCCCGCGACTTCAGGCGGCGGGCGCGGCAACAATAGGCATGGCAGCTGATCTTCGTGATTAAGAGGGTGCGCCAAGTCGATGATGTTGTGCCGAAAGGTGTGATTGAAGCTCGATCGCGAGGCGGAAGCGCTGCTGCATTGGCTGTCCTCGTCGACGGCCCCGCCGCTTTGGGAGCTTCCGCCTGCCGCCGCGCGCGAGGAGTACCGCCGCGCCCTGGCCAAGACGGAGATCGCACCGCCTGCCATCGGCGAGGCCAGCGACTTCACCCTGCCGGGCGACAGCTGCGCGTGTTGCGGGCCGCTGCGGCTGCGCAAATATATGCCGGCCGCCGCCAACGGGGGGCGGAAGCAGCGATCCTTTTTCCTGCATGGCGGCGGGTGCCTCGGCGATCTCGAAAGCCACAACACCATGTGCCGCACGCTCTGCCACGACACGGGCACCACCGTCTTCGCTCTCGACTATCGGCTCGCGCCCGAACACCCCTTCCCCGGCGCGATCGAGGACACGGTCGCTGCGCCCACATGGCTGTCCCGCAATGCGACGTCGCTGGGGCTCGACTCCGAGCGCATCGCCATCGCCGGTGACAGCGCCGGCGCCGGGCTGGCCGCCGTTGCACTTCAGGAAACCGGAGGCCAGCTCCCGGTCCCCGTGCGCGCCCAGGCGCTGCTCTATCCCGCGCTCGATCTGCGCGGCCGGCTGCCCTCGCGCACCGAGCATGCCGACCAGTTCCCGCTGCCGCGCGAAATGGTGGCGTATTTCTACGAGCGCTATTTTGGATCCGCGTGGCCCTTCGCCGACCCCCGCGCGATGCCGCTCCTCTACGACAACTATGCCGGCCTGCCGCCGGCATTGGTTATCACCGCTGGTCACGATCCCTTGCGCGACGAAGCCGTGGAATTCCCGACGGTTCTGGAAATACTGATCCACAACTACGTTGTGGCGCCCTGCCGTTTGGATTTCGCTGGCGTTGATCGTTCGGCAAGCCAGCGGCTGAACAATGCGGTGATCGTCCTCAGCCTTAGCGGCGACACACACCGCTTTCTTGCGGCGCCGATCCTGGGATCTGCAATCGCCACGGACTATCTCGATCGCGTCGCCGCGTCGATATTACTCGTCGAACATGAGCAAGCGGATGATGCATCGACTGTTAGTGCTATTTTTGATCGACTTGACAAAGCTGGAACCGACTGATCCGTGACGGCAAGCCAATGGACCGCAGTGAGGAAACTCTCCGCGAATTAGAGAAGTTCGTTGGCCGGTTTCGTACTGTTACATTGCCGAGTTGGCAAAGGCTGGGGATATTGCTGTAACATTCACGCAATGCCTATTCGCTCGATCCGTCCGATGACGTACCTGCTCAAACACAAAGCTCGGCACAAGTCGGCGCAATACCGGAGCGCCGCGGCTTCGTCTGACGCTTCTCCTCATGAGGCACAGGTCACATGGCTTCGGACTATCTTAGCTTTGAATACGCCGTAGCGAAACCGGCAAAGGGAACATTGACCGAGAGGGGCTTTTGATCGCGCGCCTGAACCGCGACTAGCAGACTCTCTCCGCTCAGCATCGACTTAACTTCCGCATCCGTTGCCGTGTACTCCGCCATGCAGCCGTTTTTGTCACAGCTGATTATCGGTCTGCGGCCTTGCCGAATTGCATCGGAGCGAACCTGAAGTTGCGTTAAGGGTATGTTGCCTCTTCCGGAAATGCTCCACGCGAGCGATCGAGGAGGTGTCCGCTGCTGATGGCGAACTGCTTAGGTGTGCCGCTCAAGCGGTTTTCGCAGGATCCGAAAAAACCCGTCGATCCAGGAATTCACGGTTGCAGAAATCCCCTCGGGGGACACATCGATCTGCTCTATCGGCGCGCCGGAGATCTCCGGATTGGGTGTTGTCTCAGCGGCGCTTTGGGCGAATGCCTGCATTTCATGTCCGATCGCTACAGCGGGATGTTGTCGTGCTTCTTCCAAGGATTCTCGACGCGCTTGTTGCGCAGCATCTGCAGCGCGCGGGCGATACGCTTCCGCGTGCCGTGCGGCATGATCACCTCGTCGATATAACCCCGCTCCGCCGCGACGAAGGGATTGGCGAAGCGCTCCTGATAATCGTCGATGCGCTTCTTGATCTTGTCGGGATCGCCGAGCTCGGAGCGGTACAGGATCTCCACCGCGCCCTTCGCCCCCATCACCGCGATCTCGGCCGTGGGCCAGGCATAGTTCACGTCGCCGCGAATATGCTTTGACGACATGACGTCGTAGGCGCCGCCATAGGCCTTGCGCGTAATGACCGTGACTTTGGGCACCGTGGCCTCGGTGAAGGCGAAGAGCAGCTTCGCGCCATGCTTGATGAGGCCGCCATATTCCTGGTCGGTGCCCGGTAGGAAGCCCGGCACGTCGACGAAGGTGACAAGTGGAATGTTGAAGCAGTCGCAGAAGCGCACGAACCGCGCCGCTTTCCGCGATGCGTCGCTGTCGAGCACGCCCGCCAGGAACATCGGCTGGTTGGCGACGATGCCGATGGTGCGGCCTTCGATGCGCGCGAAGCCCACGACGATATTCGGCGCGAAGGCCTCCTGCACCTCGAAGAAGTCGCCCTCGTCCACGACCTTATGGATCAGCTCCTTGATGTCGTAGGGCTTGTTCGGTTGGTTGGGGATGAGCGTGTCGAGCGAATGCTCCAGCCGGTCCCAAGGGTCCTTGGTCGGCAGTTCGGGCACGCCGGAGAGATTGCTCGACGGCAGGAAGTCCATCAGGCGGCGCATCTGCAACAGCGCCTCGACGTCGTTATTGTAGGCGCCGTCGGCGATGGAGGATTTCGTCGTGTGCACGATCGCGCCGCCGAGCTCTTCCGCCGTCACCTCCTCCTTCGTCACAGTCTTCACCACATCCGGGCCGGTGACGAACATGTAGGAGGTGTCTTTGATCATGAAGATGAAGTCGGTCATCGCCGGAGAGTAGACGTCGCCGCCCGCGCACGGGCCCATGATCAACGAGATCTGCGGAATGACGCCCGACGCCAGCACGTTGCGTAGGAACACCTCGCCATAGCCGCCGAGCGCGGCCACGCCCTCCTGGATGCGGGCGCCGCCGGCATCGAACAGGCCGATGATGGGCGCGCGGTTTTGCAGCGCCATATCCTGGATCTTGATCATCTTGTTGGCGTGCGCCTCGGAGAGCGAGCCGCCGAACACGGTGAAGTCCTTGGCGAAGACATAGACGACGCGGCCGTTGATCGTGCCCCAGCCGGTCACCACCCCGTCGCCGGGGACCTTGGTCTTCTCCATGCCGAAATCGGTGCAGCGGTGCTCGACATACATGTCGAATTCCTCGAACGAGCCCTCGTCGAGGAGGAGCTCGACGCGCTCCCGCGCGGTCAGCTTGCCGCGGTTATGCTGGGCGTCGATCCGCTTAGCACCGCCGCCGCCCCGCGCCCTGTCCCGGCGAATCTCAAGCTCTTCAAGGACTTCCTTCATAGCGCTCCCCGGCCCGGACTGTGACGCGACGTCGACCGTGAATAGCATGGGGTTAGGCCAGCGCAAATGCCGGGAATCGACGGTTTGCACCCGGTAGAAGCGCGGGAAACGAAGCCGGTTAGTCTTTGAGGAGCTTCAGCATCCGCGCCGCGGCGGCAAAGTCGCGCGAGCGCCGCTCCCGCCGCGCCTGGGCCTCCGCAACTTCGCCCCATTGGCCGATCTGCCAGTCCTCATCGACATGGGCGGCCTTCCAGGCCTGTTCGGGGGTGAGGCGGCCAAGCGCCACGGCAAGCGCGAGCAGGGCCGAGCCGGACAGCGTCGTCATCACATGCAGCGCCGTCAGGCCGAAGGCATCAAGGTCCGTCACATGCGCGCGCAAGCGCTCAAGGGAGGCAGGCGGCTGGTCGATCGGCATCACCCCTTCGCCGAGCACGAAAGGAGCACAAAGATCCTGCCGCGCCCAAGCCAGCACGGGGTCCCAATATTGCGTCTGCCGACTGACCAGACCGTCAGGCGCATCGGCACGGTAAAACAGGAGATCGGAGGCGGCATGGCCGAGAATATCCTCCAGGACGGGGTCTTCGCGGCCGCGCGCGCCGTCGACCGCGCTGTTGACGAGTTTGGTGAGTGGCATGCTTTCGGGCTGGATGTGCTCGCCTTGCGCCCGCCATTCCTCCGCGATCGCATCGGCGAGGGGTTTGGCGGGAACGATGACGTCGCCCTTTGCCGGCGTGCGCATCGTCTTGCCGTCGAGGGTAACGCGCCAGCCCCCCTCGCCGTCCGTAACTGTCGCCACGTCTTTATAGAAACGCTTCGGGAGCCCCAAGACCGGTCACCGCTTCCGTGTCGAAGGCTTGCCGGGGATTGCCTTGGTGCGCGCCGGCCCCTTGCGGTGATGCGGCAGCTCCTCCTGCGCAAGCTTCGCGTAGTCGAGCCGGAGCTGTTCCAGCTCTTTGTCGTCGAGCTGCTCGAGGTCGAGCAACGCGTTGCGCGCATTGACCGTGACGCGGATCAACTCGTCGATCTTGATGTGCAGGGACGCGGTATCGCGGTTCTGCGTGTTCTGGATCACGAACACCATGAGGAAGGTGATGATCGTTGTGCCCGTATTGATCACGAGCTGCCACGTATCGCTGAAGCCGAAAATGGGACCGGAGATGCCCCAAAGGAGGATGATCGAGACAGCGACGATGAAGGTGAGCGGGTGTCCCGTGATATGAGAGACGGCTTGCGCGAAATGCACGAACCAAAGCCTGCTGGCAGTCATTGTGGTCTCCAGAAATTAGTCGTGCCTCGCACGATTATGCTTGGTCTTCGAACTGATCGGCGGAACGGCCTTCGCTGAAGCCGAACGCGGCGAAGCTCTCTTTAAGGTCCTGCGGCAGCGGCGCGGTCACGTCGACGATCCCCTCGCCGGAGGGATGCGGAAAGCTGATGCGCCGCGCATGCAAATGCAGCCTGTTCGGAATGCCTTCCGGCATCTCTTCCGCGCCGCCATATTTCTCGTCGCCGAGAATGGGGTGGCCGAGAATGGCCATATGGGCGCGGAGCTGATGCTGCCGACCGGTGACGGGCTTCAGCGAGAGGAACGACACCGCCTGCCCGGCGCGGTCCACCACGGCATAATAGGTGACGGCGGATTGCGCGCTGTCCTGCTCGCCGGGGCGCGCCTTGCGCACGCGGTCGCCGTCCGGGCCGCTCGCTTTCACGAGCGCCGCTTCGATCTTGCCTTGGGGCGGCTTCGGCACGCCTTTCACGATGGCCCAGTAGATCTTGCGCACCGAGCGCGTCTGAAAGGCGCGGCCGAGTTTTGCCGCGACCGAGCGGCGCTTGGCGACGACGAGCACGCCCGACGTGTCGCGGTCGAGGCGATGCACGAGGCGCGGCCGGGTCTCCGGTCCGTCGCCCAATCCTTCCAGCAGCCGATCGACGTGGCGCACGGTCTTGCTACCGCCCTGCACCGCAAGTCCGGACGGCTTATTGAGAATGAGGAGATCGTCATCCTCGTAGAGGGTGATGGATTCGAGAAACGCGAGATCCGCCTGGGAAATGCGCGGCTTCATCGGCGTTCGCGGCGCGGCGTCCGGCAGCGGTGGCACGCGCACGGTCTGCCCCTCGCTAAGCCTGGTGCTTGCCTTGACGCGTCCGCCATCGACCCTGACCTGGCCGGTGCGCAGGAGCTTCTCCAGCCGGCTATGCGGCAGCGTCGCGTAATGCGTGTGGAACCAGCGGTCGAGCCGCATGCCGTCCTCCTCGGCACTGACATTGCGCGTCTCGACTTGAGGCATCCGCTAGAGCGCCCGGACGATGGCAAGACCGAGAAATAGCGCGCCAATCGAAAGCCCGACCGACGCCGCAAGATAGAACCCGGCGGCGAGATACTGGTCGCGCTCGAAGAGCAGCGCGAAATCCGTGGAGAAGGCCGAGAAGGTGGTGAAGCCGCCGAGAATGCCGACGGCGAGGAAGGCGCGGAGCTCGTTCGACACCGACCATCGCAACGCCATCGCCTCGATCAGAAGCCCCATGATGAAGCAGCCGAGCACGTTCACGGTGAGCGTGCCCCAGGGAAAGCCGTAGCCGAGCAGACGGCCGGACCCCACGCCGACCAAATAGCGCGCGCTCGCGCCGATCGCACCGCCTGCCGCCACGAAAAGCAGGGTCTTCATTGCCGCCCTTTCCCGGTTGGTTCGGTGCCGGAACTTCGCTCATTGGCGTGCCCGATATCAAGGCACCGGAACGTCGCGCTCCTTGCGGGCGGCTTGCAGCACCTCCCAGGCCGCCCCCGCGTTGATGGCCGCGATACCGAGCCCCACCGCGAGATCCGGCCAGGGCGACAGCCAATAGACCGTGACCAGCCCAGCAGCGATGATCGCGGCATTGGCGAGAACGTCGTTCCGCGCCGACAGGAAGGCCGCGAGGCTCAGACTACCGCCATGATGGCGATAGCGCACGAGCATCGCGGCGCAGACGAAATTGACCACAAGCGCACCGACGCCCGTCAGAGTGAGCGGCAGGGCGGCGGGCGCCACAGGCACCGCGAGCTTCTGCGCCGCGGTCCAGAGCGTCGCAACAGCAGGCACGAGGATGATGGCGGCGAGCGCCATGCCGAGCTTCCGCCGCCGCGCCGCCGGCCAGCCGAGGCCAACCAGAATGAGGAGATTGACAGAGGTGTCTTCGAGAAAGTCGACAGAGTCGGCGAAGAGCGACACCGAGCCAATCGCGAGCGCCACGGCGAACTCGATGCCGAAATAGAAAAGGTTGAGAAGCGCGACGAGGAGGACGACCCGGCGCAAGCCGGCGTCGTTTGTGGTCGTGGCGCTCAAGAACGTGGCGCTTTCTTCGTGCGCAACGCCGCCCAACGATCGAGGCGCTGCTTCACCTCGGCCTCGTAGCCGTAGCTGGTGGGCGCGTAAAAGCTCTGCCGCTCCATGCCGTCGGGGAAATAGTTCTGGCCGGAAAACGCCTGTTCCTGATTGTGATCGTAGGCGTAGCCGGAACCGTAGCCCTCGTGCTTCATGAGTTTGGTTGGGGCGTTCAGGATGTGCTTCGGCGGCAGCAGCGAGCCGCCCTCTTTCGCCACACGCGACGCGGCGCCGAATGCGACATAGCCCGCATTCGATTTCGGCGCGGTGGCGAGATAGATCGTCGCCTGCGCGAGCGCGAGCTCACCCTCTGGGCTGCCGAGAAAGTCGTAGGTGTCCTTCGCGGCGATGGCCTGCACCAGCGCATTCGGATCGGCGAGCCCGATATCCTCGACCGCCATGCGCACCAGCCGCCGCGCGATATAGAGCGGGTCCTCGCCGCCGGCGAGCATGCGCGCGAGCCAGTAAAGCGAGGCGTCGGGATCGGAGCCGCGCACGGATTTATGCAGTGCGCTGATCAGATTGTAATGCCCGTCCTGGCCCTTGTCGTAGAGGGGCGCCCGGCGTTGCACGAGCGCGATCAACGCCTCGCGGTCGAGCGGCGCATCGGTTCCGCGCGGGACCGCAAGAAACACGTCCTCGGCAAGATTGATCAGACCTCGGCCGTCCCCATCGGCCATGCCGATTAACGCCTCGCGCGCGTCCGCGGTCAGGGGCAATGCCCGCCTCTCAAATTGCTCCGCACGTGCGAGCAGCGTTTCCAAGGCCGTCTCGTCGAGGCGCTTGAAGGTGAGCACGCTCGCCCGCGACAACAGCGCCGAGTTAAGCTCGAAAGACGGGTTCTCGGTCGTGGCACCGACAAGCACGATGGTGCCGTCTTCCATATGCGGGAGGAAAGCGTCTTGCTGCGATCTGTTGAATCGATGGATCTCATCAATGAAGAGAAGCGTGCCCTGCCCGTGCTCGCGCCGCGCCCGCGCCGCCTCGAAGACTTTGCGCAGGTCCGAAACGCCGGACTGGATCGCCGAAAGCTGCTCGAAATGCATGTCGGTGAACTCGGCGAGCAGCCGCGCCACCGTCGTCTTACCTGTCCCGGGCGGTCCCCAGAAAATCACAGAGGACAGCCGCCCTGCCTTGACCATGCGGCTCAAGATGCCGTGCTCGCCGAGCAGATTTTCCTGGCCGATGACCTCCTCCAGCTTTGCGGGCCGCAGGCGATCCGCCAAAGGACGCGGCGCCCCCTCCTCCAAGCCGGCCGCTTCGAACAGGGTCGACGTGACTTTCTTGGCCATCTCTATCCCTGAACGGTGACGTTGAGGACGCGGTCGCCACGCTGCACCGCGAGACGCCAAACCCCGGGGCCCGCGCCCAGAGCATCCTCGAGGCCGTCCACGTGCAGAATTTTCTGCTCGTTGACGCTGGCAATGATGTCGCCGCGCCGCAGACCCAGGCGTGCGGCCGGCGTGCCTGCCGCGACATCCAGCACGACAACGCCCAAGCGGCCGTCATCCTCCATGGCAAGCTCCTGCGCGACCGCCGGCGACAGATTCGCGACCTTGGCGCCCGCCAAAGGATGACGCCCGGCAAGGTCCCGCGTATCGCGCGGAGGATCCTCGACCGGCGCACGGAGCGTAACCGCAGCCTTGAACGGCTTGCCCGCGCGCCACACCCCGAGCTTGGCCTCGCCGCCGATGCCCTTGGTCGCAAAGCGGTAGTTGAAGGCTTGGGGGTTTTCCACTTCCCGCTCGTCGACACTGACGATAACGTCGCCCACCGCGAGCCCCGCACGCGCCGCCGGCCCCTTCTCGTTGATATCCTTCACAAGCGCGCCGCGCGGCGTATCGAGGCCAAGGGAGTCGGCGATATCTGGCGTTAAGTTTTGCAGCGACGCGCCAAACCACGGCCGTTGCACCGTGCCGCCTTCCAGGGCCGACTGCACCACGAGGCGCACCATGTTGGACGGGATCGCGAAGCCGATGCCATGCGAGCCGCCGCTGCGGGAGAAGATGGCGGTATTAATCCCGACGAGATAACCGTCGATGTCGACGAGCGCGCCGCCGGAATTTCCGGGATTGATGGCCGCATCGGTCTGAATGAAGAACTGATAATCGGAGACACCGACCTTGGTCCGCGCCAAGGCCGAAACGATGCCGCTCGTCACCGTCTGCCCGACGCCGAAGGGGTCGCCGATCGCAAGCACGAGATCGCCAACCTCCAGGCTGTCGGAATCGGCGAAGACGATGGAGGGAAACGCCACGCCCTTGGCCTCGAGCCGCAGCACGGCCAAATCGGTCTGCTCGTCCTTAAGGATGAGATTGGCTGGAAACTCGCGCCCGTCGGCAAGCGCGACGGTGATCTCGGCACCCTTTCCCCCGCCCTGAATGACATGGTTGTTGGTGACGACCACACCGTCGGCGCTGACGATCACTCCGGACCCGAGCGAGTTTTGAATACGCTCGCGCGGAATGCCGAAATTCTGCCCGAACAGCCGACTAAAAAATGGGTCATTGGCGAAAGGCGAGACCATCTGCTCGACCTTGCGCCGAACATAAACGTTGACCACCGCCGGCGCCGCCTGCTTCACCACGGGCGCGAAGGACTGCTTGATGGCGCCAGCGCTCTCCGGCGCCACGCGCTGGGCGCTCGCCCCCGTCGTCAGACCGACAACGAGAAGCACAGCGCCAAGCGATGCGGCGATGCCAAATTTCCAGGATAAAATTGCCAAGGATTTCATGGCCAGATTAGTCGCAGAAAGTCTTCGATTGATCCAGCTTCTGGCCCACAGAACTGGGCCCGCACGTGCCGAATTCAAACCGAAGGGATTGCCCGCCTAATGCTTTCAACTAAGATGCCGCGCGAAGCCGCGTTTTGGCATCATAACCGAGAAAATTGGGAGAGAAACGCATGCGTATTTTCAAGCTGACCCTGATCGCCGCTGCCGGGCTGATTGCCTGGAGCGCCACGGCCGAAGCCGTCGACGTGAAGAAGCGTCGGGAAGCGCCCGGCACGCCGGCTGAGGTTTGGGCCATTGTCGGCGACTTCTGCGCCATCAAGAGCTGGCACCCGGCGGTCGCCGAGTGCGAGCAGGTCAAGGAAGGCGACGTTGTGTTCCGTACCCTCACCCTCGAGGACGGCGCCAAGATCAAGGAGAAGCTGACCAAGACCGGCGACACCAGCTACAGCTACGAGATCATCGAGAGCCCGCTTCCGGTCGAGAACTACTCAGCCGAGTTGATGGTTGGCGAAGACGACGAAGAAAATCGGGTCGAGATTGTCTGGACGGCCAAGTTCGATGCAAAAGGCGCTTCCGACGAAGACGCCGCAAAGACGATCTCAGGAATTTTCGACGCCGGCCTAACCGGCATCAAGAAGGCGGCGATCGCCGCCGACGACAAGAAGCGGGAGGCTGCAGGAGATGCGCCGGCACACACGCCCGCCGACAAGGACGACGACAAAGACTAGGCTCACGCTGCGCGAACGCAAAAAGCGCGCTGCTTTCGGGCGGCGCGCCTTTTTTGTGTTTGAACGAGCGCCGTTGCCTAGGCGGCAGCGGTCTCCGCTTCGTCGATTTCTCGCGGCCCTGAATCGACACCGCGCGCGCTCTCGTCGCGATCGACAAGCTCGATGACCGCCATCGGCGCAGCGTCGCCATAGCGGAAGCCGGCCTTCATCACCCGCGTATAGCCACCGGAACGATCGGCGTAGCGCGGCCCGATGGTCGCGAACAGCTTCGCCACCGCCGCATCGTCGCGAATGCGCGCGAAGGCGAGCCGGCGTGCGTGCAGATCGCCACGCTTGGCGAGCGTGATCAGCCTGTCGGCCACGCGGCGAAGCTCCTTTGCCTTCGGCAGCGTCGTCACGATCTGCTCATGCTTGAAGAGAGCCGTGGCCATGCTGGCGAACAACGCGCTGCGATGGGTCGCGGTGCGATTGAGCTTACGGCCAGAATTCCGATGACGCATATCAAAGCTCCCCAAAGCTGCCGGCGACGCGGCCTAGTAATGATCCTCGAAGCGCTTGGCCAGCTCTTCGATATTTTCCGGCGGCCAATCCGGGGCTTCCATCCCAAGATGCAGGCCCATCGAGGCGAGAACTTCCTTGATCTCATTCAGCGACTTGCGCCCGAAATTTGGCGTGCGCAGCATCTCGGCCTCGCTCTTCTGAATGAGGTCGCCGATATAGACGATGTTATCGTTTTTGAGGCAGTTGGCCGAACGCACCGACAATTCGAGCTCGTCGACCTTCTTCAGCAGCGCCGCGTTAAAGGCGAGCTCCGGCTGCTGCTCGAAGGTGGTTTCCTTCTTGGGCTCCTCGAAGTTCACGAACACCGACAGCTGATCCTGGAGGATGCGCGCGGCGAGAGCCACGGTGTCCTCGGGACGAACCGAACCGTCGGTCTCGATGAAGACGGTGAGCTTGTCGTAATCGAGGATCTGGCCCTCGCGGGTGTTCTCGACGCGGTAGGACACCTTGCGCACGGGGCTATAGAGCGAATCCACGGGGATGTAGCCGATCGGCGCATCGTCCGGACGATTGCGCTCGGCCGGGACATAGCCCTTGCCCGTGGCGGTGGTGAACTCCATGCGGATCGAGGCGCCCTGGTCGAGGGTGCAGATCACATGATCCGGATTGAGAATCTCGATATCGGCGCTGGTCTCGATATCGCCGGCCGTGGCGACACCGGGGCCCTCTTTCTTGAGCACCATGCGCTTGACGCCCTCGGCATGCTGACGGAGCGCGATCTCCTTGATGTTAAGCACGATGTTGGTGACGTCTTCCCGCACGCCGGGAATCGAGGAGAACTCATGGAGCACGCCGTCGATATGCACCGAGGTGATGGCGGCGCCTTGCAGCGACGACAGCAGGATGCGGCGCAGCGCGTTGCCGAGCGTCAGCCCGAAGCCGCGCTCCAGCGGCTCGGCGACGACCGTGGCGAAGCGCGCCGGATCGCGGCCGGCGGCGATGTTCAGCTTGGTCGGCTTGATGAGGTCTTGCCAGTTCTTCTGGAGCACCTGGGGGGCCCTTTCCTCTGACTGTAGCGGGGCCGCCTGGCCCAGCTTGCGAGTGTCGGTGTGCAACATGTATTGGCCGATCCTTTAAACGCGCCGGCGCTTGCGGGGCCGGCAACCATTATGAGCGATCGGCGTGACGTCGCGGATCGAGATGACATTGAAGCCGGCGGCCTGGAGCGCCCTGAGCGCCGACTCGCGTCCCGAGCCCGGCCCTCTAACTTCGATTTCGATGTTCTTCATGCCGTGCTCCATCGCCTTCTTGCCGGCATCTTCGGCCGCGACCTGCGCCGCATAAGGCGTGGACTTGCGCGAGCCCTTGAAACCCATGGCGCCGGCGGAAGACCAGGAGATGGTGTTGCCCTGCGCGTCGGTGATGGTGATCATCGTGTTGTTGAAGCTCGCCTGCACATGGGCGACGCCCGAGGTGATGTTCTTTTTCTCGCGGCGACGAACCCGCGTTTTGTCCTTGGCCATGCTCTGGATCCTGCTTCACAAAATAGCGCCGGCGACGCGATGCCTCGCCGTCAATGCGCGTTTCTACTTCTTCTTGCCGGCGATGGGCTTGGCGGGGCCTTTGCGCGTGCGCGCATTGGTGTGGGTGCGCTGGCCGTGCACCGGCAAGCCACGGCGATGCCGCAGGCCACGGTAACACCCAAGATCCATGAGCCGCTTGATGTTCATGGCGACATCGCGCCTGAGATCGCCCTCGACCATGTAATCGCGGTCGATGGTTTCGCGGATCTGGATGATCTCCGATTCCGTGAGCTGGCTGACGCGCCGCTCAGTCGGAATGTTGACCTTGGCGCAGATATGCTTCGCAAAAGTGTCGCCGATTCCGTGGATATAGGTCAGCGCGACCTCGACCCGCTTGTTGGTCGGGATATTGACGCCTGCAATTCGAGCCACGAAGTTTCTCCTCGTGCATGCTGATGCGCGGAAATTGAGCTATTTAACTAAATGGAGCACAGCGAAACCGACCACGGAAAGGCCTTCACCCCCCGGGAACGGTCAGTCGGCACGGCAATGCACGACGCCTTATCTAGCGATTCCGCTTGACAAGGTCAACTGGGGACAGATGCCGAGTCTTCAGGTTTTGACGCTAGGCCGCGTCGAGGGCCCGGTCAATTTCCTCCTGGACGGCCCCGATTTCGGCCATGCCATCCACCGATTTCAGCTTCTCCTGGCGTTCGTAATAATCGATCAGAGGCTCGGTTTGGGCGTGGTAAGCCTTGAGCCTGGAGCGCACGACTTCCTCCTTATCGTCGGGCCGGCGCGCAAACTCTGTGCCGCCGCAACGATCGCAGACCCCGGGCACTTTCGGCGTCTTGAAGGCCTCGTGATAACCCTCCCCGCAACGCGCACAGGTGTAGCGGCCGGTGATTCGGTCGACCAGAGCATCGTCGTTGACCCGCATCACCACGACCGCATCGACCTTCTGGCCGCGATCCGCCAGGAGGCGGTCGAGCGCCTCGGCCTGCGCGATGGTGCGGGGGAAGCCGTCGAGGATGAAGCCGTTGCCGCCGTCATCTTCGTCCACGCGCTCGGCGATGAGCCCGATGACGAGAGCGTCGGGCACAAGCTCGCCGCGCTCCATGATATCGCCGGCTTGGCGCCCAAGCTCCGATCCGGCCGCGACCGCAGCCCTGAGCATGTCTCCGGTGGAAAGCTTCACCAGCGACCGGCGGTCCTCGAGCAGCTTGGCCTGGGTTCCTTTGCCGGCGCCGGGCGGGCCGAGCAGGACCAGGTTCATCGGCGTCGCGCTCCTCTGAGACGCGATCGCTTGATCAGACCTTCATATTGGTGCGCGAGGAGATGGCTCTGAATCTGGGCGACGGTATCCATGGTGACGCTGACCACAATCAGGAGCGAGGTGCCGCCGAAATAAAACGGCACGCCGGCATAGGCGATCAGAATTTCCGGCAGCACGCAGACCGCGGCCAGATAGATGGCGCCGGCGACCGTGATCCTGGTCAGCACATAGTCGATATATTCTGCCGTGCGCTCACCCGGCCTGATGCCTGGAATGAACCCGCCATACTTTTTCAGATTCTCGGCGGTGTCCTTCGGATTGAAGACGATGGCCGTATAGAAGAACGCGAAGAAGATGATGAGCGACACGTACAGCAGCACATGCAGCGGCGCGCCGCGGCCGAGCATCGCCGTGATCGTATTGAGCCATTCCGGGCCCTGGCCGGCGGAAAAATTCGCGACCGTGATCGGCAGTAACAGCAGCGAGGATGCGAAGATCGGCGGGATGACGCCCGCGCTGTTCAGCTTCAGCGGCAGATGCGAGGCATCGCCCTGAAACTGCTTGTTGCCGACCTGTCGCTTTGGATATTGCACGAGCAATCGCCGCTGCGCCCTCTCCATGAACACGATGACAGCGATGACGACGAAGACCATCACGAACAGCAGGAGCATGAGCGTCGTCGATAGTGCGCCCTGTTCGCCCAGCTGAAGCGTGCCGATCACAGCATGCGGCAATTGCGCGACGATACCGGCGAAAATGATGAGCGAAATGCCGTTGCCGACGCCACGCGCGGTGATCTGCTCGCCGAGCCACATCAGGAACACGGTGCCGCCGACCAGCGTGATGACCGTGGTGATGCGGAAGAACCAGCCCGGATCGGTGACGATATTGCCGGCGCCTTCAAGCCCGACGGCGATGCCGTAGCCTTGCAGCGCCGCCAGAAACACCGTGCCGTACCGCGTATATTGGTTGATCTGTCGGCGTCCCTGCTCGCCCTCTTTCTTCAGCTGCTCCAGATGCGGAGACACCGTGGTCAAAAGCTGAATGATGATCGAGGCCGAGATATACGGCATGATGTTGAGGGCGAAGATCGCCATGCGCTCGACCGCGCCGCCCGAAAACATGTTGAACATGCCGAGAATGCCGCCTTGGCTCTGCCGGAAAACGTCGGCAAGGGCCTGCGGATTGATGCCCGGGATCGGGATATAGGTGCCGAGCCGGTAGATCAGGAGCGCGCCGAGCGTAAACCAGATGCGCTTTTTGAGCTCGTCGGCCTTGGCAAAGGCCGCGAAATTCAAATTGGAAACGAGCTGTTCGGCGGCGGAAACCATGCGGCGCGTCTTCCCTTTGTCGAGGTGCGGTGGCGGTTAGCCGCCAGATGTCACTCGGAATCTTCCTTCGTCGCCGGCTTTGATCGCGGCTTCTTGGCTCCGCCGGCCTTCTTGGCCTCGCGCTTCGGCTTCGCGGTCTTTTCGCCGGGCTCGGCTGCCGCGCGTGCGCGTCCGGGCTTCTTATTCTCTTTGCGCTTTTCAGGCTTGCCCTCGCCTTCCGCCTTGGCGATCGATTTCGGCATCGCCGTCACCGTCACCGTGCCGCCGGCGGCTTCCACCGCCTTGACGGCACTACCCGACGCGCCCGTCACTTCGAAGACAAGCTTGCCCTTGATCTCGCCGTGACCGAGCAGCCGCACGCCGTCGCGCGAGCGCCGGATCAGACCGGCCGCGCGCAGCGCTTCCACCGTGATCGGGGCCTTGCCGTCGAGACGGCCGTCCTCGATCGCGGTCTGCACCTTGCCGAGATTCACGACATTGAAGCGCTTGGCAAAAATATTGTTGAAGCCGCGCTTCGGCAACCGCCGATGCAGCGGCATCTGGCCGCCCTCGAAGCCCTTGATGGCGACGCCGGAGCGGGCCTTTTGACCCTTCACGCCGCGGCCCGACGTCTTGCCAAGGCCGGAGCCGACACCGCGGCCCAAACGCTTTTTGGGCTTCAGGGCGCCCGGCATATCGCGCAGTTCGTTCAATCGCATGGGAAAGTCCTCAGGCCTTCGCCTTATCATCGACAATACGCACGAGATGGCTGATCTTCGCGACCATGCCGCGCACCTGCGGCGTATCGATCAGCGTCCGGCGCTTATGCATCTTGTTGAGACCGAGGCCGATCAGCGTCGCGCGCTGGCTCGACGGGCGCCGGATCGGACTTCCGATCTGCTCCACGACGATCGTTTTCTTTGCGGATGTGTCAGCCATCTCTTTTACCTTGATCGCTAGGGCCTAGACTTCGGCCGCGACGGCGTCGCCGGCCTGATCTCTGCGGCGGGAGACGATCTCGCTCACCTTCTTACCGCGCCGCGCTGCCACGCCCCGCGGGCTGTCTTCATGCTTCAGCGCATCGAAGGTCGCCCGGATCATATTGTACGGGTTTGAGCTTCCAAGCGACTTCGCCACGACGTCCTGGATCCCTAAGGTCTCGAATACGGCGCGCATGGGGCCGCCGGCAATGATGCCGGTGCCCGGAGGAGCGGCACGCAGCACGACGCGGCCCGCGCCATGACGGCCGGCAACGTCGTGATGCAACGTGCGGCCCTCGCGTAGCGGTACCTTGACCAGACCGCGCTTGGCGGACTCGGTGGCCTTACGGATGGCCTCGGGCACCTCGCGCGCCTTGCCATGACCGAAGCCGACGCGGCCCTTCTGATCGCCGACGACGACGAGAGCGGCGAAGCCGAAGCGCCGGCCGCCCTTGACCACCTTCGCCACGCGGTTGATGTGAACGAGCTTGTCGACGAACTCGCTGTCACGATCCTCGCGGTCGCGTCCTTGATGGCCTCTACTTTGCTGGCCTCTTGCCACGTGGAATCCTTTCCCGAGTCCTAGAAATTGAGTCCCGCTTCGCGGGCAGCGTCTGCAAGCGCCTTAACGCGCCCATGATAGATATAGCCGCCGCGATCAAAGACCACATCCTTGACCCCGGCCGTCACCGCGCGCTCGGCCACGAGCTTGCCAACGGCTTGCGCCGCGGCGATGTCGCATCCCTTCGGCAGCGCGCCGCGCAGTTCCTTGTCAAGGCTCGATGCCGCCGCCAGCGTCTTGCCGCCCTGGTCGTCAATGACCTGGGCATAAATATGCTTGGACGAACGGAACACCGACAGCCGCGCACGGTCGTTGGCCGCCTTCTTCAACCGGTGGCGAACCCGGCGCGAACGCCGCACAAAGCTCTGGTTCATCGCGCTCATAATTTCAGTCCCGCTACTTCTTCTTGCCTTCTTTGCGGAGGATGAACTCGCCCGCATATCTCACGCCTTTGCCCTTATAGGGCTCGGGCGGCCTGTGGCGCCGGATCTCGGCGGCCACTTGGCCGACCTTCTGCTTGTTGATGCCACTGATGATGATCTCGGTGGGCTTGGGACACTGCACCTGAATGTCCGACGGAATGGGATACTGGATGTCGTGGCTGTAGCCAAGCTGCAGCTGTAGGTTCGGGCCCACCACCGCGGCACGATAGCCGACGCCGGTGATTTCCAGACGCTTGATGAAGCCGTCCGTCACGCCGGTGACGAGATTGGCGACCAGCGTGCGCGACATGCCCCACATGGCGCGCGCCCGCTTGGTATCCTCGCGCATGGCGACTTCGATCCCGCCATTCTCGAGCTTGGCCATGACCTCTTCGACGAGCACGTGACGGAGCTCGCCTTTCGGCCCTTTGACCTTGACCTCTTGGCCGTCGACCGTCGCGGTCACGCCGCCAGGGACAGTCACGGGCTTTTTGCCGATACGGGACATGGTTCAGCCTTCGCTCAAGCCTAAAATACGTTGCAGAGGATCTCGCCGCCCACATTCTCGGTGCGCGCGCGGGAATCCGACATGACGCCCTTCGGCGTCGAAAGAATAGCGACGCCAAGCCCGTTGGCAACGGTGGGCAGGTCCCTCACCGAGGAGTAAACACGCCGTCCCGGCGTCGACACCCGCTTAATGTCCTTGATGACGGGCTCGCCGTCGAAATATTTGAGCTCGATCTCAAGCTCGGAACGGCCACCGTCATAGTCGACTTGGGCGTAGCCACGGATATAGCCCTCTTCCGCCAGCACGTCGAGCACGCGCGCGCGCAGCGTCGACGCGGGCGTCGTCACCTTCGTCTTGTAACGCATCTGCGCGTTGCGGATGCGGGTGATCATGTCACCGATTGGATCATTGATGCTCATTCGTCGTCCTTACCAGCTCGACTTGACCATGCCGGGAATTAGTCCTTGGCTTCCAAGCTCCCGGAGCGCGATACGCGACATCTTGAGCTTGCGGTAATAGCCACGGGGACGCCCCGTAAGTTCGCAGCGATTGCGAACTCGCGTTTGCGAAGAGTTGCGCGGAAGCTCCGCGAGACGGAGCCTGGCGGCAAAGCGCTCTTCGGCCGGCAGATTGCGATCGGCGGCAACCGCCTTCAGCCGTGTGCGCTTCGTCTTGTATTTCTTCACGAGGTCGCGCCGCTTGTTGTTGCGCTCCACCATGCTGGTCTTTGCCATTCCGTCCTCCTGTCCCGAACCGCGCCGTTAGCTACGGAAGGGAAAATTCAAGCCTTGCAGCAGCGCGCGGGCTTCTTCGTCGTTCGCCGCCGTCGTGCACACGATGATGTCCATGCCGAGAACGTCCTCGACCTTGTCGTAGTCGATCTCGGGAAAGATGATGTGCTCTTTCAGACCGAGCGTAAAATTACCGCGCCCATCGAAGCTCTTCGGGTTCAGCCCACGAAAGTCGCGCACCCGCGGCAGAGCGATCGTGATGAGCCTGTCGACGAACTCGTACATGCGGTTCTTGCGCAAGGTGACCTTGGCGCCGACGGGCATGCCTTCGCGCAACTTGAAGCCGGCAATCGACTGCCGCGCCTTGGTGATCACGGGACGCTGGCCCGCAATACGGGCGAGATCGCCGGCCGCCGCCGTCACCTTCTTTGCATCGCCGACGCCTTCGCCCACGCCCATATTGAGCACGACCTTGTCGAGCCGCGGCACCTGCATCGGGTTGGCGTAGCCGAATGTCTTGGTAAGCTCGGCGCAGATCTCATCCTGATATTGCTGCTTGAGCCGCGGAATGTAGGTTTTTTCCTCAGCCATCGATCACCTCACCCGAGCGCTTCGCAAACCGCACCTTGCGCCCGTCCTTCAGAAACTTGTAGCCGACCCGCGTGGGCTTCCCGTCCTTGGGATCCTCAATCGCGATATTCGAAATATTCACAGCCGCTTCCTTGGAGACGATGCCGCCGTCCTGCGTTGCGGTCTGCTTCTGGTGGCGGCGCACCATGGCCACGCCCTTGACGATGGCGCGGTTGTCCGCCGGCAGCACCTTCAGCACTTCGCCGCGCTTGCCCTTATCCTTGCCGGTGATCACCACGACGTGATCGCCCTTCCTGATCTTCACCTTCGGCATCAAAGCACCTCCGGCGCGAGCGACACGATCTTCATGTGCTTCTTCGCCCTAAGCTCACGCGTCACCGGTCCGAAGATACGCGTGCCAACCGGCTCGCCTTGCGGGTTCACCAGCACCGCCGCATTGCGGTCGAAACGGATGATCGAGCCATCCTGCCGGCGCACACCCTTGGCCGTGCGCACGACAACCGCCTTCATCACCTGGCCCTTCTTGACGCGGCCGCGCGGGATCGCCTCCTTGACGCTCACCACGATGGTGTCGCCGATGGAGGCATATTTTCGCTTTGAGCCGCCAAGCACCTTGATGCATTGCACGCGGCGGGCACCGGAGTTGTCGGCGACGTCGAGATTGGTTTGCATCTGAATCATGGCATTCGCCTCTATCCGGAATTCCGGCTTTATGTCGCCGCCCGCTCGCGCGCGAGAACGGTCCAGCGCTTGTGCTTCGATACCGGCGCGCATTCCTCGATCTTGACGATGTCGCCGACCTTGTATTCGTTCCGCTCGTCGTGAGCCTGATAGTGCTTGCTCCGGCGCACGGTTTTCTGCAGCAGAGGGTGCGTGAAGCGCCGCTCGACGCTGACCACGACGGTCTTCTCGTTCTTGTCACTGACCACGACCCCTTGCAAAATTCGTTTCGGCATTATCTTCGTCCTTATGCCTTGGCTTCCGGCGCACGCTTCTTTCGCGCAACGGTCCGGACACGCGCAATATCGCGGCGAACCTGCCGCACCCGCGCCGTGTTCTCCAGCTGGCCCGAGGCCGCCTGGAAGCGCAGATTGAACTGTTCCTTTTTCAGCTTGACGAGTTCGTCATCGAGCTGATCGACGGTCATGCCGTGCACTTGAGCGGGTTTCATGGCCTTCGTTCCGTCCTAAACTTCACCGATGCGCGCGACGACGCGCGTCTTGATGGGCAGCTTGGCGGCAGCGAGCCGCAGCGCCTCGCGCGCAACCGCATCGCCAACGCCATCGATCTCAAACATGATGCGGCCGGGCTTCACCCGGGCCACCCAGAACTCGGGCGTGCCCTTGCCTTTACCCATGCGCACCTCAGTCGGCTTCTTCGACACCGGAATGTCGGGGAATATCCGGATCCAAACGCGGCCCGCGCGCTTCATCTGCCGCGTCATCGCCCGCCGCGCCGCCTCGATCTGCCGCGCGGTGATGCGCGCAGGCTCCTGCGCCTTCAGCCCGAAGGTGCCGAAGCTCAAGGTGACGCCGCTCGAGGCTTCGCCCTTGATGCGGCCTTTATGGGCCTTGCGGAATTTCGTGCGTTTCGGTTGCAGCATGACGCTGAACTTTCCTCTCGAAACTAAGCCGGAGCCGAAGAAGACTCACGCCGGCCGGTCGAACGGCCAGAGTCCTGAGCCTCCATGGCGCGGGTCTCCTGGGCCATGGGATCGTGCTCCATGATCTCGCCCTTGAAGATCCAAACCTTGATGCCGATGATGCCGTACGCCGTGCGGCCAAGCGCGATGCCGTAATCGATGTCGGCGCGCAGCGTGTGCAACGGCACGCGCCCTTCGCGATACCATTCCATGCGCGCGATTTCCGCCCCGCCCAGGCGGCCGCTGCAATTGATACGGATGCCGAGCGCGCCCATGCGCATGGCCGACTGCACGGCGCGCTTCATGGCCCGGCGGAAAGCGACCCGGCGCTCGAGCTGCTGCGCGATGCCATCGGCGACGAGCGTGGCGTCGACTTCGGGCTTGCGCACCTCGACGATGTTGAGATGCACCTCAGAGTCGGTGAAGCCGGCAAGCTCGCGCCGCAGCTTCTCGATGTCGGCGCCCTTCTTGCCGATCAGGATGCCCGGCCGCGCGGTATGCACCGTCACCCGGCACTTCTTGTGCGGGCGCTCGATGACCACTTTGGAGATGCCCGCCTGCTTGCGCGACGTGAGGATGTGATTGCGCATCTTCAAGTCTTCATGCAGCAGCCGTGCATACTCACCCCGGGACGCGAACCAGCGCGAATTCCAGGTACGGTTCACCCCGAGCCGAAGCCCGATCGGATTGACCTTCTGTCCCATTAAGCGGGTTCCTCAGTCTGGCGCAGGATGACGGTCATCTGCGAAAACGGTTTCTCGATGCGGGCGCCGCGGCCCCGCGCGCGCGGGCGCATGCGCTTCATCACCAAATTCTTGCCCACATAGGCCTCGGAGACGACGAGAGCGTCCACGTCGAGGTCGTGGTTGTTCTCGGCATTGGCGATTGCCGATTCCAGCGTCTTCTTCACGTCCTGGGCGATGCGCTTGCGCGAGAAGGTCAGGTCCGCGAGCGCGCGATCGACCTTCTTGCCGCGGATAAGTTGCGCGACCAGGTTCAGCTTCTGCGGGCTCACGCGGATGTTCCGCGTGACGGCTCGCGCCTCGTTTTCCTTGAGCGTGCGCTCTCGCTTGGCCTTGCCCATTTAAGCCTTCGCCCTCTTCGCCTTGCGGTCGGCGGCATGGCCGTAAAATGTCCGCGTCGGCGAGAATTCTCCGAACTTGTGTCCAACCATGTCCTCGGTGACGAGCACCGGGATGTGCTTGTGGCCGTTATGGACGCCGAAAGTGAGCCCAACGAATTGCGGCAAAATCGTCGACCGGCGCGACCACATCTTGATGATGGCGTTGGTCCCGCTTCCGCGCGCCTTCTCCGCCTTCTTCAACAGATATCCGTCGACGAACGGACCCTTCCATACCGAGCGTGTCACGGCGCTTAACCCTTCTTCTTCTGATGCCTGCTGCGCAGGATGAATTTGTCGCTGGCCCGGTTATGCCGCGTGCGCTTGCCCTTGGTCGACTTGCCCCAAGGCGTCACGGGATGCCGGCCACCGGAGGTACGGCCCTCGCCGCCGCCATGCGGATGATCGACAGGGTTCATGGCCACGCCGCGCACGACGGGCTTGCGGCCCTTCCAGCGCGAGCGTCCGGCCTTGCCGAGATTGACGTTGGAGTTGTCCGGGTTGGACACCGCCCCGACGGTCGCCATGCACTCCGCGGGCACCATGCGCGTCTCGCCGGAATTCAGGCGCAGAATTGCGTAACCGGCGTCGCGGCCGACGAGCTGCACATACGTCCCCGCGGCGCGGGCGATCTGGCCGCCTTTGCCCTGCTTCATCTCCACATTGTGGACGATGGTGCCGATCGGCATGCTGGCGAGCGGCATCGCGTTGCCGGGTTTCACGTCGGCGCGGGCATCCGCGATCACCGTGTCGCCGGGCGCAAGCCGCTGCGGCGCGAGGATGTAGGCGAGTTCGCCATCCTCATATTTGATGAGCGCGATGAAAGCCGTGCGGTTCGGATCGTATTCGAGCCGCTCGACAACGGCAGGCATGCCACGCTTGACGCGCTTGAAGTCCACGATGCGGTAGCTGCGCTTGTGCCCGCCGCCACGATGCCAGATCGACACGCGGCCCTGATTGTTGCGGCCGCCGCTCTTCGACAAGCCCTCGGTCAAGGCCTTGACGGGCTTGCCCTTCCACAAATGGCTACGATCGACGAGCACCAGCTCGCGCTGGCTCGGCGTCGTGGGGTTGTATGTCTTCAAAGCCATAACGCTAAATCCTCGTCGTCACGTCGATCTTGTCGCCCTCGGCGAGGCGAACAATGGCCTTCTTGACGTCCTGCTGCCGGCCCCTGATGCCGCGAAACTGCTTCGTCTTGCCCTTGCGGGTGAGCGTGTTCACCGCGACCACCGTCACGCCGAAGAGCTGCTCGATGGCCTTCTTGATCTGCGGCTTGGTGGCGTCGCGGCGCACCTTGAACACCACCTGATTGAACTCGGACGCCGACGTCGACTTCTCGGTGATGACCGGCGCGACGATGACGTCGTATGCGGACAGCGCGCTCATTTGAAACGCTCCTCAAGGGCCGCGAGCGCCGCCCGCGTCAGCACGAGCTTGTCGTGCCGCAAAATGTCGTAGACGTTTATGCCTTGCACCGGCAGCACGTCGACCCGTGGCAGGTTCCGCGCCGCGCGCGCGAACCCGTCTTGCAAATTCGCGCCGTCGACGATCAGAACCGAGACGAAGCCGAGCTTCGAAAAGCGCGTCTTCAATTCCTTCGTCTTGCCGTCCTTCAACTCGCAAGAGTCGAGCACGACCAGCGCCTCCGACTTCACCTTGGACGAGAGCGCGTGCTTCAAAGCCAGCGCCCGCACCTTCTTCGGCAGGTCGATGGAATGGTCGCGCGGCTTTGGACCGAACGACCGGCCGCCGCCTCTGAACAGATTCGCCCGGCGGCTGCCATGCCGCGCGCGGCCGGTGCCCTTCTGGCGGTAGAGCTTGGCGCCCGTGTAGTTGATCTCGGCGCGGCCCTTGACCGAAACGGTGCCGGCGCGCCGCTTGGCGAGCTGATAGCGCACCATGCGTTGTAGAATGTCGGCACGCGGCTCGAGCCCGAACACCTCGTCCGGCAGCTCGATCGTGCCCGCCTTCTTGGCGTCGAGGGTGGTGACGTCTAACTGCATCAGCTTTCGCTCCCGCCCTCTGTCTGCGGCGACGGCTCGGTCGCAACATCCGCGCCCTGCTCCATCACGACCGCATCCTCTGCCTTCGTTGCGGCAGCGTCTTTCTGCTCCTCGCCGCCGACCTTGCGGAAGGCGCCGGGCTTCGGCGCATTCTCGGGCAGCGACCGCTTAACCGCATCGGACAGCATGACCCAGCCGCCTTTGGCGCCGGGGACCGCACCGCGGATCATGATCAGTCCCCGCTCGGGATCGGTCTTCACCACGCGCAAATTCTGCGTGGTGACATTAGTGTGGCCCATATGGCCGGCCATCTTCTTGCCCTTGAACACCTTGCCCGGGTCCTGGCTGTGACCGGTCGAGCCGTGACTACGGTGGCTGACCGAAACGCCATGACTGGCGCGCAACCCGTGAAACCCGTGCCGCTTCATTGCGCCGGCGAAACCCTTGCCGATCGTCGTGCCGGAGACGTCGACATATTGTCCCTCGACGAAATGGTCGGCGGTAATCTGCGCGCCCACATCGATGAGGTTGTCGGGGCTCACACGAAATTCAGCGAGCTTGCGCTTCGGCTCGACCTTCGCCACGGCGAACCCGCCGCGCGCCGCGCGCGACAGCCGATTCACCTTCGGCGTGCCGACGCCGAGCTGGAGTGCGGTATAGCCGTTCTTCTCCTCGGTGCGCTGCCCGACAATCTGACAGTTGTCGAGGCGAAGCACCGTCACCGGGATGTGCTCTCCGGCATCGGTGAAGATCCTGGTCATACCGACCTTTTGTGCGATGACACCTGATCGCATCGGTGTTTCTTCCTTGCTCGTCTCTAGGGCCTAGAGCTTGATCTCAACGTCGACACCGGCTGCCAGGTCGAGTTTCATCAGCGCATCGACCGTCTGCGGCGTGGGATCGACAATGTCGAGAAGCCGCTTATGCGTACGCATCTCGAACTGCTCACGGCTCTTCTTGTCGATATGTGGCGACCGGTTCACGGTGAACTTCTCGATACGGGTCGGCAACGGGATGGGACCGCGAACCTCCGCACCAGTGCGTTTCGCCGTGTTCACGATTTCCTTCGTCGACGCATCGAGAATGCGATGGTCGAACGCCTTAAGCCTGATTCTTATATTTTGGCTTTGCATCTCGATGCCTCAAATTGAAGAGCGCGCCGCTTGTGCGACGCGCCCCTCGCTTCTTTCCCGCTACTCGATGATCGACGCTACGACGCCGGCGCCGACCGTACGGCCGCCTTCGCGAATGGCGAAGCGCAGCTTCTCTTCCATGGCGATCGGCACGATCAGCGTCACTTCCATGGCGACGTTATCGCCCGGCATGACCATCTCGGTGCCTTCCGGCAGCTGCACCACACCCGTCACGTCCGTCGTGCGGAAGTAGAACTGCGGCCGGTAGTTGTTGAAGAACGGCGTATGGCGTCCGCCTTCCTCCTTGGTGAGGATGTAGGCCTCGGCCTTGAACTTGGTGTGCGGCTTGACCGAACCCGGCTTGCACAGCACCTGACCGCGCTCGACGCCTTCACGATCCACGCCGCGCAACAGGCAACCGACATTGTCGCCAGCCTCGCCTTGATCGAGCAGCTTGCGGAACATCTCGACGCCGGTAACGACCGTCTTGGTGGTCGGCTTGATGCCGACGATCTCGACTTCCTCGCCGACCTTGACCACGCCGCGCTCGATACGCCCGGTAACCACGGTACCGCGGCCGGAGATCGAGAACACGTCTTCGATCGGCATCAGGAACGGCTTGTCCTTCGGACGATCGGGCTGGGGAATGTAGGAGTCGACAGCCTCCATCAGCGCCGTGATCGAATTCGCACCGATCTCGGGGTCCTTGCCTTCGAGCACCGCAAGTGCAGAGCCCTTGACGATCGGGATCTCTTCGCCCGGATACTCGTATTTCGACAGCAGCTCGCGAACCTCGAGCTCGACCAGGTCGAGCAGCTCGGGATCGTCGACCATGTCGACCTTGTTCAGATAGACCACGAGCGCCGGCACACCGACCTGACGGGCGAGAAGAATGTGCTCGCGAGTCTGGGGCATCGGGCCGTCGGCAGCGGAGACCACGAGAATGGCGCCATCCATCTGCGCCGCGCCGGTGATCATGTTCTTCACATAGTCGGCGTGGCCGGGACAATCGACGTGGGCGTAATGCCGCTTGTCGGTCTCGTACTCCACATGAGCGGTGGAGATGGTGATGCCGCGCGCCTTCTCTTCCGGCGCCTTGTCGATCTCGTCATAGGCCGTGAATTGCGCTCCACCCTTCTCGGCCAACACCTTCGTGATCGCGGCCGTCAGCGACGTCTTGCCGTGATCGACGTGACCGATGGTGCCGATGTTGCAGTGCGGCTTGTTACGCTGGAATTTTTCCTTTGCCATGTTGGCTCTCCATCCTTCAACAAAAAGCAGCCCGCAGTCCGGGGACGGACCCCCGCTAACCTAGGCAAACTTGTCTTGAACCCCTTCCGCAACCGCCTGCGGCACTTGCGAGTAGTGGTCGAACTGCATCGTGAACTGCGCCCTGCCCTGACC
>NZ_JBPCOU010000046.1:0-9158 GCF_050999895.1 Methyloceanibacter sp. | reverse complement strand
CGACGTAGAGGACTCCGATCGAGGCGAGAATGAAGAGACACAGCGTCCAAGTGATGACGCGGTGGGAGCCTAGGTGATCGTCGAGCAGGCCGCCCAAGGCAGCGCCGACCGTGCCGGCGATGGTGAGCACAATGCCGAAGAGTCCGAGCTCCATGGCGCCCCATCCAAACACGGTGGCGGCGTAGATCCCGCCAAAGGCAAACACGGCGCCAAGGCCATCGGCGTATAGCATGCGTGCAAGCAGAAAGCGCGCGATCTCCTTATGGTCCCGCAGCAACTCCTTCATCCCGCTCATGAGTTGTACGAGCCCCGCTTTGACCGCACCGGACCGAGGCGCGGCGTCGCGGCGATCTGGCGTGAACAGGAATAGCGGGAGGACGAAAACGAGATACCAGAGCGCGGAGAACGGCCCGACGAGACGATCGCCTTCGCGCGTTGCCGTGTCGAGCGTGATGAGCGGCGGCAGTCCGAGGAGAGTTTTTCCCGTGCTCGGATCGGCAGCGAGGAAACCGGCGAAGAGGACAAGGCTGACAACGCCGCCGACATAACCTGTCGCCCAGCCGAAACCCGAGAGCGAGCCGAGCCTTGCCGCGGGCACAAGTGACGGCATTATCGCATTGGTGAAGACGGTCGCGAGCTCCGCGCCGATAATCGCAAGCGCGAAGGCAAGAAGCACAAGCGGGAGCATCTGCATGTCGCCCGGCGCCGCGAACCACAGCCCGGCGCAGCCCATCACGATGAGCAAAGAGAAGCCCGCGATCCACGGCTTGCGCTGCAGTCCGGCGTCGGCGATGGCGCCGAGCACGGGCGCGAGCAACGCCGCGATTAGCTCAGCGATGCCGGTGGTGTAGGCCCACAGCGCCGAGCCTCGCGCCGGATCGTCCATGAAACCATTGACGAAGTAAGGCGCAAACAGAAACGTGACGATGAGGGTGTAGAAGGGCTGGCTCGCCCAGTCGAACAACACCCAGCCAAAAATTCCGCGCCGCGTGCTTTCCTGCTCGCCCCCGCTTTCAGCAGCTCTGCTACGGGCGCCGCGGGTCATCGAGCACGATCAGATGGTTGGGAAGCCCATTGCAGTCACCGCGACCCGGCGGGAAATGCTCGGCGAGAACTTCGCCGCAGGCTTTCACCGCCGCGATGAAACCTTCCGTGCGTGAGCCCCGCCCGATATTGACGGTGAGCTCGTTGATCAGCTCTTCCCACATCTCCGGCCGCACTTTGCGGTAGATGCCTTCGTCGGCGATCACCTCGGCGAAGCGCTCCGCGACAGACACAAATATGAGAACACCGGTGCGGCCTTCGGTCGTGTGCAGGTTCTGCACGATGAATTGCTCCACCGCCTTCTGGTGGGCGCGCGCGCGTTTCAGCGCGGTTGGGGTGATGGCGATGCGCAACGGCTCCCATTGCGTCAGAACCGCGCCGGCGGCGAAGACGATGAGTTGCGCAAGATAGATGTGCTCGATCGGCCAGTCGGTCGCGTAGATCAAAGGCAGCGGTACGGCGAGCGCCAGCAGCGCCGCCAGCATCAGCGCGAAGGAGCGGTAGCCGTCCGAGGCGCGGGCCACGATGACGACGATCTCGCCGCTGGTGTTCGCTTCAGCGCGGGCAATGGCATTGGAGATCGCTGCATGCTCTTCGGCGCTGAAGGGCTCCATCGTCCTCTCCTACCAGCCGCCGGAGGCGCCGCCGCCCCCGAAACTGCCGCCGCCACCAGAAAAGCCGCCATCACTGCTGCCGCTCCCCGAGCTGCCGCCCCATCCCGGGCCGGGAAGGAAGATCGGCCCACCGCCGCGGCCGCCGCGTGTCGCGCGAGACGGTTGGCGCGCGCTCTGCCACATTGAGTACACGACCCACAGAATGATCAGTGTCCAGAAGATAACCATGAACCAGTCGATCGCAGGATCGTCGGCGTCGGGCCGCGCCTTGGCGCGCTCCTCCACCTCAGCGGCGTCGCCCGTCAGCGACAGCACAATGTCACGCACGCCATCCTTGATGCCGCCGGCATAGTCGCCGGAGCGAAAGCGCGGCAGGATCGCATTCTCGATGATGATCTTTGACAGCGCGTCGGTGAGTGTCGGCTCCAGCCCGCGACCGACCTCGATGCGGACCTTGCGCTCGTTGGGGGCGACAATGAGAACGACGCCGTTGTTGAGCTTGGCCGTGCCGATGCCCCAGTGCCGGCCGAGCTGATAGCCGAAATCCTCGATGGCGTAGCCTTGCAGCGACGGCAGCGTCACCACGACGAGCTGGTCGGAGGCTTTGTCTTCGAGCGATTGAAGCTCCGCTGTCAGCGCCGCCTCGTCCGCCGCGCTCAACAGATCGGCGGCGTCGACCACGCGGCCGCTGAGCGCAGGAAAGGTCGGCTCGGCACAGGCGGGGCCGAGCCAGAACACCAGCGCCAGGGCAAAACCGACCGTGCCGAAGCGCCTTGCCATCGCGGCCATCCGGCCCTTGCCTCGACCGCGGCTAGAACTTCACCTCGGGCACCTTGGTCGTCTCTTCCGCCACGGTGAAGTTCTGCATGGGCTCCGCGTCGGGATAGAGCAGCGCGCGCCACCAGCGGCCGGGGATGGTCCTGATCTCGGTGTTGTAATCCTTGACGGCCGTGATGTAGTCGCGGCGCGCGATCGAGATGCGGTTCTCGGTACCCTCAAGCTGCGACTGAAGCGCGAGGAAGTTCTGGTTCGACTTGAGATCGGGGTAGTTCTCCGTGATCACCAGCAAGCGTCCAAGGGCGCCGGAAAGCTGGTTCTGAGCCTCCTGGAATTTCTGGAAGGCTTCCGGATTGGTGAGGATATCGGGAGGAAGGCGCGTTTGCGTCGCCTTGGCGCGGGCTTCGACGACGTCGGTCAGCACCTTGCTCTCCTGCGAGGCATAGCCCTTTACCGTCTCGACGAGATTGGGAATGAGGTCGGCGCGGCGCTGATACTGATTGAGCACCTCGCTCCAAGCGGCCTTGGCCCGCTCCTGTAGAGTCGGGATGGTATTGATGCCGCAGCCGGCGAGCAGGACGCTCGCCAACACCACGCAAATTGCGCGAGCGGTAGCGCCCGGCCGCGTGAGCGTCCAAGCCAACATGACATCCTCCTTTGAAAAGGACCAAAACAATCTCGGGGGATCGATGTATTGGCGCCCTTGTCGCGGCGCAAGCTCTTTCAGCGGCAGGCGAATACATTCGCGGGCTACGTCGCTCAGCGTTTCGCGCGCATTAACAGGTTTACGCGCGGCTCCGGCCGTGGCCATCAATTCTGCGACGTTAAGCGTTCTCGGACGGGCAAGCTCGATATCCATGCGCTCGAACTCTCGCATGATGCCGAAATTGATGGCCTGATGGATGTCCATATAGGTGTTGTGATCGGGGCTAGGCACCCAATAGACAATCTCAAACACCAAAGCGGATTCTCCGAAGCCGTGAAAATGCGCGCGCTCGAAACGCGTCACTGCCCTGGTCTTCGATGATCTCCTCGATGAGCTGGGAGATGCGCTCGAGGTTATCGATCGGCGTCTCGTAGATCGGCCTCACGGCGAAGAGCACGCGCCGCTCGGCCATGCGCTTGTAGTTGTGGATGCGCGAATTTAGAAGGTCGGAGTTCGCGCACACGATCTGCTCGCCGGACAGGCTCCGCAGTCGCGTGGTCTTGATGCCGATGCGTTCGACCGTACCGCTTTGGTAGCCGAAGACGATGAAGTCGCCGACCTCGAAGGGACGGTCGAGCACGATGGCGTGCGAGGAGAAGAGGTCGCTGAGGACACTCTGCGCAGCGAGTGCCACGGCGATACCGCCGATGCCTGGTCCGGCAACCAACGCGGTGACGTTGATGCCCAGATTCTCGAAAATGAGCAGGAGCGCCAGCGTCCAGACGCCGACACGCACGATAAATTCGACAGGGCGTTGCGCATGGGCGCCTTCGCCCGGCGCGGCGCGAGACGCCACTCCAGCGCGGCGGAGACGATGCGATCCGCCCAGAGCGTGATCTGGATGAAAAGTGCCACGACGAAGAGCGAGAAAATGAAATCCTGCGCCGTGGACGGCAGCGACAGCAGGAGCGTCGAGGCGTAGAGCGAGGCGATAACAATGAAGAGCGAGGATGTCTTCTGGACCAGTTCGCGCAGCACGGTGCGCCAGTGGAGGTCCTCGCCGGGGCCGGGCTCGGGCAGGCGATGGAGCAAGAACAGCTTGGCGACGAAGGCCACCACGAGAACAGTAGCGCCGAGAATAACCGCCAAGCCCCATAGCGTCAGGACGTACCGTAAACTTCGTTCTCCATGAATCGCAGCTTCCGCACACCCGTCTTGCTGTTTAGGGCTGCAACTTAGCCATAAGAGCGGCGTTGGCCACCCCTGGAGCGACCGAAAGGCTGTCCACGAACGCGCAACCTAATTCCTGCCGTCATCGTGTCTTAACGAATGGGTGGGGCGCGAGAGACCGTCGGAGTCCAAAGATATAGTGTTGCGCGAAGGGAACAGAGGGATACTTATTCGACGAGCGCCCCCAAGGCTTTGCAAAAGCACCGGGTCGATGAGGAACGAAAGGGAGAAACTAACCTCGCGTAGCGGCGCAATTTTCTCCGAGGCGAACCGGAATCTCTGCCAGCAACCGTTCCGCCTTGTGCACGTTAGCTAATCAGAAGGCTCTGCTGGTCAAAATAGCGGGACTCTCTTAGTGTGATTCGGCTGAGTCGCCGGGGGACTCACACCTAAGGATTCTCAAATGGGCTGGACCATTCACGGGGAGCGTGTGTGTTGCGTATAAAGTACCTGACCCCAGAGGCCGCGCGGCGCGCGAAGCGGACGGCTGCCGTATTGACGGCTTCTCTCGGCGTTGCCGCCCTCGTCGCCACGGTGGCGATGTCGCCTGCCGACGCCAAGAAGCGTAAGGCCGACGCCAATTTAATCGAGGAGAAGGCGCCGCAGGCCGATAGCGGCGAGCCCATGACGCTTATCGTCTCCCTCCGCGAGCAGAGGGTCGACGTTTACCGGGGCACGACCTTGGTCACCAGCTCGAAGGTGTCCACGGGAATGCGCGGCTACTCGACCAAAGCCGGGGTGTTCACGATTCTTGAAAAGAAGCGTATGCACCATTCCAATCTCTACAGCGGCGCGCCGATGCCGTGGATGCAGCGCGTGACCTGGTCGGGTACGGCGCTGCATGCGGGTGTGGTGCCCGGCTATCCGGCATCGCATGGCTGCATCCGGCTGCCCTTCTCCTTCGCGCCCCAGCTCTACAAAATCACCGGCGTTGGAGAGCACGTCGTCGTCGCCCAGAAACGGCCCACGCCGACAATCATCGAGCACGCCAATCTTTTCCAGCCCGCGCCGCCGCCTGAGGCGCCGGCCATGGTGACGAAGCAAGATCCGCAGCGGCAATCGAGCCTTGAGGCCGTCCCCGCGAAACTGGGTCTGCCGGTGATCCTTGCCAAAGCCGACGTTCCGAACCTTGCCACCGACGCGGCGCCAATGGCCCCGGCCGGCGTTGCGGAAGGCGCCAACCATGCCAAGCCCGGCGCCCCGGAGCCCACCGTCCCAGGCTACGCAAACGGCAGCAGCGACGACACCCGTACCCACGCCATCAACCCGTTCGCCGGCACTTCAGGCGCGACTGGCGCCCATGCGCTTGAATCCACGGACGAGCCCCTCAAGGAGCGTACGGCGGCAAGCCCTGCTCCCGCGGCTGAGCCCTCACTCAGCGACGCGAAAGATCAGGCCTCCAATCAGCCAAATGCGGCGGTTTCCAAGCTCGAGGCCCCTGCAATCTCTGCCAAGACGGACACCGCGAGCGCCCCGGCGCAAACCACCGTTGATGCGGTCGTGACCCCGGTTTCGGTGGGGACGCCCGCGCTGCCCGCGCCCGTCGCCGCGGCGGTCGAGCCTTCCGCGCCCGCGCAGCCTCCGTCCGTCATTGGAACGAGACTCGATGCCGGCATGAAGTCTGCGGCGACCCAGGCCGCAGAACCCCGCTCGCAGGCGCCCTTGCGCATCCTCGTGACGCGGCGGACCCAGCGCGACCGGGTCATCGGCGTGCAGAATATCCTGACCGACATGGGCTATATCGAGCGGCAGAATTTCGACGGCACCATCGGGAAGGAGACGCTTGGCGCCATGAAGGCCTTCCAGAAGGCCAACGGCATGGCCGAGACGGGTACCTTCAACGACGAGTTCGTCAACAAGGTCTACGCCGTCGCCGGGAAGGGTATCCCGCCCGAGGGCCACCTCTTCGTGCGGCAAGACTTCGGCCGCGTCTTCGACACGCCGGTCTCCTTCCGCGACCCCGAGAAGCCGCTCGGCACCCACGTCTATACCGCCATGAAGTTCGCTCCTGGCGACACCCACACGCGATGGATGGCGGTCAGCCTCCAGGACGACGATGGGAAAGAGGCCCTGGATCGCCTTCAGATCCCCGATGACGTGCGTCAGAAGATCTCCGAGCGGCTGACGCCTGGATCGTCGCTGATTGTCGCCGATCTCAGCATCAACGCGGCGAGCCTCGCCAAGGGCGCCGATTTCGTTGTTTGGGCCAAGGACATGCCCGCCAAGGTCACCTCGGCAAGCCTCAAGTCGGAGCTTGCCCCGCAGCCACGGAAGAACCGGACGCGAGCCGTGCGGCCCAACACCTATCAAAACAATTACGGCAACAATTTCGGCTTCCGCAATCAGCGTGGCTACCGGCGCTGGCCCTAGCGAAGGCTGACGAAATAACGCGAGCGTCAGGAAATCCCTGGCGCTCGTTTGTTATTTTGCCCGCATGGTCCAGACCGTTGCCGGCCAAGAAACGTTGGGAATGGGCGGGCCTGGAATCCCCTCACCGCCACAATTCGCCCTTAGGATGCGCCTGCATCTGCCTTCGATGCGGCAACCAATTCGCACGCCTCCCGTTAGGATAAGCATGGCCGATATCGTCATCATCAATCCGCGTTTCGACGTTTCGTTCTGGGGGATGGAGCATTGCATGGGCCTGCTGGGCAAGCAGGCGAACCTGCCGGTGGCTTGCCTCGCGCTGCTCGCCGCCCTCGTGCCGGACCATCACGACGTGACCCTGATCGACGAAAACGTCGAAGACATCGATTTCGAGCGCTTGGGGCGGGCCGACCTTGTCTGCTTAACAGGCATGAGCATCCAAGGGCGGCGCATGCGCGAGATCCTGGACGAGGTGCGGGCGCGCGGCGTGATGACCGCCGTTGGCGGGCCGATGGCAACCGTCGAGGAAGAGCAACTGGACGGGCTGACCGACATCATCTTCGTCGGCGAGGCGGACGATACCTGGCCGCAGTTCCTGCGCGACTGGGACCAAGGCTGCCACAAGGCGCGCTATCAGCAGGAGGACAAAACCGACGTCACGCAGCTGCCGCTGCCGCGTGTCGATCTCCTCAAGGCCGAGCGCTACATGTTCGGTAGTATGCAGATTTCCCGCGGCTGCCCGTTTACCTGCGAGTTCTGCGATATCATCGTGACCTTCGGCCGGAAGCCCCGCCTCAAAACCAGCGAGCAGGTCCTGGCCGAGCTTGAATCATTCCAGCAGGCCGGCTTAAGAATCGTCTTCGTCGTCGACGACAATCTCATCGGCAACAAAAAGGCGATCAAGCCGATCCTGCGCGACATCGTGGCGTGGCAGCAGGAGCGCGCCTATCCGCTCACGCTCTTCACTGAGGCCTCGCTCGATCTCGCCGAGGACGACGAGCTGATGGAGCTGATGGGTCATGCGAATTTCCAAAGCGTGTTCATCGGCATTGAGACCCCGAACGAGGCGTCTCTGAAAGAAACCAAGAAGCACCAGAACGTTCGCCCGAACGCGGGGACGCTTTTGGAGCGCGTGCATCGTATCCAGAAGCGCGGCATCGATGTCTGGTGCGGCATGATCGTCGGCTTCGACAATGACGATCCCACGATCTTCGACGTGCTGCCGACCTTCCTGAGCGATTCTCGGATCTCCGCGGCCCTGATCGGCATGCTGCATGCGATCCCGACCACGCCGCTTTACGACCGGCTGAAGATCGCGGGGCGGCTGAACGACGACGATGCGAGCGATCGCTACGGCACCAATGTCATTCCGCTCGGAATGTCACGCGAGGAGCTGCGCGACGGTTTCATCGACGTGATGAAGGCCTCCTATACCCCGGACGCGTATTTCGAGCGGCTCGACGCGCTGTTCATTGATCGAGGCTTCAAGTTCACGGTGCACGAGTTGCCGTTTTGGAAGACGCAGAAATTGGCCTGGGCGAAGCGGTCCTTCCTCAATTATGTGAGGTTTGCCGTGGTGGCGTCTCGCGTACTGCGGCAGGTGGAGGACGACCAGCTGAAGGCGCGGTACAAACTGCAGCTCTGGCGCGTACTCAAGGAGCGAGCGGGCGAGCCGCATATCCTCTTCGTCTATGTGCTCAAGGTGGCGATGCATTACCACTACGACGCGCTTGTCCGCGATATGGCGAAGGTGGATGCCGTCACAGGCGCGATGCCGATGGCCGGACGATCCTTCTCGCGGGTGAAGCGGCGGGAAGAGGCGCCGCAGGCGCTTGCAAGCTAGTCCCAGCGACAGCATTCCGGTGCAACGACGCGCGCGGCGCGCGGCCGCAGACCCATCGGATGATGGCTCTGAAGCTTGCGATTCTCATGTAAGGAAATTTGGAGCGGGCGATGGGATTCGAACCCACGACCCCAACCTTGGCAAGACCGGTCGCCACGCGCCCAATCTATAATCTTCGCGACTTTTGCGTATCAATCACTGCGGAACAGAACAAAAACATTACTTCATTACGCGGACATTCTGCGGACGAGGCCAATAGCGCACGCGGCTCCTCGCATGAAGTTCGGATGATGATGACCGTAAACCGCCATCAGCGTTTTCTCACTCATCGCAAGGAAGCCTGCTGCTTCCCACGTCCCTATGCCGGATTGCATTAGCCAAGTCGCGGCCGTGTGCCAAGGTGTGCGGGGTCACATCAACAATACCCCCACGCTCACATGCTGCTCAACGGTGCGATTGAAAAAACGCCGATTGCATCGAAGGCGGATGCTTTGGCCGCGCTCGATCTGATCCGTGATGAGACCGACCCCGCCCTGCGTCTGTCCGTTGCGATGGTTGCAGCCCTCCGCAGCTATATCGAGGTCAGCGACAACTGATCCCGCCTGCGCCGTGGCCCCTTCGTCCAAGCGTTCGGGGT
>NZ_JBPCOU010000009.1:0-5934 GCF_050999895.1 Methyloceanibacter sp. | reverse complement strand
TGCGCCGCAGGCCGCCGCGTATCGAGCGACGCCATCAGCACCTTCTTCTTCTCGCGCGCCTCGATGCGGCGGCCGAGCTTGGCGGCGGTCGTGGTCTTGCCCGAGCCCTGCAAGCCGACCAGCATGATGGCGACGGGCGGCGTCGCGGCGAGATCGATGGGCGCGGCGTCGGAGCCCAGCATGCGCACGAGCTCGTCATGCACGATCTTGATGACCATCTGGCCGGGGGTGACGGACTTCACCACCTCCTGGCCGATGGCCTTCTCGCGCACACGCTCCACGAAGTCGCGTACCACGTCGAGCGCGACGTCGGCTTCGAGCAGCGCGCGGCGCACCTCGCGCATGGCCTCGGTGACGTCGGCCTCGCTGAGGGAGCCGCGCCGCGTCAGCTTGTCGAGAATGCCGCCAAGGCGATCTGAAAGTGTCTCGAACATCAGCACCACCATCGCCTCAGGCCGAATGGCGTGAGGCAAACCACGAACGCACCCGCGGGCGCATTGCGCTGGCGGATGTTGACCCCCCTGGCTCCTCATTGGGCGCTACCGGCCTCTTGGCCTATTTGAGCGCAATCATGTCCAGGGCGGCGGCTCACGAACTGAGCTGCCTTGAATTTCAGCCCGAATGTCGGCCAGAGGGGGCGGCAAGTCAAGGCACACAACGAAAAACCCTTGCTCCAGCATCGCATCCTCGCGTGGAGGCGTGAAGCTTAGAGCGTCTTCCTTAAAAGCGGCTCAAGTTTAACCGCAATATCGAGCAGAGTTTCGTCGGCTCCCGGCCAGCCGATTAGGGAAAGCCCGACGGGGATGTTGTCGGTTTCCGCCGCCGGAAGCGAGATCTGCGGCAGGCCGGCGAGACCGGCGAGGCAGGTGCTTTGCAAGGTGAGGGTGCGGAATTGCGCGACGGCGTCGCCGTCTTTGATGCCGCGCTCGGGCGGTAGCGTCGGCGTGGTCGGCAATACGATGAGGGTGCCGGGTTTAGCAATCGCGTGCAGGCGAATTGCCGCGTCTTCGCGCATGGCGCGGGCGGCGTCGGCCTCGCTTGCCGTAATGGAGGCCGCAAGCGCGAAGCGTTCCTTGATGCCGGGGCCGAGTTCGACGTCGTCGTGGCTGGCGATGAACGGCAGCAACGTCGACTGGATCTCGAAGCCCTGGATGATGCGGAAGGCGTCGCGCCAGGCGGCAATGTCCCCACCCGCGATGTCTTGCGGCTCTTGCCGGGGCAGACTGTCCTTCAGGCGAAGGAGCGTCTGCCGCAGCGCCGCGACGGTGCGTGGATCGGTGTAGGCGAAAATATCCTCGGCGAGGACGATGCGCTCGATCGGGGCCGCGACGCGGTCGCCCGCAAGCAACATGTGGCCGGCATCGCGGAAGAGCGCAGCGTCGCGCGCGAAGACGCCGACCGTATCGAAGCTCGGCGCCATCTCGGTGGCGCCCGCCATGTCGATGCGGCCGAAGGTGGGGCGCAGGCCGTAGAGACCGCAGAAGGAGGCGGGCACGCGGATCGAGCCGCCGGTGTCGCTGCCGAGCGCGAAATCGCACATGCCCGCGGCGACCGCGGCAGCGGAGCCGCAGGACGACCCGCCCGTGACACGGCCGGGCGCGCGTGGATTGACCAGAGCGCCATAATGCACATTCGTGCCGAGCACGCTGTAGAAGAACTCATCGCAGAGGGTAATCCCGGTGCAGGTGCCGCCCGCGTCGAGCAGCCGCTGAATGACTGCGGCGGTCTCCGTCGCCGGCTCGGCATGGGCGTAGAAGGCGGGATTGCCATTGCCCACCCTTTGCCCCGCAATCGCGAAGAGATCCTTCACCATGAAGGTGCGGCCGGTGAGCGGCCCAGAGCCGAGGCCCGTCAAAGGCGCCTTCAACGTGTGGGGAACGAGCGCGCCGACCGCGTCATCTTGAGGAAAGAGAGGCATGGCCGCCATTGGCTGGTGTCGCTGATGAGGAAACGCCATATAACGGACCGAAACCATTGGCGCCAACGCTCATGACCGACAGCATTCCCTTCCGCAAGATGAACGGGCTCGGCAACGATTTCGTCGTGGTCGATGCACGGGACGGATTGCTGGGCGTGACGCAAGACGCGGTGCGGGCGATCGCCGACCGCAAGGAGGGCGTTGGCTGCGACCAGCTCATCCTGCTCGAAGCTTCCGACAATGCCGATGTCTTCATGCGCATCTGGAACGCCGACGGCGGCGAGGTCGGCGCGTGCGGCAATGCCACCCGCTGCGTGGCCGCGATTGTCGCTGCCGAGAAAGGCCACCCGCAGGTCAGCATCGAGACGGACAGCGCGATCCTCGGCGCGCTGGTCAACGCCGACGGCAGCGTCACCGCCGACATGGGCACGCCGCGCTTCAACTGGGATGAGATTCCGCTTTCGGAACCCTTCCACAATACGCGCCGCATCGAATTGCAGGTCGGGCCGATCGACGATCCCGTCCTGCACTCGCCGTCGGTCGTCAATGTCGGCAATCCGCACTGCCTGTTCTTCGTCGAGGATGCCGAGGCATACGATCTTGCGCGGTTCGGGCCGATGCTGGAGCATCATCCGCTCTTTCCCGAGCGCGCCAATATTTCGCTGGTGCAAGTGCTCGCCCCCGATGCCCTCAAGGTGCGGACCTGGGAGCGCGGCGCGGGGCTGACGCGGGCCTGCGGTACCGCGGCCTGTGCCGCGGCGGTTGCGGCAGTGCGGCTTAAGCTCGCGGGGCGGAAGCCCAAGGTGACGCTCCCCGGCGGCGACCTCATCGTCGAGTGGCGCGAGAGCGACGACCATATCCTCATGACCGGGCCTTACGCTCTCGACTATGAAGGCACGCTGCCTGCGGCCTTATTGCAGCCCGTACCCGTTTGAAAACCGGGCTTTGGTCTGACTTACAGGCCATTTCATGCTAGAAGCCGCCAATGTCCAAGATCGACATCATCACCTTCGGCTGCCGCCTCAATTCCTATGAGTCCGAGGTCATGCGCGCGCATGCGGGCGCCGCGGGTCTCGATGACGCGGTGATCGTCAACACCTGCGCCGTCACCGCCGAGGCCGTGCGCCAGGCGCGGCAGGCCATCCGGCGCGCGCGGCGCGAGCGTCCCGGCGCCAAGATCGTGGTGACGGGGTGCGCGGCGCAGATCGATCCGGCGCGCTTCGCCGCCATGGACGAGGTCGACCACGTCGTCGGCAATCACGACAAGCTCCAGGCTGCGACCTTTGCAGGGCTTAGCCTGGAGGGGACCGAGCGGGTCGTCGTCAACGACATCATGTCGGTGACGGAGACGGCCGGCCATTTGATTGACGGCTTCGGCGCGCGCGCCCGCGCCTATGTGCAAATTCAAAACGGCTGCAACCATCGCTGCACCTTCTGCGTCATTCCCTACGGGCGCGGGCCGTCACGGTCCGTGCCGGCAGGCGAGGTGGTGGATCAGGTGCGGCGGCTGGTGGATAACGGTTACGCGGAGATCGTGCTCACGGGCGTGGATATCACCGCCTATGGCGCCGACCTTCCCGGCGCGACAACCCTCGGCAAGCTCGTGCGCAAGGTGCTGAAGCTCGTGCCGGAGCTGCCGCGCTTGCGCATCTCCTCGATCGATTCCGTCGAGGCCGACGCCAATCTACTCGCGGCCATCGCGGAAGAGGAGCGCCTGATGCCGCATTTGCATCTATCGCTGCAATCCGGCGACGATCTCACCCTGAAGCGCATGAAGCGCCGGCACGCACGCGCCGATTCCATCGCGTTCTGTGCCGAGGCGCGGCGCTTGCGGCCGGACATGGTGTTCGGCGCCGACCTGATCGCGGGCTTTCCCACCGAGAGCGAAGACATGTTCCAAAGCTCGGTATCGCTGGTCGACGATTGCGGGCTCACCTTCCTGCATGTGTTTCCGTTTTCTCGTCGCGAAGGGACGCCCGCCGCGCGCATGCCACAGCTTCATGGCGCGGTTATCGCGCGGCGTGCCGCTCAGCTCCGTGAAAAGGGCTTCGCCGCGCTCAAAGCCCATCTGTCAGGCGCTAAGGGAGCACGCATCCAGGTGCTGATGGAGAACGAGCGCCAAGGGCGCGCTCCGGACTTCACCCCGGTGCGGGTCGCATCGATGCAAGAGACCGGCGCGCTGGTCGAGGCGCGAATCGACGGCCATGACGGCAGCGCCCTGACCGCGACGGTGGCGGCATGAGCGAAGCCAAGAAGACCGGGTTCTTCCAGCGTCTGTTCGGCGGGACCGATGGGCCCGAGCCTGCGGAGCCAACGCCGCGCCCCCAGAAGGAGCCGCCTTCGGGCAAGCCAACGCGCGAACCTCCCGAGCAAGAGCCCACGCGCAAGGAGCCGTCGCGCGAGCCGGCGCAAAAGGAGCCGCCAGAGCGCGAGCGGCCGCCCAAGGAAGTCAGAGCCGGTCCCAAGGGGCCGCCGCCAGCAGGACCGCACAAGGCCGAGCCCAAGGATGCGCCGGGGAAGAAGCAGAAGGGCCCGCCGCCCGGAGGCCCTTCCAAGCATCCCGACGCACCGTCGCCGGAGGAAATACCCGCCTCGGAGCGCGAGAAAGAGCCCGGATCGCCTCACGAAAAGGGGCCTACGACGCCCCGCGACGTGCGGGAAAAGGCATTCGGACGGGCAGACCAACCGAAGCAGGGCTGGTTTGCGCAATTGCGGCAAGGCCTGGCGCGGAGCTCCAATGCGCTCGGCGACAGCCTCGCCTCGGTTGTCACCAAAAGACGCCTCGACGAGGATATGCTCGACGATATCGAGGCGCTTCTGATCAAGGCCGATCTCGGACCCGAGGTTGCGGCGCGCATCAAAGCGACTATCGCCGAGGGCCGCTATGAACGCGGCATTTCGAGCGATGAACTGCGGCAGGTTCTCGCCGCGGAAGTCGCGCGCGTGTTGCGGCCGCATGCCCAGGCGCTCCAGCTTGTGTCGGCTGCGAAGCCGCATGTCATCCTCGTCGTCGGCGTCAACGGCACCGGCAAGACCACCACCATCGGCAAGCTCGCCAACAGGCTGATGCGCTCCGGGTCGAGCGTGCTTCTCGCCGCCGGAGATACATTCCGCGCCGCTGCCATCGACCAGCTCAAGATTTGGGGCGGCCGTGTCGGCGCCGATGTCGTTGCGCAGAAGGTCGGCGCCGATCCTGCCGGCGTCGCCTATGAAGCGCTGGAGCGCGCAAAGGCGGAAGGCAAGGACGTGCTCATTATCGACACCGCGGGACGGCTGCAAAACAAGTCCGACCTCATGGCCGAGCTCGCCAAGATCGTGCGCGTTCTGAAGAAGATCGATCCGAGCGCGCCGCATAGCGTCGTGCTCGTCCTCGATGCGACAACGGGTCAGAACGCGATCAATCAGGTGCAGATGTTCCAGGAGATCGCGGGCGTCACCAGTCTCGTCGTCACCAAGCTCGACGGCACGGCGCGAGGCGGCATTCTCGTCGCCATCGCCGAGCGCTTCGCGCTTCCCATCAACGCAATCGGCGTCGGCGAGGGTCTCAACGACCTGGAGCCCTTCGACGCCGACGATTTCGCACGGGCGATTGCCGGATATGACAGCGAAAACGCCGCGGCGGCCTAAAGCCAAAGGGTCCGCCCGCGCGAAGCCAGCCGAGCCGCCGCTTCCGATCAAGCTCGCCATTGAGCTTGGGCCGCTGCTCGTGTTCTTCGCCGCGAATTTCGCCGGCGGCATCTATGTCGCGACCGCGGTCTTCATGGTCGCGACCCTGATCGCGCTGGGGGTGGCGCGCTGGCTCTATCACAAGCTTCCGATCATGCCGATCGTCAGCGGCGTGGTGGTGCTCGTATTCGGCGGGCTCACGCTCTATCTCCAGGACGATGCGTTCATCAAGCTCAAGCCGACGATCGTCTATCTCACGTTCGCAACCCTGCTGCTCGGCGGCTATCTGATGCGGAAGCCGCTGCTCGCGCTCCTGTTCGGGCCGGTCTTCAATCTGACCGAGGAGGGTT
>NZ_JBPCOU010000001.1:0-8662 GCF_050999895.1 Methyloceanibacter sp. | reverse complement strand
GAGCGGTCATGGATGCGCCATCCCATCAATGGGAAGGCGGTGAGGCACTCTGACTACAGGCTTGTCGGTTTCGGCCGTCAGCGGTCGATCTACACACCTCTGGCGACGCTTTACGAAGCGTGGGCCGGTGTCGCCTTCCTCGACGGTGAAGCCTGCGGCCTTTTCCACCGATGGGATGGTGGACCGGTGCGCCCCGGTGTTGGCATCGATGAT
This sequence comes from Methyloceanibacter sp., assembly GCF_050999895.1. Lineage (GTDB taxonomy): Bacteria > Pseudomonadota > Alphaproteobacteria > Rhizobiales > Methyloligellaceae > Methyloceanibacter. Next base: position 8,449 of record NZ_JBPCOU010000001.1, on the reverse strand, counting down.
TTGAACGCTGCCCGTGATGCCGCGGGAGAATAATGCGAGCGCAAGATCGCATTCCGGGTTGCGACTGCCCTTGACGACGAACTCGCCTCGGAAGCTTACCGAGTAGAGACCTGTGAAGGGCACACCCGGTACGCGCGTCGGCGGATGCAACAAAGCGGTGAGTACGTCTTGCGCTTCCGCGTGGCTGGGCTTATTTGAAAGATCGATCCGGTAGCCAGCCTGGTCAATTTCCTGAGCCCCGTCGCCGTACCCACACGGCGGCGGGGTTTCCACATTAGGAGGCGCTTGCATGGGCCGCCTCCTGTTGCAGTGAGTTCTCCCACGTAACAAGATCATCTAGTCGCCAAAAGCGGCGACCGCAGATCCGGATCGGCTTGGGAAATTTTAAACTCTCGTCGTGCTCACGACGATACAGCCACATGTCAGAGACATTGCCGTAACGTCGCTTCATATCGCGGGAGGACAGAAACACATCCGACCTAGCGTCTTCGCTCCTGTGAGATTGCATTGGCGTGCGTCCTAACTTGTTGCAGTTGGACGCGATTTAGGAAGCGAGACCGATAGGCCCAACATAACCCAAAATCCTGTGGCGTTTTTTGCGCCGGCTTCGGAAGTGGGCGAACTTCTAGCTGCGTTTCGCAGCCTTTTTTACAAAGCGGCCCTTGCTGAACTTATGGCCCCGAGGGATTTTTCGCTCCCAGACGCCCCTAACACCCCTGGATGTGAGAAAATGACCATGGCTTTTGAGCACCCGAGCCACGAGTGAAAAGGACTGCGATGGACGCAGCCCCAACTCACGATTCAACTGAAGGATTGCTTGGCTAATAAAAGCATCGCGCACGCCATTCCTACCTGCTCCGCCTTGTCGCGACGCCGCGTGGACGATTTTTTGACTTAAGATGTTCGCTACATAGGAGCTGATTGGTTCAGGTAGTGGCAGCCCCCTTTTTATCAGCTCCCAAGCTTCGAGGCATACCGCACATACGGCGTCGTGGTCGGTGTATTTTTGTTCCGCCGATTTTACGATCGACGACCAAAAAGCGGTATCGTTCTCTGCCCGCATGAGAAACTCAACCGCATTTGGCGTTGGCACCGTTTGACCAACATTTGCGTCTTTAAGCTTTTTGAAGGACCGGACCCCACCCCTCCATCATCCCCTCAATGAGTTGCAATGCTTTCTGCTGTTCCGCTTTCACTTTGCAGCGTTCCCAATGGTAATTAGGGCGACGTGCTCTGCCCATGCCTCCAGCGCCACTCGCTTCTCGGCATCGAAACTGTGACGTTGATAGACGCCTACCACTCCGCTTCGGCTGCCGCTCGAATGACCCAATACGGCTTCGATTACTTGGAGACTAAAACCCAGCCGCTGAAGTCCCGTAGCGACGGTGCGACGTAGATCGTGAATGGTCCATGGCGGATCGAAGGAAGGCAATTCCTTCTTCGCCTTTGTCCATCCGCTGATTGGGGTGTCTCCATTTGTGGTGAACACCAAATCGCTCAATCCAGTAGAGCCTTGGTCGCGACCCGACTTGGCTACTCGAGGCAAGGCTTCGATGATCGTCACCGCGGGCTTGCTCAATGGGATGGTGTGGGGCTCACCAGTCTTGGTCCGCTCGCCCCGAAGCTCAACGCTATGGTCCTCTGCGACAATCACAACCTCCGACCAGTGCAGCCCCCCGATCTCTTGCCGGCGCGCACCTGTCAGGATCAGCAATTGGACAGCAGCACCAAAAGGCCATCCGAGTTTCGCGGCGGCTTGCCATACAGCCTTAAGCTCGTGATCGGTGAGCACCCGATCGCGCTTTGTCTCACTCCCCGGTTTTGGCAAATCGGCCATCGGGTTCGCCGTAATAATGCCCCGACCGACTGCCCATCTGAAAAGTCTATGAAGGTGAGCGTGCAGCCTCCGGGCAGTGATAGGCGAGCCGCGGTCGACAACTGAATCGATCACGTCCAGCACGTCCCGCCTCCCGAGCTCGAGCACCGATCGATGCTTCCATGCCGAGGTGGCGTCTTTGTCGATTAACCGTTTAACAGCGTCGTGGGAGCGGTTGTCGGACTGGTCGCGCTTCAGCCACTCCGCCAGGACGCTCTCAAAGTCGGTGACCCCGGTATCTCTCTTGCGGGACGTTGCAGGATCTCGACCTGATTGCGCCTCGTTGCGGGCGTTGCGCCAGGACTCGCGCGCCTCTGCCAATGATAGGGCAGGGTAGGTGCCCAACGTGCAACGCCGAAGCCTGCCGCCGATGCGGTAATGGAAGGTCCAGGCCTTGCGACCTCCATAGCTGATACGAAGCGCCAACCCGGGGAAGCCTTGGTCAAACACATCAATTTGGCCTGCATCGGGGGGTTTGAGCCGCTTCACCGCGGCATCCGTAAGCGACCGTTTGACCAAGTTAACCGGCTCCGTAGTGAACCATAGGTAACTCAGGAGATACGTTTTGACCTGTTACCTAGAGTTATGCTACGTTAGCGCTTCGGAGGGTAAACGGCAAGGCGCGTAAGGCTTTCGTGCACCTAGAATGTGTTGATCCGTTAGGGTCTGAAAAGCTGCCGATTGTGATTGTGGATCAAGAGGTCGGTGGTTCAAATCCCCCCAGCGGTACCAACACCCCGGCGGTACCAAACTCCCAAGTGAATCGATGCCTCGCGCGGTAGGGGGTCCGATCATCAAAAGAGATTCTCGTGCCTACGGACGTATCCGATAGCCCGGCTTGGACATGACAGCCGAAGGCGAAAGCGAGTGCATCCAGCCCGGCGCCTGCGGCGGCGGGCCAGGAATGAGCTGTTCTCCAGCGTAGTCGTAGTTATTGGAATACAGGAATTGGGAGTCCTCGGCCTTTTCACCGGGCATTCTTGGTGTGGGACCAAGCATTGGGCCGCGTAAGTCCGGCGTCTCCTCGAGCTGAAGTTGCAAACTCTCTGAATTTGCAGGCGGCTCTTTTTGGACCTCGAAGGCATGGGCGCTCGGTGCCGCCAACCACAGTCCAAGAGCGCCAAAGAGGGCGATGCGCTTCATTGATTCCCCCGAAACGGTTCGAAGCAGTTAACCCATTTTAACGTATTCGGAGATGGCCGCAACGGGCCAATGGCGGCAAATGTGCGATGAAAAGAGATAGAGCCACCTCCCCAATGCACTGATAGAACGCGGCTCTATGGCCCCGCGCATTCTCTATCTCGTCACCGAGGATTGGTATTTCCTATCCCATCGACTGCCGATGGCGCGCGCCGCGAAAGAAGCGGGTTACGAGGTGCACGTGGCGACAAGGCTCACACAGGGCCGAGACGCCATCATCCGCGAGGGGTTCATTCCCCATGCATTGGGCTGGAGCCGGGGCAGCGTATCTCCCTTCGGTAGTATTGCCGCGGTGCTGGAAATCAGACGCCTCCTGCGCGAGATCCGGCCCGCCATTCTCCACAATGTGGCGCTGAAGCCGGTGCTGCTCGGCAGTGCGGCAAGCCTGTTCCTCTCCACGAGGGGCGTGATGAACAGCCTGACCGGCGTCGGCACCCTCTTTATAGGGGAAGCGAAGGTCAGTGGGCTCGCGCGGCGCGCCGTGCGCCTTGGTCTCGCGCGCCTCCTGAAGCGTCAACGCAGCCGCACCGTCGTACAGAACTCTGACGACCGCGGCTTCGTACTCGATCTGGGCGTGCCGGCGGAGAACATTGTTGTTATTCCGGGGTCCGGCGTCGACACGACCGCGCTCACGCCGCTGCCCGATCCGCCGCCTCCCGTTACCGCCGCCTATGTTGGTCGCATGCTTGCCGACAAGGGTGTGCTCACCCTCATCGAAGCGTTCGCTTCGCTGCGGGCAGGTGGCGTTCCGCTCCAGCTCTTGCTTGCCGGCGACTGCGACAAGGAAAATCCCGGCTCGCTGGCGCCGGAGCAATTGCGCGAGTTCGCGAGTGCGTTCGGTATTCATTGGCTCGGCCATGTCGCGGACATCAAAGAGGTTTGGGCCAAGGCGCATTTCGCCGTGCTCGCCTCGCGCCGGGAAGGGCTCCCCAAGAGCCTTCTCGAAGCGGCGGCATGTGGGCGCGCCATGGTGGCGACCGATGCGCCAGGCTGCCGCGAGATCGCCATCGAGGGTGAAACGGCGCTCACCGTCCCCGTCGACGATGTCGATGCCCTCGCCGATGCCATGGCGAGACTTGCGGGCGATGCGGCATTGCGCGAACGATTCGGCAAGCGCGCACGTGAACTGGTCGAGACAAAATTTTCGGCCGACACTATCGGCCGCCAGACCGTCGAGCTTTACGAGCAGCTCAGGGCATCGTAGTGCCGTTGCCGCCGCTCGCGCACATCATGCGCCGAATGCCATCGCGCGTCGCAACGCTGGGCTGCCACCCGATGCCGCGCAGCTTGGCAGCGTCAACGACGAAGCTTCCGGACACGCGCTCCCAGTCCGCTTCCTTGCCGAAGGATGCCATCATTCGTTTCACCGCCCCGGCGGGCACCTTCATGAGATGCGGCGAGCGCCCAAGCCCCTCCCGCATCGCCGCAACGAGATCGGCAACGCTGATCGGTTCGGTGTCTGCGACGAGAAACGTCTCTCCGGCAGCCTGTGACGAGGTGAGGGCGAGGGAGATCGCCGAGATCAGGTTTTCTAGCGCCAACAGCGAACGCCGATTATCGAGGCCGCCGAAGGGGAGCGGTATCGGTGTTCGCGCAAGCGTTGCAAGGCTCGCAATATTGCCTTGGACGTCGGGCCCATAGACCACGGCGGGACGAAGGATGGTGAAGGCAGTCCCGCTCCCCTCTACGAGACGTTCCGCCGCTAGCTTGGAGCGGCCATAGATGTCCGTCGGCTGAGGAGTATCCGCCTCGGTGATAACGTGATCCGACGAGAGTCCTGCTTGCGCGCGTACGGAGGACAGAAACACCAAGCGCTCGGCGCCTTGCGCCGCCGTCGCGATTTCACCGACTGCGGCCGCATTGATGCGCTCGTAAACCTCGTCGGGAAGCATGCCCGGCGCGTGCGCGAGGCCCGCAAGATGCACCGCATGCGTCACACCCTCGAGCAGCGGCGACCAGTCGACCGGCTTGGCAAGATCGGGCAGCGCCGCGCGTTCTATGCGCTGGGCTGACGGGATTGAATTCATATCCCGCCCGGCAGCTCTCACGTCCCAGCCCTCTTTGGCGAGTGCGCCGACGAGCCGCCGGCCAATGAAACCAGATGCGCCGGTGATGAGGACCTTGCGCGACATCAGCGAGGCTGCCCCAGGCGTACAAGCAGCAATGCGGTTGCGGCGCCGCCGGCAACCAGCAGCACCAGGTCGAGCGCGGCGGACGGTGTGAGCGCGGCCGTGACCGCGAAGACAGCCAGGAGGAGGCCGAGCACGAACACGCGCGCGGTCACCTGCGGCACCGTCAAGCCTTGCACCACCGCGCGTTGGTAGAAATGGCAGCGATGCGCGGTAAGAATGGACTCCCCGGCGATCAGGCGGCGGCCGAGCGTGATTGTGGCGTCGGCGAGCGTGTAGAGGGGGAAGAGCACCGCCGCCGTGAGATCGATTCCGGCGACGAAAATCAGCATATAGGCGATGCAGAGTCCGACCGGCAGGCTGCCGGCGTCGCCGAGAAAAATGGAAGCGGGGTGCTTATTGAATACCGCAAAGCCGATCATGGCGCCGAGTAGCGTGAGAGCCAGAAGTCCGATGCTTGGCGGTAACAGCCCGAGCAATTGAAGTACGGCGACGCCGAGCGTCATGGGCACCACCTCGGCGACCGTCATCCAATCGATGCCGTCGAGAAAATTGACTGCGTTCAAAAACCACACGGTGCCGATCAAGATCATTCCGCGCTCGGCAACCAGGGGAACGGAGGCGGGCAGAACGCGGATGTCCTCCGGCACGCTCAACACGATCACCAAAGCCGCGAAAGCTTGCCCCATCAGCCGCCACGACACGGAAACGGCACGCGCGTCGTCAAGCGCACCGAGCGCGGTGAGGCCCATGGCGGTCGTCAGGACGGGAAACAGGCTCGGCCTGACCGACAGAGGCAAAATGGCGGTCACGAGGGTGCAGACCGTGAGGACGGCGAGCATCACCGCGATGCCCGCGCCTTGCGGCGTGGCTACCGCATGGGAGGAACGCGCGTTCGGGTGCGCTGTCAAATAGCGGCTCAGCCAAGGCCTCGTCAGAATGATAAGCCCGATCGTCAGACTCGCGCTTGCCGCGCCTGCGGCGAGCCAAAGCGCCAACTGCTCTCGCACCATCACCTTAATGCAGCGTACGGGAAAGGGGCTGCCACTCGTCCTTGCCCGCGACGGGCGGGCCGGCAGCAGCCGGCGCATAACCCTCCACTGTGACGCGCAACACGTCCTGGATGTCGCTCTCGTCGAGCCTTTGAATGGCGTCCTCGAGACGCTCGAGCGCGATGACGAGTTCGTCGTAGGGCAGTATCGGCTCGTTATTCTTGAAGATGCGGGGATGTCCGGTGCCGGTCGTGTTCTCGCCGATCAGAAGTTCCTCATAGAGCTTCTCGCCGCGTCGGAGCCCGATATATTCGACGTCGATATCGCCGTCGGGGTTGTTCTCGTCGCGCACCTCGCGGCCGGAGAGATGGATCATGGTGCGCGCGAGATCGGCGATCTTCACGGGCGTTCCCATCTCCAGCACGAAGACCTCGCCGCCGGTCGCCATGGCTCCGGCCTGTATGACCAGTTGCGCGGCCTCCGGGATCGACATGAAGTAGCGGATAATGTCGGGATGGGTGACCGTCACGGGTCCGCCACGCTTGATCTGATTGCGGAACCGCTGCACGACGGAGCCCGACGAATCGAGCACATTGCCGAAGCGCACCATCGTGAAGATGGTTGAAACGCCAGGCTCCTGCGCAAACCCCTGCAAGATAAGCTCCGCCAGCCGCTTGCTTGCGCCCATGATATTGGTCGGCCGCACGGCCTTATCGCTCGAAATGAGAACGAAACGCTCGACGCGCAGCTCCTTTGCGAGCTCCGCAAGCACAAGCGTGCCGAACGTATTGTTCTGCAAACCCGTGAACGGGTTTGCCTCCACCAGCGGCACATGTTTGTAGGCGGCGGCGTGATAAATGACATCGACGCCATAGTCCTGAATGGCGCGCGCGGCGAGCTTGCGGTCGAGCACCGAGCCGAGCACGGACACGATCCTCGTCTGGCCGAGGATTGCCGCTTCCGGGTCCTTGTCGCCGTGACGTTGGAGTTCTTCGATTTCCATCGAGATGTCGTACAGCGCAACTTCGGAAAGGTCGTACAGCACAAGCGTCTTCGGCCCGAGGTGAAGCAGCTGGCGCGTCAGCTCGGAGCCGATCGAGCCGCCGGCGCCGGTGATCATTACCACCTTTCCGCGCACCTTCGACGAGAGCAGCTCCATGTTCGGCGCGACCGGATCGCGTCCGAGAAGATCCTCGACATCGATTGGTCGAAGGTCCGTGACTTCCACATGACCTGAGGCGATCTCTTCGAGCGCGGGCAGCGTCTTGACCAGCACCGGGTAGGGCTCCAGCGCCCGGATCGCGACGCGCCGCTCGCTGCGTAGCGTCGACGGCATCGCCAGCATCACCTCTTTGACGTTTAGCTCGACGATCGTTCTGCCGATTTTTTCCGGCCGCAGAACCTTCACGCCATGCACCATCTGGCCGGCAAGGGACGGATCGTTGTCGATAAATGCCACCGCTTTGTATTGGCTGGTCTCGTTGAGCGCGCGCAGCAGCTGAACGCCCAGGGTTCCGGCGCCATAGATGATCACGCATTTACGCTCGTCGAAACTCACGGGTTTATGCTCAGGCGCACCCCGCAGCAGCAGCGCGCCCGCCCATTGCCGGCTCAGTCGGATAAGGCCCGCCGCGACGAGCGCATAGATCACGACGACCGACCGCGGATGGTTGGGCATGCCGCTCATCAGCACGACCAAGCCCCAGGCGCCCGCGGCCATGACCACGGCGACGTAGATCCGGGTCGTTCCCTCGGGACCGATGAAGCGGGTGACAAGCTTATAGAGGCCACGGAAATGGAAGGTGATGACGCCGATCACGGGCGCGGCGGCCATGAGCAGCATCATGCTCCATGAGCTCGGCACATAAGGCCGGCTTAGGCGCAGGGAATACGCCGCCCACAGCGCAATGCTCAGCATGAGAATATCGTTGGCGACGAGCAAGGACCGCTTGAACCAGCGCGGACGCTCGATCAACCATTCGGCTAGACGCATCGGGCCCCCCGAACAGGCCTGGGCACGGGACCTCAAACAAATCCCATGCGCATCAGATATCTCTTAGATGGAGAGTGCGCCGCACCATAGCTGAAGCACCGTGGGAACGAAAGCTACGTGAAGGTAGCGCGGGAACCAGCGGAAAGGCGAGGATTTTCCAGACTCGCCTGAGGTCGGGCATGCCCAAAAAAGTCACGCCGGTGGCAAACCACGCCGTGGAGGCTGTAGCATCCGACAACAAAAAGCCGGCGAAGGCTTG
>NZ_JBPCOU010000066.1:0-51126 GCF_050999895.1 Methyloceanibacter sp. | reverse complement strand
CTCGACCGCTACGCCGACGCGCGTGCGGACTTTGTGCAGGAGGCCCTTGCGGAGTCGAAAGCGCGCGATGCGGTCGCTCACTTGCTGCGCGGAACGGCTGATTTCCTGACAGAGAAATGCAATCCGGTCGGGTGCCTGCTGGTGCAGGGCGTGGCGGGCGCTGGCGACCACGCCCAACGCATCCGCAACGAGACGACGGCGCGGCGCGCCGTTGGCAAGAAGAAAATTCGCGAACGCCTGAAGCGCGCGCGCGCCGAAGGCGACCTGCCCAAGACGGCCGACCCCGCCTCGTTTGCCCATTACCTCATCACCGTGATTGAGGGCATGGCCGTTCAGGCCGCGAGCGGCGCCACCAGGACCGAGCTCCGGCGCGTGGCGGAAACCGCCATGAAGGTCTGGCCGTAACCCCTCGCAAGACTTGACGAAAAGCCCCCAGCCGCCTTATTACCCTGGTCAGCAAGCCGGATGGCCGCTTCGCCAGTGTTGCGTATCAAGGCGGAGAGGAAAGTCCGGGCTCCCAGGAAACACGGTGCCGGATAACGTCCGGCGGGGGCGACCCCAGGGAAAGTGCCACAGAAAGCAGACCGCCGTCTGTCGCCGGAGACGGAGGCCACGGTAAGGGTGAAAGGGTGCGGTAAGAGCGCACCGCGTTCTTGGTAACAAGGACGGCACGGCAAACCCCACCGGGAGCAAGACCGAATAGGGGTGGCGGGGGCAGAAATGCCCGATCCTGTTTCCGGATCAGCCGCCCGGGTTGGTTGCACGAGGCGCCCGGCAACGGGCGTCCCAGATGAATGGCCATCACCTCGCGCAAGCGAGGCACAGAACCCGGCTTACAGGCTTGGTGACATGTTACGGCCGGCGCGTGGGTGTCCCCCGCGCGCCGGCCTCCAATTCCCCAATCCCTACTCGGCGGCTTCGACGCCTTGCGGCATCTTCTGCTGCTGCGCGATCTCGGACGCCTTGGCGCGCGTCATATGCGCGAGCGCGCGGCGCACGCCGGCCTCATACTCGGGATGCACCTTCTTGAAATGGGCAGGCTGCCGTTCGACGATCTCGTCTGGAATGCCCCACATCGCCTCGGCGCAGTTGAGGAAAAGGCGTGCGCGCTGACCCTCGTCGAAGAGATTGAACCGCGCCGTCACCTGCCGGTAGTCGTCATTGCCGTCGCGATGATTGTAGCGCTCGGCGTCGCCCGCGATCTTCAGCGGCGGTTCGGCGAAGCGCTCATCTTGCACAGCGCCGCCGAACTCGTAAAAGGCATCCGCCGCGCCGGTCTTCTGCTCGAAGAACCGCATCGGCCCGTCTTTATGATAGTGGTGCACGGGGCAGCGCGGGCGGTTCACCGGCAGCATCTCGTAATGCGTGCCAAGCCGGTAGCGATGCGCGTCGGCATAGGAGAAGATGCGCGCTTGCAGCATCTTGTCGGGCGAGAAGCCTATGCCCGGAATGATGTTCGACGGCGAGAACGCCGCCTACTCGATCTCGTTGAAATAATTCTCAGGATTGCGGTTCAGCTCGAGCACGCCGATGTCGATCGGCGGATAGTCCCCATGCGGCCAAAATGCGGTCGCAGCGGCAATCGTCTTCAGCTTGCTCTCCTGGGCGGGAGCGGCGCAGGTTGCACGTCGCCGCAGGCGAGCGACGAGGCTCGTGGCGTACCCGCCGCAGTGACCGTGGCGCGCACAACGATGATTCCGGATCGCACCATGTTCGTGGATGGGGCCCTCGCCAAAGGCGGCGATGGATCCGCCGGCAAACCGTACAACCATCGGCGCTGCGATTGATGCTGCAAGTCCCGGCGCCGTGATCTGCGTCGCGGAGGGCAGCTACCCGGAGCAGCTTTCTCCCGGTGTGAAATATTTCACGCTCGCGGGTGGTTTCCAGAGTGGAACGGACTTCAAGATGCGCGACTCCGCGACCTACGATCACCAAGGCGGTCGGGAAGGGCGGTTCGTTCATCCGGATTGAAGATCCGGGCCCCACGGGCGACCAGCTCACAACCATCGACGGCTTCGATATCAGCGGCTATTCGCAAGCCATCTACCGCGACTTCTACGAATCGCAGCGTTTCGACTTCACCAACAATTTCATCCATGACAATGTCTGCGCCGATCAGTCCCTCGCCGGCGCCGGCTTCGCGCTGAACAACGTCTCGGGCACGATCAAGGGCAATGTGTGTGCGAACAACGCCTGCGGCCGCGGCGGTGCCGGCTTCCTCAACGACACCACGAACAGAATAGCGTGTCGATCGAGAATAATCGGATCGAAGGCAATTCAGGCACGGAGCCCGACAGCGCGCATGGCGGCGCGCTCTATCTGTTCGGCAATACTCTCGACATCGTCGGCAACGCCTTCAGCAATAATAGCGTGACGCAATGGGGCGCTGGGCTCTATGTCGGCGCCTTCACGCCGGGCAACCAGCCGACCAAGGCAACGCTCGCCTGGAATGTGTATCGCGGCAACCGCGCATGAAATGGCGGCGGCGGTTTCTTCTGCGTCGATGGCGCAACCTGCGAAAGCGACCACGAGATTTACGATAGGAACTGCGGTGGCAATATACTGGTCGACGGCGGCTCGGCGGGCTCGGGGCCCACAATCGCCAGCTTCAACCATCTCACCAACGTTGGCGCGCTCGAACCGGGATACGAAGCTCCGGGTGCGGGCTTTTTCATCGATACCTATGAGGGCGTCGCCGCCGATGCATATGCAATCACCAACGCGATCTTCTGGGGCAATGCGCCTGACCGCGACGTCGTCACCGCGTGCAGCAGCGGCTGTGGGGCCATCAAGTTTGAAATCTCCTATTCGATGGTGCAAACACAATACGTAGACGGCAGCATCGCGATCGGCTTCGGAGAAGGGAACGTCGCGCCCGCCGACCCGCTCTTCGCCGCACCGGACCAGGGCGACTTCCAACTTGGGCCGGGTAGTCCGGCGATTGGCAAGGGGAACCCGAGCGGCAGCGATTGGCGCCTACGGCAACAGGGGCTGGGGCGTCCCACGCTCGCTAAGCTCGAAAAAGCTTGCGAAGACAGACGCCGAAAAATGGTATTGCCGTCCGAAAGCAGGCCGGATTATTCCTTCAGCGTGCCCGCCAGGAATCCGCGGATAAGCTCTGCGGTGGCCTCGGGCTGCTCTTCTTGCGGCATGTGCCCGCATTCGGAGATGATGCGCAGCGTGGAGTTGGGCATCGTGCGCCTAAGCTTCAGCCCGACGTCGAGCGGCACGATACGGTCGTGGTCGCACCATACGATCAGCGTAGGCAAGGTGATCGAGCTGTAGCGCTCCGAGAGCTCGCTCAAATCGTCGGGCACGATCTGCCGCGCGCTATGGATGATCGCGTGCTTGCCGGCCGCCGTGCGCAGCGGCTCGGAATAGGCGCGCACGTGCTCGTCGTCGATCTTGCTGTCGTCGAAATAGGCGATCTGGAGCGCGAGCTTCACTTGCGCGGTAGGAGGCACCATGCGCACGCCGAGATGGGCGAATACCGGCATGTCCAGCATTTTGAAGAAGACCGGGATCTCCTGCGGATAGGCGACGGTATCGAGCAGCACGAGTTTGGAGAATCGGCCCTTCATGCGCGGGTCGAGCGCGAGCATGAGGGCGATGCCGCCGCCATAGGAGTGCCCGACCAGAGTTAGGTCGCGGAGGTCCCGCACCTCGATGAGTTGCGCGAGCAGCGCCGCCTGATCGCGGGCGGCATAGCGCTCGTCGAGCGGCTTGTCGGATTGGCCGAACCCTTTGAGATCGACGGCGATGACGCGGTGGTCGCGGGCGAGGTCGGGCGCCACACCGCGCCACGTGAAGGTGCTCGCGCCGAAACCGTGAATGAGGAGGAGGGGCTTGCCTTCGCCCTTTTCTTCAAGAAACAGCCGCACCGGCTCGTCCGGAGGGCCGAGCCGCGCAAAGGGACCGTCGGAGACAACGTTCGCGCTGAGGCCGCAGGCGCAAAGCGTGACGACAGTCGCGATGAGAGCGGCCGCCGGTGTCAATCCGATGCCAGCCATGAGGTCCGCCGCGACCGCCTTAAGCTTGTTACGCCAATACGCGGGGTGCGGGCTCTCGAGGGCCGTACGGCCCATTTTTCGATCAATGCCGGAGCAAGCGCAGCAACCCCTTCGCCACGTTTGTATGCGCTTCGCGCCGCGGCGGCAATTCCTTGCGTTCGTGCCGTGTTTGCCCGCAGACCGACCCGGCGCGAGAGGCCATTTTCCACAGTCCTCCCGGGCCTTTCCGTTGACGCCCATGAAATCCCATGCTATCCCATTATTGCCCGTTCGGTGAGTAAGTGGGGGAGGATGGCAGCGCTCCTTAGAGGCCACGGGGGGATGTTGCGCCTCCTCTCCCACTCGATCCCGGGGCATGGGGTCTGCACCAAGTTCGTTGAAGTCGCCGCGTCAGTCAGTCGGGTGCTTGTGAGGGGGAGATGGACCAGTTTGTCTCGGCATTCACAAATAAGATCGACACCAAAGGCCGCATCTCGGTCCCTGCTTCTTTCCGCTCGGTGCTCGCCAAAGACGGGCTTGACGGCATCTACTGCTATCCTTCGCTCGACGCGCCCGCGCTCGACGCCGGCGGCCAGCGCCTCATCGATAAGATCAATCATTTGGTCGAAGACCTCGCCCCCTATTCCGATGAGCGCGATCAGCTCGCGACAGCGCTCTTCGGTACCAGCGAAATCCTCTCCATCGATCAGGACGGTCGTACGATTGTGCCTGAGCGCCTGCGCGAGCACGCGGGCATCACGAGCCACATCACTTTTGTCGGGCTCGGCGAAAAATTTCAGATGTGGGAGCCAAAGCGCTTCGAAATCAATCTTTCGGAGGCGCGCAACAAAGTGCGTGACCTTCGCAAACTTCTCGGCGCGGGGCGTCGCGCAAGCGGCGGGCCAGAGGGAGCACGGGAATGATGGCGGGTCGCGGCAAGGATTCACCTTCCGCCGGCGGACCGGCTCGCCACATTCCCGTGATGCTCTCCGAGGTCCTGGCGGCGCTCAACCCAACTAGCGGCGAGACCATCATCGACGGCACGTTCGGCGCGGGCGGCTACAGCAAAGCCATCCTCGACGCCGCCGACTGCAAGATCACCGCCATCGACCGCGATCCTGACGCCGTCGCAGCAGGCCGCGCGCTCGCGGATCAGTTTCCAGAACGCCTTACCCTGGTCGTCGGTCGCTATAGCGACATGGATGCGATCGCCGAGAGCCAGGGGCATGTCACGGTGGATGGCGTAGTGCTCGATCTCGGCGTCTCCTCCATGCAGGTCGACCAGGCCGAGCGCGGCTTTTCCTTTAGCCATGACGGTCCCCTCGACATGCGCATGGGCAAGGAAGGCCCGAGCGCGAGTGACATCGTCAACGAGCTTTCCGAATCGGAGTTAGCCGGGATTATTGCGGTGCTGGGCGAGGAAAGACGCGCCCGCGCCATCGCGCGCGCCATTGTTGCCGTGCGCTCGGAACGGCCCATCGCCAGGACAAGCGAGCTTGCCGACATCGTGGCGAGCGTCTTGGGCCGTCGATGGGACGAGAGCAAGCACCCCGCCACGCGGACCTTTCAGGCGCTCCGGCTCTACCTCAACGAGGAGCTCGATGAGCTGGCGGAAGGCTTGAGCGCGGCCGAGCGCGTGTTGCGCGCGGGCGGCCGGCTCGTGGTCGTGACCTTCCATTCCCTGGAGGATCGCATTGCCAAGCGCTTCTTTGCCAGCCGCAGCCTTCCCGGGCCGCGCGGCTCCCGCCATCTCCCCGAGCAGATGGGCGAGGCGCCGCCAAGCTTCCGGCTTCTTAACCGTCGTGCGCTACACCCATTGACAGAAGAGATTCGGCTGAACCCGCGCGCCCGCTCCGCCAGCCTTAGGGCAGGGGAGCGAACCGAGGCTCCGCCGCATCCCTTGGACCTGGCCGCCCTCGGGGTGCCTCGGGTGGGACGTTGATGAGGCATCCTAAAGTAACCTTGCGAGTACCGTCATGCTGCGTTTCGTCAATATTTGTCTCGTTCTAGCTCTCGTTGCGCTCGCCTATGTCAATTATCAGGTGAAATACGAGGCCCGCGGCCTGGACGAGGAGATCCTTTCCCTCAACAAGAAGATTGAGGACGAGCGCGACGCCATCGCGGTGCTGCGCGCGGAATGGAGCCTGCTCAATCGGCCTGAGCGCATCGAGCGGCTTGCGGAGAAGCATTTGAAGCTTGGGGGCACGCAACCCCAGCAGCTCCTGACACTCGACACGGTGTCGGATCGCGACTTCGAGCGGCCTCCGTTAGAGGCTGAAGAGAGCGCGAAGCCGATCACAGTGCGCGCCAAAACCGCCGCTCGCTAGGCCGATACGCGTGTCCGAAACCGAAAAATCGACAGTTGCCACGGCCCGCGCCGAACGCGCCTATCTGGCGCGCAGCCGCTACCGCTATCGCTTTGTGTGTCTCGGTTTTGCGGTCGCCTTCCTATTGGTCGGGTCGCGACTGGTCGTCCTTGGCTTTACGGGCGCGGAGCCGAATCAGGGCGGCGTCTACGACATTTCGACCACCGTCCATCGCCCCGACATCCTTGACCGCCGTGGCAGGCTGCTCGCCACCGACATCAAGGGCGCGACCGTCTACGCCGATCCGAAGCGCGTCATCGACGAGGACGAGCTGGTCGAGCAGGTCGCGACCGTGCTGCCCGACATCAAGACTGCGGAGCTTCGGCAGCGCCTGAAGAATGGCCGCCGCTTCGTCTCCATTCAGCGCGAGCTCACCCCGAAACAGCAGGCGGAGCTTTATGAGCTTGGACTGCCCGGCCTTGGCTTCGTCCAGGAATACCGGCGCGTCTATCCGGTCGGGGCCACGGCCTCTCACGTGGTCGGCTATGTCGACGTCGATAACAAAGGCCTCTCCGGGATCGAGCAGTTCGTCGACGACAATCCGCAGCTTGCCATGTCGCATGCGGGATCGGCCGTCGGGGAAGACACCGTCACCCTCTCGCTCGACCTCGGCGTGCAGCACGTGTTGCGCGAGGAGCTGAAAAGCGCGGTGGCGACATTTCACGCCAAGGCCGCGTCGGGCATGGTCATGGATGTGCATAGCGGCGAGGTTTTGGCGCTCGCATCTCTGCCCGACTACGATCCAAACCGGCGCGAGCAGGCCCTCGACAAGAACCGGATCAACCGGATCGGCTCCCGGGTCTACGAGATGGGCTCCGTATTCAAGATCTTCACCGTCGCCGGCGCACTCGATGGCGGCGTTGCCACCATGCGCTCGAGCTATGATGCCACCAACCCCATCAAGGTCGGCTCCTTCAGCATCAGCGATTTCCACGGCAAGAAGCGATCGCTGACGGTGCCGGAGATCTTCATCTACTCCTCCAATATCGGCTCGGCGAAGATCGCGCTCGACATGGGGACCGAACGCCATCGCGCCTTCCTGAAGAAGCTTGGACTCTTGGGCCGCATCCGCACCGAGCTCGGCTATGGACCCGCGCCCATCATCCCGGCGCATTGGCAGCGGCTGAACACAATGACCATCGCCTTTGGGCACGGTCTCTCGGTGACGCCGCTCCAGCTCGCCGCATCGGCTCTGCCTCTTGTCAATGGCGGCATCGGCGTGACGCCAACCTTCCTGCCGCGCTCGCGCGAGGAGGCGATGTCCGTAAGCCCGCGAGTGCTGAAGGCGTCGACCAGCGAATCGATGTTGAAGCTGATGCGGCTCAACGTTCTGAAAGGAACGGCAAAACGCGCCGAGGCGGTCGGGTATCGCGTCGGCGGCAAGACCGGGACCGCGGAGAAGGTGGTTGGCGGGCGCTACAACACCTCCGCGTTGCTCACGTCGTTTCTTGCCGCCTTTCCGACCGACGCGCCCGCATATCTTGTCCTCGTCATGCTCGATGAGCCGCAGCGCGTCGCCGCGAGCAGCAATCAGGCGACAGCCGGCGTGAATGCGGCCCCCACCGCGCGCAAGATCATCGAGCGCATCGCGCCGATTCTTGGGGTTGCGCCCAAGCTCGATGCGGACAGGCCCGCGTTTGACGGTAAGGTCACCGCCTCTTATTAGAGGACCGAACCGTCTTTCGATTGGTCAGCAAGCCATTGATTTAAGCACAAACTGCGGCTTTTAGGGGCGATGCCGCTTATGACCCTTGGCGACTTGATCGGGCCGGCGGCGGGACAGCCCGCCCCTTGGTCGCGCGTGCCCATCGCAGGCCTCGCGTCTGACAGCCGCGCCGTGAAGCCGGGCTATCTTTTTGCTGCTCTGCCCGGCACAGCCACCGACGGTGCGCGCTTCATCGCGGATGCCGTGCAGCGCGGGGCCGCGGCGATCCTGGTGGCGTTGGGTTCCGCACCTGCGAACATCCAGACTCCCATCGTCGAGGATGAAGATCCGCGCCGGCTTCTGGCCCTGATCGCTTCGCGCTTCTTCGCCCCACAGCCGAAAACGGTGATGGCGGTCACCGGCACCAACGGCAAGACGTCGGTTGCCGCCTTCCTTCGCCAGCTCTGGAGCGAGCGCGGCCTCGCTGCGGCGAGCCTCGGCACTGTCGGAATCGTCAGTCCGAATGGCACGCAGGCGCTCGCACACACGACGCCCGATCCGATCGAGCTGCACCGAATTCTGGCACAGCTCGCAAGCGAGGGCGTGACTCATGCCGCCATCGAGGCGTCGAGCCATGGCCTCCAGCAGCGCCGCCTCGATGGCGTACTACTCGCGGCTGGCGCCTTCACCAACATCTCGCGCGATCATCTGGATTATCATGCGAGCTTCGAGGATTACTTCGCGCAGAAGCTCCGCCTCTTTCGCGAGCTTCTGCCGCAAGGCGCAACAGCCGTCGTGGATGTCGACAGCGAGGCCGGGATGCAAGTTGCAACGGAGTCGGCCTCCCGCGGTCTGCATGTCGTCTCAGTCGGGCGCAACGGGACAACGCTAAAGCTCGTCTCGGCGGAGCGCGATGGCTTTGGGCAAAATCTGGTGATCGAGCATGCGGGCGCCGAGCATAAGGTGCGCTTGCCGCTCGTCGGTCATTTCCAGGCTGCCAATGCGCTCGTCGCGGCGGGCTTGGCGCTCGCCGGCGGAGAAAGCGCGAATGATGTCCTGCCCGCGCTGGCGCGCCTGCATGGCGCGAGGGGGCGTCTGGACCTCGCTGGCAGCGCGCGCAGCGGAGCGCCGATCTTCATCGACTATTCCCATACCCCCGATGCCCTCGCCAAGGCGCTCGAAGCGCTGCGCCCCTATGTGACGGGCCGGCTGATCATCGTCTTCGGCTGCGGGGGAGACCGCGATCGCGGCAAGCGTCCGCAGATGGGCGCTGTGGCGGCCGCGCAGGCCGACCGCGTCATCGTCACGGACGATAATCCCAGAAGCGAGGATGCCGGCGCAATTCGCAGCCAGATCCTCGCAGCGGCACCAGGAGCGGAGGAGATTGCCGACCGCGCTGCCGCCATCCGTCATGCTATTGCTGCCCTTGGAGAGGGCGACGTTTTGCTCGTGGCCGGGAAAGGTCACGAGATCGGGCAAACCATCGGGACAACGATCGTACCCTTCTCCGACCATGATGCGGTGTCGATTGCCTTGCAGGAGGTTGCGTAGAGTGGCCGAGTCGCTCTGGACCTTGGCTGAGATTATCAAGGCGACCCACGCCCAGTGCCTGGGTGACGCCCATGTTCGCGTTGACGGGTTCTCGATTGACACCCGCAGCCTCGCACGCGGCGAGGGCTTCATCGCCATCCAGGGGCCCAACCGCGACGGTCACAGCTTCGTTGAGGCGGCGCTGGCAGGCGGTGCCGCCTGCGCCATCGTCGATAGAACCTTTCCTGAGAGTGTCGACGAGGACCGGCTCGTGCGCGTTCAGGTTACGCTTGAAGCGCTCAACGACCTAGGTCGAGCGGGCCGCGCCCGCGCCAAGCGCGCCGCGGTGATTGCCGTCACCGGCAGCGTCGGCAAGACCGGGTCCAAGGAGGCCCTCAGGCTCGCGCTTGCCCCCAGCGGCAGCGTCCATGCATCGGTCAAGTCCTTCAACAATCAATGGGGCGTGCCGCTATCCCTTGCCAACATGCCGAAGGAGACGCGGTTCGGCGTGTTCGAAGCGGGCATGAACCATGCGGGAGAGATCGACGCCCTCACGCGGCTGATCCGTCCGCATATTGCGATCGTCACCACGGTCGCGCCCGTGCATCTCGGCTTCTTCCGCGACGTCGAGGAGATTGCCGACGCGAAGGCGGAAATCTTTCGCGGGCTGGAGCCGGGCGGCCTCGCGATCATCAACCGCGACAACCCCCATTATGAGCGGCTTGCGCGCCACGCCCGCGAGCAGCACGCACGCATCGTCAGCTTCGGGGAGGCTAAGGGCGCCGATGCGCGCGCGGTTGCGGTCGAGCTCGATCCCGATGGCTCTCGCATCAGCGCCGACATTTTGGGCGAGCCCGTCACCTACCGCCTCGGGGCGCCGGGACGTCACCTCGTGCAGAATTCCCTTGCCGTCCTCGCCGCCGCGAAGCTCGCGGGCGCGGATCTCGCGCCGGCCGCTGAAGCTCTCGCCGGGGTCCATGCCCAGGCCGGCCGCGGCGGCCGCATCGTTATCGAGGCGGAAGCAGGACAGATCGCCATCATCGATGAATCCTATAATGCGAACCCGGCCTCCATGCGCGCCGCCCTCGCCACCTTGGGGCTGACCCCGAGAACCGCCTTCAAGCGCCGCGTGGCCGTCCTCGGCGATATGCTGGAACTCGGCCAAAAAGCGCCGGATCTTCACCGAGAGCTTGCAGAGTGCATTGACGGGGCCGGGGTCGATGTTGTCTTTGCCTGCGGCGAGCTGATGGCGGCGCTTTACGAGGCGCTGCCGGCATCCCGCCAAGGCGCATATGCCAAAACCGCTGAGGAGCTTGCCCCCATCATGACCAAGGATGTGGGCCCGGGGGACGTGATCATGATCAAGGGATCGTTCGGCAGCCGCATGAGTCCGCTCGTCGAGGCCTTGCGCCGCCATTTCGGCGCGCCCGGCGCGCGAGCGTGAGATACGTCCGCAAGGGCGAAGAGGGATAGATCATGCTCTATTGGCTCAGTGGGCTTGCCGGCGAGCTCAGCGCCTTCAACGTTTTCCGCTATATCACCTTCCGCACAGGCGGAGCGCTGATCACGGCGCTTCTCTTCGTGTTTCTGTTCGGACCGCGCGTGATCAGGTCGCTTCGCCTCCGTCAAGGCAAGGGCCAGCCGATCCGCGTCGACGGCCCGGCACAGCACCTCCTTGAAAAGCAGGGCACCCCCACCATGGGCGGCCTCATGATTTTGTCCGGCGTCACGGCGTCGGTGCTGCTCTGGGGCAATCTCAGCAACGCCTATGTCTGGATCGTGCTGCTGCTGACGCTGGTCTACGGCGCCGTCGGCCTGTTCGACGATTATCTCAAGGTCACCCGCCATTCCGTCGCCGGCTTTCGCGGCCGCATCAAGATCGTGATCGAGGCGGCCGCCGCCCTGATCGCCACCGCGGCGATTGTTCATGTCGGCCAGGCTCCGCTCTCCACCGCGCTCGCCATCCCCTTCTTCAAGGATGTGCTCATCAACCTGGGCTGGCTCTTCATTCCGTTCGGCGCCTTCATCATCGTCGGTGCCGGCAACGCGGTGAACCTGACCGACGGCCTCGACGGCCTTGCCATCGTGCCGGTGATGATCGCCGCGGCGACCTTCGGCTTCGTCTCCTATCTCGTCGGCAACGTGCTCTTCGCCGATTATCTCCAGATCCATTTTGTGGTCGGCACCGGCGATCTTGCCGTCGTGTGCGGCGCGCTGGTCGGGGCGGGCCTCGGCTTTCTCTGGTTCAACGCGCCCCCGGCGCAGATCTTCATGGGCGATACCGGCTCACTTGCGCTTGGCGGCGCGCTTGGCACCATCGCCGTTGCGACGAAGCACGAATTGGTGCTCGCCATCGTCGGTGGCTTATTCGTGCTTGAAGCGGTATCGGTGATCGTACAGGTCGCGTCGTTCCGCCTGACGGGAAAGCGCGTATTCCGCATGGCGCCGCTGCACCATCACTACGAGCAGAAGGGATGGCCTGAATCGACCGTCGTGATCCGTTTTTGGATTATTGCCGTGGTGCTTGCACTGCTTGGTCTCGCCACCCTGAAATTGCGCTAAGATTCGAAGATCATGATTCCTGTTACGAGCTTTGCCGGGCGCGATGTCGCCGTTTTTGGATTGGGCGTCAGCGGCATTGCTGCGGCCCGGGCGCTGCAAGCCGGCGGCGCCAAGGTCCATGCCTGGGATGATGGCGCGAGCAGCCGGGAGGCCGCTTCCGCCCAAGGCATACTTCTGAGCGATCTCAGCACCGCCGATTGGTCGGCTTTTGCCACGCTGGTGCTCGCGCCGGGCGTACCCTTGACCCATCCCGCGGCGCATTGGAGCGTCGCCAAGGCGCAAGCCGCGAACGTCGAGATCATCGGCGATACCGAGCTCTTCTTCCGCGAACGCGCGGCGCAAGGGTCCGCCGCCAAGATCGTGGCCATCACGGGCACCAACGGCAAGTCCACGACGTCGGCGCTTACCGCGCACATCCTCGCCGCGGGCGGGAAGCGGGTGTCGCTCGGCGGCAATATAGGCAACGCCGTGCTCGATCTCGAGCCCTTCGCCGACGACCTCATTTATGTGATAGAGTTTTCCACCTTCCAGATCGATCTTACCCCCACGCTCGCGCCGGATGCGGCGGCGCTCCTCAACATCGCGCCGGATCATCTCGACCGTCACGGCAGCATCGAAAACTACGCCGCGATCAAGGCGCGCATCTTTGCGGGTTTGCCGCGCGGCGGCACTGCTGTGATCGGGGTCGACGACCCTCTTTCTCGCGCCATCGCCGACAGATTGAGCGGTTCAGCGGTGCGTCGCGTCGCGGTCGGTGAGCCCGTGAAGAGCGGCGTCTGGGTGAAGGACGGCATGCTGATTGAGGTGACGACGGGCATCGAACTTGCCGATGTGAATCTTGCCGGCATTGGCGCGCTGCGCGGCGAGCACAACTGGCAGAACGCGGCGATCGCATATGCGCTTGCGCGCTCGCAAGGTCTTGACGCGGCGGCCATAGAACGCGGGTTGCAGAGCTTCGCCGGACTAGCCCATCGCATGGAGCAGGTCGGGCGCGTTGGCAGCGTGCTCTTCGTCAACGACTCCAAGGCGACCAACGCCGATGCTGCGAGCAAGGCGCTCGCGAGCTTCACCGACATTTTCTGGATCGTTGGTGGCCGGCCGAAATCCGGCGGGCTTGCCGATCTTGAACCGCTCTTCTTCAAAGTGAAGCGCGCTTATCTCATTGGCGAAGCCGCCGATGCATTTGCCGATGAACTGAAGGGCAGGGTGGACAGCACCATTTGCGGAACGCTGGCGAAAGCCGTGAGCGAAGCCGCCGCCGACGCGAGCCGCTCCAAGGCGCGCGAGCCCGTCGTGTTGCTGTCGCCGGCCTGCGCCTCCTACGACCAGTTCGCCAATTTCGAGGCCCGCGGCAAAGCCTTCCGCGACATCGTCTTGGGCCTGGAGGGCGTCGAGGACATGAATAAAGAGCAGGGTAAAGCCGCATGAGGATCACCCGCGCCGATCGCAGCGTGCTTTCGGACTGGTGGTTCACCATCGACAGGCTCATGTTTTTCGGTCTGCTCCTGCTGATGGGAGCTGGGCTTGTACTGTCCTTCGCGGCGAGTCCGCCCATCGCCGCCAAATACGACCTCGAGCCGTTTTATTTCGTCCGCCGCCACGCGGCGATGTTGTTGCCCGCCATCGCCATCATGTTTGCGGCCTCGACGCTTTCCCCCAAGCAGATCCGCCGCGCGAGCCTAATCATCTTCTTTGTCGGCCTCGGTCTGATGGTGCTCGCAATTTTCGTCGGGCCCGAGATCAAAGGTGCGAAGCGCTGGCTTCAGTTCGGCGCCGTCTCCCTGCAGCCGTCTGAGTTCGTGAAGCCCGCCTTCGTTGTCCTGACCGCTTGGCTGTTCAATGAAAGCCAGAAGCGCGGCGACGTTCCTAGCATCGAACTCGCACTTCTGCTTTACGGCGTGTTCGCGCTGGTGCTGGTGCTTGAACCCGACTTCGGCCAGACGCTCCTCGTCACCTTGGTCTGGGTCGCCCTGTTCTATATGGCTGGCATCAATCTGCTTTGGATCGGCGCGATGGGCGTTGCCGGCATCGCCGGGATTCTCGGCGCGTATTTCACGATTCCTCACGTCGCCTCCCGCATCGACCGCTTTCTCGACCCGGCCTCGGGCGACACCTTTCAAGCCGACCGCGCGCTCGACTCGTTCCTCCATGGCGGCTGGTTTGGCAGGGGACCTGGCGAAGGCACGGTGAAGGACGTGCTCCCGGATTCGCACAGCGACTTCATCTTCGCGGTGGCGGCGGAAGAATATGGATTGATCGCCTGCATCATTCTCCTGACGCTGTTTGCCTTCATCGTGCTGCGCGGTCTCTCCAAGGCGTCGCGCGAGCCGGACGGGTTCATCCGCCACGCCACCGCCGGGCTCATCATGCTCTTCGGGCTTCAGGCTCTCATCAACATGGCCGTCAATGTCGGCCTGCTGCCGGCGAAGGGCATGACGCTTCCCTTCATCTCCTATGGCGGGTCCTCCTTGCTTGCGATGGCGCTGACGATGGGTTTCGCGCTCGGGCTTACACGGAAGCGCCCCACGGCCGGCCATTTGAAAGAACGGACCGGCGCCGAGACTGACGCTGAGCAGGGCGGCATAAGGGAGCAGGCAGCTTGACTGAGCGACCGATCCTGCTCGCCGCTGGCGGCACGGGTGGCCACTTGTTTCCCGCCGCCGCTCTTGCCCAAGAGCTTAGCCGTCGCGGTATTGCGGTCGAGCTCGCGACCGATGAGCGCGCGGAGAAATACGGCGTCGAGTTCCCGGCCCGCGCCATCCATCGCATCCCGTCGGCGACGCTCGCAGGCCGTTCCCCCCTCGCCATGGCGCGCACCTTCACGCGGCTCGGCATCGGCTATTTTGGTGCGCTCGCCCTGCTTCGCCGGGTGAAGCCCCGCGCCGTCATTGGCTTTGGTGGCTACCCCACTCTGCCGCCCATCATTGCCGCGCGGACGCTCGGCATTCCCACCGCCATTCACGAGCAGAATGCGGTCATGGGGCGGGCCAACCGTCTTCTGTCGCGTTTTGCCGATCGCATCGCGGTTTCGTTTTCCCCGACGAAACTTCTCGGCGAGAAGGCTGGCGCGAAAGCACGCCTCACCGGAACGCCCGTACGCGACGCCGTCCTTGCCGTCCGCGACGTGCCCTATCTGCCGCCCGAGCCTGCGGGCCGGCTTCTTCTGCTCGTGTTCGGTGGCAGCCAGGGCGCGCATTTCTTTTCCGAGTTGATACCCGCCGCATTGGCAAAACTGCCGCTACACATCCGCACGCGCCTCACGCTCGTGCAGCAGGCGCGCGAGGAAGACCTTCCCGCTCTGAGCGCGGCGTTCGCGACATCGGGCATCGCGGCGCATCTCGCGGCGTTCTTTCGCGACCTGCCGGAACGCGTCGCGGTCGCGCATCTCGTGATCGCCCGCTCTGGAGCCTCCACCGTCGCGGAGCTCATGGCCATCGGGCGCCCCGCGCTGCTCGTGCCGCTGCCCCACGCCCTTGACAACGATCAGCTCGAAAATGCAACACGGCTCGAGCAAGGTGGCGGCGGCTGGTGCATGCGCCAGGCGGATTTGACCCCGGAGCGCCTCGCTTCTGAGCTTGAGAAACTGTTTACATCGCCTGCGTTATTGGCTGAGGCGGCGGCGAAGGCCAAGGCGATGGGCGAGCGCGGCGCGGTGACGAAGCTCGCCGATCTCGCCGAAGAGCTCTGCAAGGACAAGGGCTAGTCACATGCACATGCCGGCCCCCGACGAAGCTGGACTGTTTCACATCGTGGGCATTGGCGGGATCGGCATGAGCGCCATCGCCGAAGTCATGCACACGCGCGGCTATCGCGTGCAAGGCAGCGATTTGAAAGAGGGCGCCAATCTCGAGCGTCTGCGCGCGCGCGGCATTCCGTGCCTGATCGGACATGATCCGGACAACGTCACGGGCGCGGCGTTTCTCGTCATCTCTAGCGCGGTGAAGGCGGGCAACCCCGAGTTCGAGGCCGCCAGGGAGCGCGGCATTCCCATCATTCGCCGCGCGGAGATGCTGGCCGAATTGATGCGTCCTTGCACCACCGTGGCCATTACCGGCACCCACGGCAAGACCACGACCACATCCTTGATCGCCGAGGTGCTGAAAGCTGCCGGCCTCGATCCCACCGTCATCACCGGCGGCATCATCAATGCCTGGGGCACGAATGCCCGCATCGGCGCGGGCGAGTGGATGGTTGTGGAGGCCGACGAGTCCGACGGTACCTTCCTCAAGTTGCCGACGCAGATCGGCGTCGTCACCAATATCGATCCCGAGCATATGGACTATTGGGAGTCGGTCGAAATTCTGCATAAAGCCTTTCAGCAGTTCATCGATGCGATCCCCTTTTATGGCCTCGCCGTCGCTTGCATCGATCATCCCGTCGTTCGCGAGCTCTTGTCGAAGCCTGGCGGTGTCGCCAATGGAAGGCGCACCCTGACCTATGGCGTGTCGCGCGACGCCGATATCAGGCTGGTCAATCTGCGTGCCGGCCGCGATCTCATCACCTTCGATGTGGAACTCGGTCCGGCTGTGCACGGCGGCGCGCGAAAGCTCAACAAACTCACGCTGCCGATTCTCGGTCACTACAATGCGCTGAATGCTCTTGCCGCGCTCACCGTCGCGACGGAAGCCGGCATCGACGATGATGTTATTCGTTCGGCGCTAGCCGGCTTCTCCGGTGTGAGGCGCCGCTTTACGCGCGTCGGCGAGTGGCACGGCGCCGCCATCTATGACGACTACGCACACCATCCCGTCGAGATCGCCGCCGTGCTACGGGCCGCGCGTGCGGGCGGCGACGGGCGCATTATCGCGGTGATCCAGCCGCATCGCTACTCGCGCCTACAGGCGCTGTTCAATGAGTTTTCCGCCTGCCTCGACGACGCCGACATCGCCATCGTCACGCCGATCTATTCCGCGGGCGAGGCGCCGATTCCCGGCATCGATCGCGATGAGCTGGCCTCTGGGCTCCGCCGTCACGGTCACCCTCAGGTGCTCACCATCGACGATGAGGAGTCGTTGGTCGACACGCTCGCCTCCGTCTCGCAGCCCGGCGATCTCATCGTTGGCCTCGGCGCGGGCACCATCACCGACTGGATCAACGCTCTTCCGAAGAAGCTCGCCAAGAAAGGCGCACGCGCGTGAGCATTTCCGCCCACGATCTCGCCGAGCGCCTGCCGGAGCTGCGCGGCAGGCTGAAGGAAGCGGCTTCGCTCGCCGACTTCACCTGGTTTCGCGTCGGCGGTCCGGCGGAAGTTCTCTATTCGCCGGCGGACGAGGCCGATCTTACTTATTTCATGCGTGAGACGCCGGGCGAGATCCCGGTGACGGTTATCGGCCTTGGCTCCAATCTTCTCGTGCGCGACGGCGGCATCGCCGGCGTGGTCATTCGTCTCGGCCGCGGTTTCGGCGAGATCGGTATAGAGGACGGCTCACGCCTGCGCGCCGGCGCCGCGGTCCCGGATGTCAAAGTCTCACGCGCGGCTGCCGATGCCGGCATTGCGGGCCTCTCGTTCTATCGCGGCATCCCCGGCTGCGTCGGCGGCGCGTTGCGCATGAATGGCGGCGCGCATGGCCGCGAGACCTGCGAGGTCGTCGTGCAGGCCCGCGCCGTCGATCGCAAGGGCGACATCCACGTTATGCCCGTCGCGGAGCTGCATTATTCCTATCGTCATTGCGGTGCGGCGGAAGATCTGGTCTTCACCGAGGCGCTCTTTAAGGGCGAGCCGGGCGACCCAGCCAAGATTCTCGCCGAGATGGATGACATCGCCGCCTATCGCGAGCAGGCCCAGCCCATCAAGAGCCGCACCGGGGGATCCACCTTCAAGAACCCGCCCGGAAAAAAGGCCTGGCAATTGATCGACGCGGCGGGCTGCCGCGGCATCTCGGTCGGCGATGCCAAAGTCTCTGAGATGCACTGCAACTTCCTCATCAACGAGGGAAGCGCCACCGGCGCCGATCTCGAGGAGCTGGGCGAAACCGTGCGCCGGCGGGTGAAGGAAACGAGCGGCGTCGAGCTCGCATGGGAGATCAAGCGTCTCGGCACAGCCGAAACGGCCTGATTTCGCTCTCTCTTTTCGGTAGCGGCGGCCCCTAAAGCCGGTTCCCCAAAATCGCCGATTCAGATAGCCACTAATGATTCTCGCGTTTGGCAACACGAGGTCGAGGGATGTCCACGGAAAAACACATCGCCGTGCTGATGGGCGGGCTGTCTTCGGAGCGTGAGGTTTCCCTGCGCTCGGGCGAGGCCTGCGCGAGCGCGCTCGAAAGGGAGGGCTACCGCGTCACCCGCCTCGACGTCGGCCGCGACGTGGGCGCGCGTCTGGCCGTGCTCCGTCCGGATGTCTGCTTCAATGCGCTCCATGGCCGTTACGGCGAGGATGGCTGCATCCAGGGCCTGCTCGAGACCATGGCCATTCCCTACACCCATTCCGGCGTGCTCGCCTCCGCGCTCGCCATGCACAAGGAGCGCGCCAAGGCGGTCCTGCGGGCGGCGGGCGTTCCGGTGGCGGAAAGCCTGATCGTCACCCGCGCCGAAGCCGCCCGTGCGCACGCCATGCCACCGCCTTACGTCATCAAGCCGCCGACCGAAGGCTCCAGCGTTGGGGTCTTCATCGTGCGCGAGGATCAGGCCAACCCCCCGCAGGAGTTGCATTCGGCTGATTGGAGCCTGGGCGAGGAGTTAATGGTCGAGCGTTTTATCCCCGGACTCGAGCTGACCTGCGCTGTTATGGGCGATGAGGCGCTGGGGGTCATCGAAATCCGCCCTGCGCAGGGACTTTCCTTCTACGACTACGAATCCAAATACGCGCCCGGCGGCTCCGATCACATCCTTCCGGCGCAACTTTCATCAAATGTTTACCAATTCGTACAGAAGCTGTCCCTAGCGGCTCACAGGGCATTGGGCTGCCGAGGGGTCAGTCGTTCCGACTTCCGTTACGACGACCGGCCAGGGGGTTCGGGGGAGATGATCTGCCTTGAGGTCAACACCCAACCCGGCATGACGGCCACCTCGCTCGTGCCCGAGCTCGCTAAGCACAGCGGCCGCTCATTTGGAGAGCTGGTGCGCTGGATCGTGGAGGACGCGTCGTGCAATCGGTGAGGACCGCCGGACGAAGGGTGGTGCGGAGATCGCCCGATGCGCTGCTCGCGCGCGGCGTCGCCCTCCCGCATCGGGAAACCGGCGCCATGACGCGCTTCGCCGGCGCTCTGTGCAAGAAAGATGCGCCGAAGAGCCTGCGCTTGGGGCGCGATCGCATTCGCGGCAAATGGTTTCTGCTCGCCGGGGTCTTCCTGCTCAGCGGCTTGGTCTATGGCGCCTTCGTCGGCGGACAGACGCAGCGTCTGTTCGATGCCCTCCACGGCGGGATCGATAAATTTGCCGTCGCTGCCGGCTTCGGCGTGAAGCGCGTCACGGTAGAGGGCAAGACCCACGCCACCGACGCCGATATCACAACCGCCCTTCAGGCCGGCCCAAGCAACTTGACGCTCGCCTTCGATACGGACGCCGCCAAGGCGCGCCTGGAATCCGTTCCGTGGGTCAAGCATGCCCAAGTGATGCGGTTGCTGCCCTCGACCATCCAGGTCGTCATCGAAGAGCGCGTGCCTTACGGGATCTGGCAGAACCGCGGTCAGACCTATGTCATCGACTCAGATGGTGTCGTGCTCGCGCCGGCTTTGCGCGAAGCCTATGGACATCTGCCGCTCGTTGTGGGCGAGGGCGCCGGCAAGCGCGCCGCAGCCCTTCTCGATACGCTCGCCCCCTTTAGTGAACTGAAAGAGCAGGTGGTCGCGTCCTTCCGCGTTGGCGACCGGCGCTGGACGCTGCAGCTCGCCTCGGGGCTCGAAATTTTGCTGCCCGACGACAACGTCGCCGAGGCACTTCAAGCGCTGACCCGGCTCGAGGCCGAGCATGGCGTCCTTGATCGAAATATCGCTGCGGTCGATCTGCGTCTTGGCGATCGCGTCACGGTGCGCTTGCGGGACGAGGCCCCCGCAATGACCGCACCTGTGGCGGGATCTCCTGCGCCTGAAGCACCGACAGCGAGCACCAAGCGCGTGGCGCAAAAAGGCAGCACGTAACGGAAAGGATTTGAGGTAGGGGGATGCGGCACCCAACTACAAATAGAGGCAAGAGGCAAAGGATCGTGACGGCGCTTGACGTCGGCACGAGCAAGATCTCGTGCCTGATCGCCAAGGGCACCCCTGCGCCAGATTGGATGGAGACCAACGGCGAGCCGCTGCAATTCGAGGTGCTCGGCTTCGGCCATCACCGCGCCGAGGGCCTCAAGGCCGGCATGATCACTCATCTCGACAGCGCGGAGCATTGCATTCGCTCCGCGGTCGATTGCGCCGAGCGCATGGCGGGCGTGACCGTCGAGGAAGTTCAGGTCGCCGTCACCTGCGGCCGGCTCAAGAGTGAAAGCTTTTCCGCAAGCGTGGCGCTGCCGTCCGGTGCCGTCCGTTACGACGATGTTCTCCGCCTCCTCGCCGGCGGCCACCAATATGCGGGCCGCGACAAGCGGACGGTTCTGCACGTGCTGCCGACCGGCTACCGCCTCGACGAGAATGGCGGTATCAGCGATCCGAACGGCATGTGCGGCGAGCGTCTTGCGGTCGACATGCATGCCGTGACCGCGGACGAGGTTGCAATGCGCAATCTGATGCTCTGCGTCGAGCGCTGCCATCTCGGCGTCAGCGGCCTGGTTGCCGCGCCCTATGCGAGCGCGCTGGCGGTGGTGACGCCCGATGAGGCGAAGCTCGGCGTGGCCTGCATCGATTTCGGTGCTGGCACCACGACGCTCTCGGTTCTGGCCGATGGTCATTTCATTCATGCCGACGCCATTGCCCTTGGCGGCAGCAGCATCACGACCGACATCGCGCGTGCGCTTTCCTCGCCGCTGGAGCATGCGGAACGTCTGAAGACTTTGCATGGCAGCGCCTTCGCCACGGCATCCGACGAGCGCGAGATCATCACCTTCCCATCGGTCGGCGAGCTTGAGCGGCGCAGCCTCAACCAGATCACCAAGGCGCAGCTTGCGGTCATCATCCGGCCGCGGATCGAAGAAATTCTCGATTTCATGCGCCGCCGTCTGGCCGCGTGCGGCGTAGCCTCCGAGGCCGCCCGGCACATCGTCCTCACCGGCGGCGGAAGCCATCTTACCGGCCTGCCGGAACTTGCCTCCAACATGTTTGGCCGGCCCGCACGTCTTGGAAAGCCGCGCGCTTTGAGCGGGTTTCCGCAAGCCGAAGCGAGCCCGGATTTCTCCGCGTCGGTCGGATTGCTCCTGCAATGGGCCCGCGGCGACGAGAGGCTCGGCGCGCGGGGCGAACAGCGTTTTCTTGGGACCGGCACGGGCTATCTCGCCCGCGTCGGAGAGTGGATACGGGACAATTTTTAGTCGGCGTACAAAGGGGCTGAAAGCGGCGTTCGCGGGGAGCGCGCAGCAGCCGGAACGAGGACAGTTTTAAGGATCGGAAGGCCGCCATGACCATCAATCTCAGCGTTCCAGATTTGACCGAACTCAAGCCGCGCATCACCGTCTTCGGTGTCGGCGGTGCGGGCGGCAACGCCGTGAACAACATGATCGCCTCGGGACTCCGCGGCGTGGAATTCGTCGTCGCCAATACCGACGCCCAAGCGCTTCTGAGCTCGAGCGCCGAACGGCGCATCCAGATGGGGACCAAGGTCACCGAAGGTTTGGGCGCGGGCTCCAAGCCCGAGATCGGCGGCGCTGCCGCCGAAGAGGCCATGGCCGACATCAAGGCGCACCTCATGGGCTGCCATATGGCGTTCATCACCGCTGGCATGGGCGGCGGAACCGGCACGGGGGCGGCCCCCGTGATCGCGCGCGCCTCTCGCGAGGAAGGAATTCTCACCGTCGGCGTCGTCACCAAGCCCTTCCAGTTCGAAGGTCAGCGGCGACTGCGCGCGGCGGAAGCCGGCATCGCCGAGCTTGAGAAATATGTCGACACGCTCCTCGTCATCCCGAACCAGAATCTCTTTCGAGTCGCCAACGAGAAGACGACCTTCGCCGATGCCTTCGCCATGGCTGACGACGTGCTCCGCGCCGGCGTCTCCTGCATCACCGATCTCATGGTGAAGGAAGGCCTCATCAATCTCGACTTCGCCGATGTCCGCACCATCATGGCCGGCATGGGCAAGGCAATGATGGGCACCGGCGAGTCCAGCGGCGATCGCCGCGCGGTCGAAGCCGCCGAGGCTGCCATCTCCAATCCGCTTCTCGACGACGTCTGCATGAAGGGGGCGAGCGGTCTTCTCGTCTCCATCACAGGCGGCAACGACCTCACCCTTTACGAGGTGGACGAGGCGGCAAGCCGCATCCGCGCCGAAGCGGATCCGGACGCCAACATCATCGTCGGCGCGACCTTCGACGACCAGCTCGACGGCATGATCAGAGTCTCGGTGGTGGCGACAGGTCTCGGCTACCTTCTAAACCAGGAGGCAAAGCCTGTTGCTGCGGAGAAGCCAACCCTCACCGAACGTCTGGCGGGCCTCGCCTCGGTGCCTGTCAGCACGCCCGATTACGTGGAGCAGCGCATCGCACCGGCCGCCAACGACACCGCGAGCCAGCCTCCGGTCTGGCGCGCACCCGGCAACGTGACCATCGAGAAGCGCCCCGCGCAGCTCACCAGCATCGCCTTGCCGCGCAATACCGTACCGCAAAAACCGGCGGCCGCTCCGCAGCAATTCGTGCCCACGCCGCCCGCCGCTGCGCGCCGCGTCGTGCGGCGCATGCCGAGCGTGGAGGATCTGCCGCTCGTCGTTCAGAACGAGATCAGGGCGAAATCCGGTGAGGCCGCACCGCAGGGTCTCGAAGCGCAGAAGAAGAAGGTTGGATTTTTGGAGCGGCTCGCCAATGTGGGCCGGGGTCGTAAGGATGAGGATGCCAGCATGTCAGCGAAACTTGAGCCGGAATTTGGCGGGCCGCAAACTTTTGAGGCGTCCGCAAGGATGGAGCCTGCCGCGCAGCGGGGGCTGAAGGTAGAGCGTCCACGCGCGGAAATCGCTGTCGCTCCGGTCCAAAGGCGGATCGAGGAGAAGCCGCGCCTCGCGGCCGTCGAACAGCACCGCACCTCGCCCGAATCACTTGCGGAAGACGATCTCGAAATCCCTGCGTTTCTGCGCCGCCAAGCCAACTGAAGACAGGCGGAATACGTTCACCATAAACGCCTTGCGCGACGAGGCGACCCATGAAAAGTTATGCGTTACAGGGACTTAGGAGGCACCGACAGTAGTAATACATTGAAAGAAACCGTGATTTGTAGGCCCCCTGTGGCCACGTTAAGGTTCTTATAGATTGATCAGCAGGACCAAAAAGGCACAAAGCAAGCCGACACCGGGTCGGTAGAAGTGCCGGGAAAGCTGGTCGGGGGGCTCGGGGCGCTACCCTCGAGCAGAAAGACCTATCGATTACGGCTTGGGGGCCGGGGGCATGAGGGGTTTTATTGGGGCACGCCAGACCACGCTTGCGAGCGAGATTGCCTTAACGGGCACTGGAGTTCACAGCGGGGCGCCGGTTTCCATCATTCTTTACCCGGCCGATAGCGACACTGGCCTACGTTTTCTTCTTTCCAATGGTGATGCAGACTCGACCGAGATCGCAGCCGATCAGCGCTGGGTGACGGGCGTCACGCTCTGTACCGTGCTCGGCGACGGCAACGGCGCCTCGGTGGCGACGGTCGAGCATCTCCTCGCGGCCCTACGCGGTCTTGGCGTCGATAACGCTCTGATCGAGATCGACAGTGCCGAAGTGCCGATCATGGACGGCAGCGCCGCGCGCTTCGTCGAGGCGATCGACGAGGTTGGCCTGGCGGAGCTTGATGCGCCGCGTCGCTACCTCAAGATTCTGAAGACCGTCTCCGTGGAGGATGGCGGCGCCTATGGCGAGCTTTCGCCGTATAACGGTTTCCATATCGACGTTGAGATCGATTTTGTTGCCAACGTGATTGGGCAGCAGCGCATCGACCTCGACATCAATCCCGGCTCCTTCCGTCGCGAATTGTCGCGCGCCCGCACCTTCGGCTTCATGAAGGATGTCGAGCGGCTTTGGGCGGCCGGCCTCGCTCTCGGCGCCTCACTGGATAACACGGTGGCGATCGGCGACGACCGCGTCATCAACCGGGAAGGCCTGCGATTTCCTGATGAGTTCGTCCGCCACAAGGCACTCGACGCCGTCGGCGACCTTGCGCTTGCCGGCGCCCCCATTCTCGGCGCCTACAAATCGTCTTGCGGCGGTCACCGGCTGAACAGCCTGGTCCTCAAGGCCCTGTTCGCCGATGAGGACGCTTGGACCCTGGTCGATGCACCGCGCCCTTCGCGCGAGATTCGCCACGCCGAGCTCAGCCATCTTGCCGCGGTGAACTTCGCCGCCGAGCGGAGCTAAGCAACCAAACGACGTATACGAACGGCAGACCTAGCCGGGCGGCCTCCCTTCGAGGCCGCTCATTACGTTCACAGGGCAAAAAAACACCATAATCCGCGCGTTGGGTGAGCTATGGTGCGGTGGGTTCGCATATCGTTATGATCGCGCACGGTTTGGGTCGCGTCACAATTTGGGGGTGGTTTTGAGGGTTCTCTCGTCGCGTAGGGCTGCGCCCGTCTCGGCAGGGCTAAGACTGGCGACGGGCCTGTCGGCCCTTATTCTCGGCGCGACGATTCTCGGCGGCTGCGGCTCCGTTTTCGGCAAGAAGGCGGAGGTCGAGAACAACGATCCCCCCGACGTCATCTACAGCAAGGCCGAGCGCATGGTGGACAAGGGCGACTACGCCTCCGCCGCGCGCGAATACGAGCAAGTCGATATCAACCATCCTTATTCGCAGGAGGCCCGCCGGGCGATCGTGATGGCGGCCTATGCCTATTACCGCTCCGGCAAATATGATGAGGCGATCTCTGCCGCGCAGCGCTACCTGACGCTGCATCCCGGTACACAGGAATCCGATCTCGCGCAGAACATCGTCGGCATGTCCTATTACGATCAGGTGCTGGATCCGAAGCGCGACCAGACCAATGCGCGACGGGCGTTGTCCTCCTACCAGACCCTACTCCAGCGCTATCCCGACTCCCGCTATGCAGGGGAGGCGACCAACCGTGCCCGCATCCTGCGCGATCTTCTGGCCGCCGCGGAAATGACGGTCGGCCGCTATTATCTGCGCAAGAACAACTACCTCGCCGCGATCAACCGCTTCCGTGTGGTCGTCACCGACTACCAGACCACCGAGCAGGTGGAAGAAGCCTTGATGCGCTTGTCGGAGGCCTATATGGCCTTGGGCATCATCACCGAGGCGCAGACCGCGGCCGCGGTGCTCGGCCACAACTTTCCGGACAGCAAGTGGTACAACAACGCCTATTCTCTCTTGGCCAAGAAGGGCGTGCAGCCCCAGGAGCACGAGGGCTCTTGGATCACCAAGACCTGGAAGGGCGACGGCAACCCCGCCTGACACGCGCGCCATGCTAGCTGCTCTGTCGATCCGTGACATTGTTCTGATCGACAGGCTCGATCTCGAATTCGGTGAGGGATTGTCCGTGCTGACCGGCGAGACCGGGGCCGGTAAGTCCATTCTGCTCGACGCTCTGTCCCTTGCCATCGGAGGCCGGGGGGACGCGTCCCTCATGCGCCGCGGCGCCGCCCAAGGCCAGGTAACGGCCCTGTTCGAGCCGGCCGCAGGTCACCCTGTGCTTCAGCTTCTCTCCGCCAATAGCATCGAAACCGAAGGCACCGTGATCTTGCGGCGGGTGCAAGGCAATGATGGCCGCAGCCGCGCCTTCATCAACGATGTGAGCGTGAGCGTGCAGTTGCTGCGCGAGGTGGGCCGTGCCTTAGTCGAGATCCACGGCCAGCACGATGATAGGGCTCTGATTGACCAAAGCGGTCACCGCGATCTGATCGATGCCTTCGCCGGGCTGAGCGTCGACGCGTCCGCCATCGGCGCAGCCTGGGACGCGTGGAAAGACGCCGAGCAGGAGCTTGCTCACCACGAGGCGGAGATCGCGCAAGTCCGTGCCAATGCCGACTATGTCATCCATGCCCTGGACGAGCTGCGTGGCATCGACCCGAAGGCCGGCGAGGAAGACGGCCTCGCCGCCAAGCGCCAGCTGATGATGAATGCGGAGAAGATCGCGGGCGAACTCGACGAGGCGCTCGACGCGCTGCAGGGGGAGGGGACGAGCGGCGATCGGCTTGCGGCGGCGCTGCGGCGCATCGAGCGTCAGAGCGGGCTGGCTGAGTCGCTGTTAGGTCCTGTGGCCGAGGCCTTGGAGCGTGTTCTGGAGGAAACAAACGCCGCGCGCGGAAAGATCGAGCAGGCTTTGGCCGCAACGGCCTTCGAGCCGCGCGAGCTCGAGGAGGCCGAGGAGCGCCTCTTTGCCCTGCGGGCCCTAGCGCGCAAGCACAAGGTCCTTGTCGACGAGTTGCCGGCTCTGGTCGGTCGCCTCGAGGCTGATTTTGTCGCGCTTGATCGAAGCGAAGCGCGCATCGCGGAACTCGCTGAGGCCGTCACTGCCGCGCAAGGCCTCTATGAGGATCGCGCCACGCGCCTGAGCAACGCGCGGAAGAAAGCGGCGCAGCGCCTGGATGCCGAAGTCGCGACCGAACTTGCGCCGCTGAAGCTTGAGAAGGCCAGCTTCATCACCAAGGTTGAAAGCGTGCCGCTCGACGAGGGCGGTCCGAGCGGCATCGATCGCGTGGCCTTTTGGGTGCAGACCAATCCCGGCACGGAGGCTGGACCGTTGATGAAGGTCGCGTCCGGTGGTGAGCTCGCCCGCTTCATCCTCGCTCTGAAGGTCGTGCTCGCCGCGCGCGGTTCAGCGCCGACCCTGATCTTCGACGAGGTCGATGCGGGCGTCGGCGGCGCCACTGCCGCCGCCATTGGCGAGCGTCTGGCGCGGCTTGCGGAGCGCGTCCAGGTTCTCGCCGTCACCCACGCGCCGCAGGTCGCCGCCGCCGCCGCCGGCCATCTCCTGATCGCCAAGGAGGCACTTACCGGGCCCGACGGCGAGAGCATGGCCACGCGGGTCGCGGTGCTTGAAGGCGACCATCGGCGCGAGGAGATTGCGCGCATGTTGGCGGGCCAGACCATTACCGATGAAGCCCGCGCGGCCGCGGACCGTCTTATGAGCAATTCCGCCTAAGCGATTCTAATCAAAGCACAACAGTAGCCGCGATCAGCCGTAGCGCAGCTTCATGCCGACGATGCCGAGCGCGAGCGCCAGCGTGATGGTATTGGCGATGATCATCGGCCAGTTCCAGATCATGAAGCCGAAGATAAGCCAGAACGCCACGCCGGCGGCGAAGGCCACATACATGAAAAGCGAAATCGCCTTCGTCTCCTTCAGCCGGATGATGTGCATGGCTTGCGGAACGAATGCCGCCGTGGTGAGCGTGGCCGCGAGGGCTGAGACGAGGGTTTCCATCTTTGTCCTGTTTCGTTTGCTAAGCGGGGCCTAGCGGATCGGCGCGGTCGCCTCGCGCAGCCACGGCCTATCATCGCTGCGGAGCAGCGGTTCGATCTCCCGCCGGACCCGCGCGTGGTAAGCATTGAGCCAGTCCCGCTCGAAGGGCAGCAGCAGCTTCGTGTCGATGAGACGGCGATCGAAGGGGACCTGGGTCAGTGGTTCAAATCCCATCATGTCCCGGTTGCCGCCCTCGATCGGTTGCAGCGGGGTCACCAGCACGAGATTCTCCAGCCTGATCCCGTAGTGGCCTTCCCGGTAATAGCCCGGCTCGTTGGAAAGGATCATGCCGGGCTTAAGCTCCGCGGTGCCGAGCCGCGACAGCCGCGCCGGCCCTTCATGTACCGTCAGATAGCTGCCGACGCCATGGCCCGTCCCGTGGTCGTAATCGAGTCCGGCCTGCCAGAGCGGGCGCCGCGCGAAAGGGTCGATATCCTGGCCGCGCGCGCCCTTTGGAAAGCGTGCCGTGTCGACGGCGATATGCGCCTTGAGCACAAGGGTATAGTGCCGGCGCATCTCGGCGTTCGGCCTGCCGATGGCGATCGTGCGGGTGACGTCGGTCGTGCCCTCGAGATACTGCCCGCCGGAATCGACGAGATAGAGTTTGCTCGGCTTGAGTGCGTGCTTGCTGGCATTCGTTGGCCGGTAATGCACGATGGCGCCGTTCGCGCCTGCAGCCGAGATCGTGGGAAAGCTGAGATCCTTGAGCTGACCGGACTCGCGCCGCAGAGTTTCGAGCTTACGCGCGGCCTCGATCTCGTCGATGCGGCCCGAGCCGGCATTGTCGTCGAGCCAGGCGAGAAAGCGCACCATTGCCACGCCGTCGCGGACATGTGCAGCGCGGGCGCCCGCGATCTCCGACTCGTTCTTGATGGCCTTGGGCAGGATGCAAGGATCGTCGCCGCGCACGATCTTGGCGCCCTCGCTCTCCAGGAGTTGCGCGAAGCGCACCGGCGCGCTGTCCGGGTCGAGCCGCACGCGCACGCCGGCATGACCGAAGTCACGCAATTTTGCCGTCAGCGCGTTGGGCTGGGCGACATCGGCGAAGTCGCTCAGATAAGTCTTCACCTGATCTGTGAGCTTGGCGGCGTCGATAAAGAGAATTGGCCGCCCGACCACCGGCACGATGGCGAAGGCGAGCACGACCGGCGTGTGCTTGATGTCGCCGCCGCGGATGTTGAAGAGCCAGGCGATGGAGTCGAGCAGGGTCAGGAGGACGGCATCCGCTCGGTCCTGCTTCAGGATCGCCTGCACGTCGCGGATCTTCTCCTTCGCGCCGCGCCCGGAATATTCGAGGTCGTGAACGACCACGGGGATGAGGGCTGGCTTCGGCCGATCCTGCCAGAGACGGTCGATCGGGTTCGTGGTGACCGGCTCGAGCTTGATCCCGCCTTTGCCCAGCGCCTCGATGAGGCGGTCGATTTCCTTGAGGCTGTGTAGGCTCGGGTCGTAGCCGAGCACCGCGCCCTTGCCGAGCCTGTCTTTGAGCCACTGCGAAACCTTGGCCTCGGGCGTTTGCAGCACCTCGAACAGCGCGGTGTCCACTTGCGCGCGGGCCTGCAACGTGTAGCGGCCGTCGATGAAGAGGGCCGCCGCGTCGTCGAGCACGATGGCCGCGCCCGCCGATCCGCTAAAGCCCGTGAGCCAGGCGAGGCGCTCGGCTGGCGGGGGCAGAAACTCGTTTTGATACTCGTCGCTATGTGGAACGAGGAAGCCCTTGAGCTTGCGCGATTTCAGCACCCGCCGCAGGCCTTGGAGCCGCTCTTCGCTTGCCCCCGGCACAGAAACATCATCGAAGCTTTGATACATGTCTCACTTGTAGGGCGCGCCTGTCGCGCGATCAATCGCGGACGCGAGCTTTGCGAAGGCTACGACGCTGGAGCACCAAAGTCGCCCATCCCTCGAGTAGGATTCGCCTTTTCAGGACAAAGCCGAAGGAGCGGTAGCGTGCCTCCACCTCCGGCGCCTGATCTTGCGTGATGCCGGACAGCACCAGGAAGCCATCGTTTGCCGTGTGTCGTAGAAGCGTCGGCGCCAGGCGCAGCAGAGGACGCGCCAGTATGTTGGCGAAGATCAGGTCCGCGCGAAGCCTGCGTAAGATGGGATGCGCGAGGCCTTCGGCGGTGAGGCACGAGAGCTGCGGCCCAACTCCGTTCTGGCGCGCATTGGCGGCTGCGGTCGCGACCGCCACGGGGTCGTTATCGCTGGCGGCAATCTTGGCGCCGAGCGTCTTCGCCGCGGCAATGGCGAGCACGCCGCTCCCGGTGCCGATATCGAGCACCATCTTGGGATGCCGCGACTTCAGAATCTGGTCGAACGCGATGAGGCATCCGCGCGTGCTGGCATGATGCGCGGTGCCAAAGGCTCGGCCTGCATCGATCTCGATGGCGAAGCGATTAAGGCCATGAGCGCGGTCGTAGCTGCCGTGAATGAGGAAGCGGCCGGCGCGCACCGGCCGCCGCATGCCTTGCGACAGCGTCACCCAATCCGCATCGGCGATCGGTTCGATGCAGAGCGCGCCCACAATGCTGCCATTGGCGGCCCCCGCGATGAGAGCCTGTAGCGCCTCTTGATCGGGCGCCGCCGGAAAGTGCGCAAACACTTCGGCCTGGCCAGGAGCGATCTCAAACTGCCCGACGACGACGGGCGGCGCGTCAGCCTCTTCCAAAGCCGCGACGATCCGCTCGGCGGTGCCGGCGTCGGTTGCAAGCCGCGCCTCATAGAGGGAAGGGGAAGCGGTATCGCTCATGCGGTGAGAACCAGGTCTGAGGAGCGGAAAGCGGAGGTCAGCTCCGCTCGACGAAGCTGTCGACCACCTTTTTGCGACCTGCTTTGTCGAAATCGACCGTGAGCTTGTTGCCGTCGACATGCGCGATGTGGCCATAGCCGAATTTCTGGTGGAACACCCGCGTGCCGACATCGAGGCCGGCGCCCTCGGCCGTGCTTGCGGCAACCAGGTTGCCCTCGATGGTCATTGGTTCGCGCCGCTTGGTTGGCGCGCCGCCTTGCGGCCGATTGCGTTGCGCGCGGCGCCAGCCGGGCGTTTCGTAAAATCCGCCCGCGAAGAGATTCTCCGCGCTGTCGAAGCGGCTCGGGCCGTAGCTCCGCTGATAACCCTGCTCCTCGGCGACCTCGACATTCTCGATGGGCAACTCGTCGATGAAGCGCGACGGGATCGCCGCCTGCCAAGTACCGTGCGTGCGGCGGTTCTGCGCGAAGGTGATCTTCGCCCGCTGCCGCGCCCGGGTCAGCCCGACATGGGCCAGACGGCGCTCCTCTTCCAAGCCCGAACGCCCGGACTCGTCGAGGCTGCGCTGATGCGGCAGCAGCCCTTCATCCCAGCCGGGGAGGAAAACACTGTCGAACTCAAGCCCCTTGGCGCTGTGCAGCGTCATCAGGCTGACGCGTTCGACGCCTTCCTCCGTGTCGGCATCCATCACGAGGCTGACATGCTCCATGAAGCCTTGCAGTGTGTCGAACTCCTCCATGAAGCGGATGAGCTCCTTCAGGTTCTCGAGCTTGGATTGTGCCTGCGGAGAGCGGTCAGCCTGCCACATGCCGGTATAACCGGACTCATCGAGGATCAGCTCGGCAAGCTCGGTATGGCGCATCGTATCGATCAGCGAGCGCCAGCGATCGAAGGCGGCGATGAGATCGGCGAGGGATTTGCGCGCCGCCGGCTTCAGCTCTTCGGTCTCGACGATGAGGCGCGCCGCCTGTACCAGCGGAATGTTTCGTGCCCGCGCGAGTTGGTGCACGGACTTCAAGCTCGCTTCGCCGAAGCCGCGCCGCGGCGTATTGACGATGCGCTCGAATTTCAAATCGTTCGCGGGGTTCAGCGTAACCTCGAAATAGGCGGTCGCGTCCCTGATCTCCTGCCGCTCGTAGAAGCGCGGGCCGCCGATGACCCGGTAGGGCAAGCCGAGCGTGATGAAGCGGTCTTCGAAGGCGCGCATCTGGAAGCTCGCGCGGACCAGAATAGCGACCTCGCTTAGGGAGTTGCCCTGGCGTTGCAGCTGCTCGATATCCTCGCCGATGACGCGCGCTTCTTCCTCGTCGTCCCAGCAACCTTGCAAGGAAACCCTCTCGCCTGCGCTGGAATCGGTACGCAGCGTCTTGCCGAGGCGTCCCTTGTTATGCGCGATCAGGCCCGACGCGGCGCCGAGAATATTGGCGGTGGAGCGGTAGTTGCGTTCCAGCCTGATGACCTTGGCGCCAGGAAAATCGGTTTCGAAGCGCAGGATGTTGTCCACTTCGGCGCCGCGCCAGCCATAGATCGACTGGTCGTCGTCGCCGACGCAGCAAATGTTGCGCGTGCCCTGCGCCAGCAGCCGCAGCCATAGATACTGCGCAACGTTGGAGTCCTGATACTCGTCGACCAGGATGAAATGAAAGCGCTGCTGATATTGTGCGAGCACGTCCGGGTGGTCCTGGAACAGGCGCAAATTCTCCAGGAGCAGATCGCCAAAATCGGCGGCGTTGAGATCCTTGAGCCGGCGCTGATAGGCAGCGTAGAGTTCGCGGCCTTTGCCGTTGGCGAAGCCGAAGCTCTCGCCATCTGGCACGCGTTCCGGCCTTAAGCCCCGGTTCTTCCAGCTGTCGATCATCGACGCGAGCAACCGTGCCGGCCATCTCTTCTCGTCGATATTCTCCGCCGAGAGCAGCTGTTTCAGGAGCCGGATCTGATCGTCGGTGTCGAGCACGGTGAAGGACGGCTTGAGATCCACGAGCTCGGCGTGGCGGCGCAGGATCTTCACGCCGATGGCATGGAAGGTGCCGAGCCAGGGCATGCCCTCGACCGCGCCGCCAATCAAATCGCCGATGCGATGCTTCATCTCGCGCGCGGCATTGTTGGTGAAGGTGACGGCGAGGATCTGCGACGGCCAGGCGCGGCCCTGGCTCAAAATATGGCCGATCCGGGTAATGAGCACGCGGGTTTTGCCGGTGCCGGCGCCGGCGAGCACCAGCAGCGGGCCATCGAGGGTCTCGACCGCCTCGCACTGCTCCTGATTGAGGGCATCGAGATAGGGCCGGGGTTGCTGACGCACCGCGCGCTGCGACAGCGGCCGCGTATCGGCATCCTCGATGTCTGGCTCTGGAGGTGGAAGCGCCTGGGCGGCGCGAATCTTTGTCATGTCTCAATGCACTATATCATCCCGCACCCGCGAAAAGGGAAGGGCGGCAGCCTCCTCGTCCTGGGCCATTCATGCCCCTGTCGTTGTTTCGCGCCATGGCGGATGCTGGAACTGCATTTTGAGGCCCTGTGCGCCTGTTACTTCTCGGCCACTCTCAAGTGTCGCAGGTCGAATTGAGCGCCCGGGGGGTTGCGAGGGCGGATATCCGATGGCAAATCACATACCTTCAGTTGAGGGAATAAGATTCGTTCAGGAGGGCTGGGATGCTTCGAGCTTCGAAGACGGGGATTGCGTTGCTTGCCGCGAGTATGATTTTGCTTTTCGGCCTGGAGCCGGCGGCTGCTGGATGTCAACTGATCCGCGCGACCAACAGCGCTGAATCCAAGGCGTCCGCCGCACGTGCGGCCCACGCAACCGCTCTCCAGACGGCCGAGCAGATCCGCCAGCAACGCGGATGGAGTTACGTCAATGTCCGAGCCAAGATGGTCACGCCTGACCCTTTTTGGAAGTCCGTTCGCCCCGTCGTGACGCCGGACATGCTGCTCAAGCCTGACGTCGTGACCGCCCAGACCTATGCGCAATGCTGGAAAGGCGTCGTCGTCCCCTTTGTTTGCACGGCCGGCGCAATCGCCTGCGGCAAATAGCGAGTCCTTCAGACCTCGTCCTTCGGGGCTCCAAGCACGATCTGACAGTCATCTCCGCTCGATCGTTAAGATCGGGGCGGTGGTGGCTTGCTGTGCCGTGGCCGGAAGCCATCGAACGCAATCCTCTCGTTTTGCGTTGATATCGGACTGCCGGCGTAAGCATTCCGTCACGGTCTTCTGCTGCAATCGCGCCGGCACAGGCAAAAGGTCAGGTCCCCGTTGTTACCCCAATACACGATGCGCGAGCGCTATGCGGATGGCTGCATTCATGTCGTCGGCGTCGCGGCGAGCCTTGTCGCGCTGGCCGTGCTCCTCATCGTCGGCGTGAACTCGCAGGTGACGCTATGGGGCTTGAGCCTTGCCATATACGGCTGCGCGATGGTCGCCACCTTCAGTTTCTCTGCGGGCTACCATCTCGTCGTGCGGCCGAGGGTGAAAGAGATTCTCCGCCGCTTCGACCACGCCGCGATCTTCCTCATGATCGCCGGCACCTACACGCCCTTCATCCTCATCCAGATGAACAACTCCTGGGGGCATTGGCTGCTCGCCACGGTCTGGATCATCGCGGCCATCGGCATTGCCCTCAAGCTCTTCGCGCCGCGTTACCTCGACGGCCTCTCCACCGCCCTCTATCTCGTGCAAGGCTGGGCCGTGCTCGCGGCGTGGCAGCCGCTGGTCTCCGCCGTGCCGGGCAGCGTCGTGACGCTCCTCGTCATTGGCGGCGTGCTCTATACGGTCGGCGTCGTGTTTCACCTCTGGCACCGGCTGCCCTACCAGAACGCCATCTGGCATGGCTTCGTGCTCAGCGCCGCAAGCGTCCATTACGCAGCCGTGCTGGCGGCGGTCCCCACGCTCTAGGCCCGTTCGCGCTTGGAAAAGGCTGAGCTTTCGTAACGAACCGCCTATAGACTAGGGCCATGAGTCTCGTCAGGGTAGATGCCCCGCAACCGGCGGCTACGGACGCAAAGCCAGCCCTTTTCGCCGCGCTTTCTGCCCGCTTCGGCGACCGTTTCTCCACGAGCGCGTCGTTGCGCGCCCAGCACGCGAACACGCTCACCTGGATTCCGTGCCAGCCGCCGGACGCCGTCATCTTCGCCGAGACGACGGAAGAGGTGGTGGCGGTCGTCGCCCTCTGCGCCGATGCGCGCATTCCCGTGATCGCCTTCGGCACCGGCACCTCGCTTGAAGGCCACGTCAACGCGCCGTTTGGCGGGGTGTGCATTGACCTCTCGCGCATGAACCGCATCCTTGCCGTGCATGAGGCGGACCTCGACTGCGTCGTCGAGGCGGGCGTCACCCGCAAACAGCTCAACGAGCATCTTCGGGACCGGGGCTTGTTCTTCCCCGTCGATCCCGGCGCCGACGCAAGCCTCGGCGGCATGGCCGCGACCCGCGCCTCCGGCACCAACGCCGTCCGTTACGGCACCATGCGCGACAACGTGTTGGCGCTCACAGCGGTCCTCGCCGATGGCCGTGTCATCGCGACCGGCACGCGTGCGCGGAAATCCGCGGCCGGCTACGATCTCACGCGCCTCCTGATCGGCTCCGAGGGCACGCTTGGCATCATCACGAGCCTGACGCTCAAGCTTTACGGCGTGCCGGATACCATCCTCTCCGCGGTCTGTCCCTTCGCCAGTATCGAAGGCGCCTGCCTTGCGGTCATCGCCGCGCTCCAGATCGGGCTGCCGCTGGCGCGCATCGAGCTTGCCGACGCCGTGCAGATCCGCGCCTGCAACGGCTATTCGCATCTCACCCTTCCCGAGCAGCCGACGCTGTTTCTCGAATTTCACGGCACCGAAGCCTCGGCCCGCGAGCAGGTCGCGAGTTTCGCCGAGATCGCAGCGTCCGAAGGGGGAGGGGACTTCCAATGGGCGGAGCGCCAGGAGGACCGCACCAAGCTCTGGCAGGCGCGCCACGATGCGTATTGGGCGGCGCGCGGCCTGCAACCCGGCGCGGAGCTGTTGTCGACCGATGTCTGCGTTCCCATCTCCGCCCTTGCGGCCTGCGTCGGCGAGACGCGCGAAGACATCGATCGCTTAGGGCTCCTGGCGCCGATCGTCGGCCATGTCGGCGACGGGAATTTTCACGTCATGCCGCTCTTCGATCCGAACGATCCCGAGGAGCGGCGG
Source organism: Methyloceanibacter sp. (assembly GCF_050999895.1). Taxonomy (GTDB): domain Bacteria; phylum Pseudomonadota; class Alphaproteobacteria; order Rhizobiales; family Methyloligellaceae; genus Methyloceanibacter. The sequence goes on along the minus strand of NZ_JBPCOU010000066.1, from coordinate 15,661 downwards.
AAGGTGCAGGGCTTCCTCGACCGTCTGATCGAGCGGGCGCTCCGCTTCGACGGGACGTGTTCGGGCGAGCATGGCGTGGGCCAGGGCAAGATCGGTTATCTTGCCGCCGAGCATGGTCTTGGGGTTGAGGTCATGGTTGCCATAAAAAAGGCGCTAGACCCGTTGAATATTCTCAATCCCGGAAAGATCTTTCGTTACCATCACGACGGTTAGCGGGCCTTTTTCCGCGTTTCCGCGTCCGCGCCCAAGCTAAAGGCCAAGATTTCCGTGAATTCGTTTCTCCTGATCCTGTCGGCATTGCTGATTCTCGTGATCAGCGCCCTGTTTGCGGCGCCGTTCGTCATTGACTGGAACGAGTATCGGCAGGTGTTCGAGGCGCAGGCGAGCCAGCTGCTCGGACGCAAGGTCAAGGTCGACGGCGAGGTGCATTTCGTGATCTTGCCCGCGCCGGAGCTTCGCTTCGACAACATAAGGGTCGCCGACCATCACGGGCGGTTCGATACGCCCTTTCTCGAAGTCCGCTCGGTCGAAGCCCTTCTCAGCATCGGCAGTCTGATGACGGGCGCCGTGGAGGCGCGCAAGATCGCGGTGCAGAATCCTGTCCTCAGGCTCGATCTCAGAGCCGACGGCACCGGCAATTGGAGCGATGTCGGCGAGACGAACCAAGCTTCAGGCTCTTCCTTCATGCCGAAATCGGTCATCCTGGACGCGGTGAGCGTGACCGGCGGCACCGTCGAAATCGCTAAAGACGGCCGGCCCCAATTCGTGCTCACGCAGGTCGCGGGCGATGCGAGCGCGACGTCCCTGTCGGGCCCTTACAAGGTCTCGGCGACTTACCTGTTCGAAGGTCGTCCCCAGGAGCTGCGCTTTTCCACAAGCGGGCAGGACGCGGAAGGCGCGCTTCGGCTCAAGGCGGCGTTGCGTGACCCGGAGCAGCGCACCACCTACGTCGTCGACGGCAGCGTGACAGGCTTGGGCGCTTCGCCGTCTTATGACGGAAAGCTCGTGATGCGTATCGCCGACGCGGCAGCCGCGCCCGCCTCTGTGTCAGATGCGGCCTCGCCGCCTGCGGAAAAGACACCCTCCGAGGCGCTGTCGCCCGATGAGGCTTTGGTCGGCCTGCCGGCATCGTTCTTCGAGCTCAAGAGCGACCTCAAGGCAACCCTCGACCGCGCCGAGCTGCCCGCCTTCGACGTCACCATTCATGCCAAGGGCAGCCCGCAACTGCTGAAGGGCAGGCTCGCCGTGGAGTATGGCGAGCGTCCTCGCGTGGAGGGGGAAGTCTCCGCCCGCTGGCTCGACGTGGATTCCCTTTTCGCGACTCAGCCGGACGAGAAGCTAGCTCTGCTCGTGCTGCTGAGCACGCTCGCGGAAAAAGCGCTGCTGGAGGCGGCGACGTTTGGTGAAGGCACGTTCAGCATCGCCGTCGAGCAGGCGAGCGTCGCGGGCGATCTCGTCGCCGGCATCGATCTTGCCCTGACCGCGAATGGCGAGGCCATCACGGTGAGCCGCCTTAACGCGACGCTTCCCGGCGACAATCGCCTCGCCGCGTCCGGCAAGGTCACGCGTGGCGAAAATGGTCCGTCCTTCACCGGTCCGGTAAGCCTGCAAGGCGCAAAGCTCCGTCCTCTCATGCGCTGGGCGGTGGGGGACCGGGACATGTCGGGCCAGACCGCCGCCGGCGACTTTGCCCTCAGCGGCGACATCACGCTCGGTGATGGCAAGCTGCAACTTGCCAATGCGCAAGGCGAACTGAGCGGCACGAAGTTTCGGGGGCATCTCGCGTTTCAGGGCGGTGAGCAGCGCGTGATCGCGCTTGAGCTCGACAGCGACCGGCTCGATCTGCGCGAGGTGCTTGGCGATACGGTTGCGTGGCAGAGCTGGATCCCCGCCAAAGCTGAGGAGGGCGCACCGGCAAGCGAGCGCAATCTCCTCGACGAGCTTCGCGACGACACCGCGCAAGTGACGTTGCGCGTCGGCGAGCTTCTGCTCCCTGGCATTCCCGGCGGCAAGCTCGATGCGCATTTCAGCCTCGCCGAAAATAGTCTCGACGTCGAGCAGCTCGACTTCGCCGCGCCGAATGCGCTCGCCTTGAACGGCAAAGGCCGCATCGCGAACCTCAGCGACGCGCCGTCCGGCGGCGTCACCTTCGCTCTCTCCGCTCAGACAAGGGAGGCTCTCGGCGTTGCGGCGGGCCTCATGGGTCTGCCGGAAAGCATCAGTTCATCGAAGCATCTCGGCGGTCTCGTACCCCTCGATGTCCAGGTCGGCCTTGTCGCCGAGCCTGCGGGTGACGCGACCGAGGCATCGCTTGACGTCAAAGGCATGGCGGGGCGGTCCGATGTCGCCATCACCGCGCATGCTACCGGCACGCCCGCGAAGCTCGGCGATGCCGAGATCGGTCTCGCCGGCACTGTGACCGGCGACAAGCCCCAAATCGTATTGGGCTTGCTGTTTCCGAACCTCCCGCAAGATCGTCTTGCCGCCGCGGCGGGTGAGGGCGGCACGCTCAGCCTCACGCTTCGCGGCGTGCCCAACAAGGAGGTCGGCGGCCAGTTCGGTCTTGAGACCGCCGCCATGAAAATGGCTTTCGACGGCACGGCCTCCCTTCGTGACGACGGCATGGCGCTGACGGGTAAAGGAACGGCGGCGAGTGGGGATGCGGCGCTCGCGCTTGCGCTTCTGGGGCTCGAAGCGCCGCCGAGCGCCTCGAGCGTTCCGCTCGCCCTCAGTGCCTCCGTGGTGAAGGCCGGACCCACTCTGGCGTTCGACAAGATCACGGGCACCATCGCCCGCGAGGCGGTGCAGGGCGCGGCGCGTCTCGATCTCGGTGGCGCGCGCACCAAACTTTCGGTGACGGCGACCGCGGATTACATTTCCCTGCCGTCGCTGTTGGGCACGCTGGTCGCATGGCATCGCACACCGTCGACCGAGGAGATGCTTGGCGCCATCGGCGCCGGCGGCACCACGGTCTGGCCGAGCCGGGGTTTTTCCCTCGACCCCCTTGCCGGCACCGACGGTGACATCACCCTCAACGCCAAGACGCTTTCTCTGGGCGCCCCTATCGAGGTCGATGGCGCGACCCTCGTCGCGCGCTTGGATCAGAATGGTCTTTCCGTCACCGAACTGAAGGGGCAGCTTTTCGGTGGCGCCTTTGCAGCCTCCGGCACGCTATCGCCGCGGGGCGCCGGCGCAAGCCTGACCGCCCGCGCCGACCTCGCCGGCGGCAGGCTCGAAGATGCGTCGAAAGCAATCACCGGTGCGAGTCTGGCCAAGGGCCCATTCTCGCTCGGCTTCAATGTGTCGGGTGAGGGCTTGAGCCCGCCCGGCCTCGTTGCGGGTTTGAGCGGGGAGGGCAATCTCTCTGTCGAGCCGGGAACACTCCAGGCCTTCAATCCGGTGCCGCTCCAGCGCGTCGCCGCCACCGCCAAGCGCAACGTCAAGGCGACAAAGGAGCAGATCGCGGCGCAGGCACGCAGCCTTCGCGATGGGATGACCAAAGGGACTTACCGTTATGAGACGGCTTCCATCCCGTTCGAGGTGAAGAACGGTACGTTGCGGCTGACGCCCACCGTGCTTGCCGGCAAAGGTGCCGCAACCGAGATCAATGCCTATGTCGAGCTTGCAAGCCTCAAGCTCGACAGCGAGTGGAGGGTGATTCTAAAGGATAAAGCTTCGGCGGATCTGCCGCCTGTGAGTCTCGTCTTCGCGGGTCCGCTGAACAAGGCGGAGGAGATTTCGCCGACGATCGACACGGTATCGATCGAGAGCTATCTCACGATGCGCCGCATGAAGGAGGACGTCGAGCGCTTGGAGACGCTTGATGTCAGCGGCAAGACCAAGCCGCCTATCGAGGAGGCGCCGGTCGAGCCTGAACCCGAGGCGGTCGTCCCGGCGCCGCAGCCGCAAGCAGCCCCTGCAATGAAGACGCCGGACAAGGCCAACGCGCCTGCGCAGGTTCCGCCGAAGCCCGTGCCGTCAGCGAGCGCTACGCCCACTCAACAGAAGCAGCCGAAGCCGGCCTCTGCGGCAAGCGCGCCGCCCGCCGCCGGCGCCACGCCTAAACCTGTACCCGCCCCTGCGCCTGCCGCCACCAATGCGGTCCCTGCCGCGCCCGCGCCATTGCCTCAGGAACGGTCCGCCGACATGCAGCCGAGTGCGGTCCCGCCCGCGTTGGATCGCCTTGACCCTGCTTCGCTGCCGCCGCTGGAAGGCGAGGCGATCCAACTCACGGACCCCACGCAGGAAGCCGTCGTGCCGGCCGCCCCGCGCCCCGCGCCCCGGCCGCGCCGCCCGCGCCCAGATCCTGACGATTGGAAGAAGAATATCCCGTTCTTTGGGGGCGGCTAAGGCGTCTTCCGCCGCGCCTGCATGCGTTCGAGAATATAGAGCCTGATTGCTGCCGACAGGCTGGACGGCGCGTCGTCCTTCTCGCGTCCCTGGTCGATCTCGCTGACAACATCCGCAACCGAACGCCCGTCCGCCTCCGCGAACTCATGCAGCGCCGTCCAGAACCCATCTTCCAGCGAGATGCTGGTGCGGTGCCGCGCAATGGTCAGGGAGCGCTTGTTGCTGGGCTTGGCCATCTCGGCGCTTTTATTTCGGGCCTACCATGTCCTCGGGCCGCACCAGCCGGTCGAACTCCTCCGCGCTGACGGCGCCCAGCCGCACCGCCTCCTCGCGCAAGGTGGTGCTGTGCTTATGCGCTGCCTTCGCGACCTCGCTGGCTTTGTCGTAGCCGATATGCGGCGCGAGCGCGGTGACGAGCATCAGGGATTGCTCCATATGCTCCTTGATGCGCGCACGGTTGGCCTCGATCCCCACGACGCAATTGTCGGTGAAGCTCGCCGCCACGTCGGCGATCAGCTCGATCGATTGCAGCATGACATGCGCGATCAGCGGCTTGAACACGTTGAGTTCGAGATGCCCTTGGCTCGCGGCAAAAGTGATGGTCGCTTGATTGCCCATCACCTGGCACGCGACCATCGTCACCGCCTCGCATTGTGTGGGGTTCACTTTCCCCGGCATGATCGATGAGCCTGGCTCATTCTCCGGCAAGATCAGCTCGCCGAAGCCGGAGCGCGGGCCGGACCCCAACAGGCGAATATCATTGGCGATCTTGAACAGCCCCACGGCGACGGAGGCGATCGCGCCGTGCGCGAAGACGAAAGCGTCATGCGACGCCAGTGCCTCGAACTTGTTTTCCGCCGTGTAGAACGGCAGCCGCGTCATTTCCGCGATCTTCGCCGCGAACGACTTGGCAAAGAGCGGACTGGTATTGAGTCCGGTGCCCACCGCCGTGCCGCCCTGCGCCAGCGCGTAAAGCGAATGCAACGTCAACCGGATGCGCTCGATGCCATGATCGATCTGCGCCGCATAGCCGCCGAATTCCTGCCCCAGCGTTAGGGGAGTGGCATCCTGTAAATGCGTCCGTCCGATCTTCAGGATGTCCTGAAAAGCTTCCGCCTTGTCCTTGAGGGCCTGGTAGAGGCGGGAAAGTGCGGGGTTCAACCGATATGCGATCTCCTCGGCCGCTGCGACATGCATGGCCGTTGGAAACGAGTCGTTGGAGGATTGGCCGAGATTGACGTGATCGTTGGGGTGAACCGGGCTTTTGGTGCCCCGCGCGCCGCCCAGGATCTCATTGGCGCGATTCGCGATCACCTCATTCAGGTTCATGTTGGTCTGGGTGCCGGAGCCGGTTTGCCAGACGACGAGGGGAAAATGCGCATCGAGCTTGCCATCGATGACCTCCTGCGCGGCCTCGGTAACGGCGTCGGCGACGCGCGCCTCCAAGAGGCCGATCTCGCGATTGGTCATGGCGGCCGCTTTCTTGACCATGGCCAGCGCCCTGATTAGGGGCTTCGGCATGATCTCGCCGCCGATGCGGAAATTGCGTTTCGAGCGCTCCGTTTGAGCGCCCCAATAGCGGTCGGCCGTGACCTCGATCGGCCCGAACGCGTCGGATTCGGTGCGGGTTGAGCCGGCTTCGGAGAGAAGGTGGCCTTTATCTTGAGGCATAGTGTCTCGTCCTTTCGACGGCGTTCGGTGCCGCTCGCGTCTGGCTGCAACCGAATGCCCTACCTGCGGTATAGGGCCATAGGCTATAACATCGCTCTAAGGCGGGGAGAACGCGGTCCTTCTTTTGCGACCTTCTGCCGAGGAGGACGAAGCATGCCGGGACCAATCCCCGGAAGCTTCGGATGAGGAGGGGAAGTGGCTGAGGTGACGGCGAAACTGGCGCTGCCCACCCCTAGGGCGGAGCGCCTGGCGGTGCAGGTTGCGCGCCTTCTCGGTCTGACCGTGAGCGCGTTCGGCACCCTTGTGCTCGCTGGCTGGCGCCTCGATATCCCGGCCCTCATTCAACCGCTGCCCGAATTCGGCCCAATGCAGCCCAATGCTGCCCTCGGCATCGTCCTCGCCGGGCTGGGGCTGTTCTGCTTCACGGTCCAGATGCTGCGCCCCGTCGGACGCGTCCTCGGCTTCGCCGTGGTGGTGCTGGGTCTCATCACTCTCAGCCAGGACATCTTCGGCTGGGAGTTCGGGATCGACGGCGCGCTGTTGCGCGAAAGCGCGACGGCCCCGGTCGCGACGCGGATTCCCCCCGGAATCGCAGTCTCGTTCCTTCTGTTCGGATTGGCGCTTTTCAGCGCACGGGACGGCAAGTTCGCCTCCGGGCTGAGCCAATTCCTGGCCGTGCTCATGCTCGCCCAGGTTTTGATCATGCTCGCCGGACACGCCTATGGCGTCGCCACGGCCTATTACCCGTTCCCCTTCACCGCGATGTCGCTCTACGGCGCGATCGCCACCTTCCTTCTGGCGCTCGGTCTCCTTCTCGCCACGCCCGACTACGGCGTCGCCGGTGCGATTCTTGAGCAGTCGCCCGCCGGCGAGATGTTGCGGCGCCTTCTGCCCGGCATTCTCGTCCTGCCGCTCGTGATCGGCTGGTTCGCGCATCAGGCCGAGGTGCAAACCTACTACGACAGCGCCGCGACGCTTGCGCTCTTCGCCGTCGCCAGCATCGTGGTCCTCGCCGCCTTTGCCTGGACCACGATTGGCGCGGTGCGCCGCGCCGATCGCGACCGCAACGAGGCGCTGGTCGAGCTGCGCGGCCAGCGCGAATGGCTGAGCACGACGCTCGGCAGCATCGGCGACGGCGTGATCGCCACCGACCCGAATGGCAGCGTCCTCATCCTCAATAAGGTTGCAGAGGACATGACTGGGTGGACGCTGGCGGAAGCGCGGGGGCGCCCGATCTGGGAAGTGTTCCGCGTGATCGACGAGACCTCGCGCAAGCCGGTCGATGATCCTGCGCTGAAGGCGCTGCGCGACCGTTCGACGACGCGGCTCGAAGCCGGCGCGCTTCTGAAGGCCCGTGACGGCCGCGAAATCCCTGTTGAGGACAGCGGCGCGCCGATCCTCGGCTCCGATGGCTCGCTCGCCGGCGCCGTGCTGATCTTCCGCGATGTCACCGAGCGCAGGCGCGCGGCGGAGCGCCAGACTATGCTGGTCGGGGAGCTCAACCACCGCGTCAAGAACGCGCTCGCCATCGTGCAGTCGCTGGTGCAGGCGAGCCTGCGCCAGGCCACGACCAAGCCCGCGCAGGCGATGGCGCAAACCCTCTCGGAGCGGCTGCATGCGCTGCATCGCGCGCATGATCTGCTGCTCCAGTCGCAGTGGTCAGGCGCCAGCCTCAAGGCGATGGTCGAGCGCGAGCTGGAGCCCTATCAGCGCGACGACGGCCAGCGCATCACCATCAAGGGGCCCGACGTGCTGCTGCCGCCGCAATGCACCTCGATCATGGCGATGACCCTGCATGAGCTAGCCACGAATGCCGTTAAGTACGGCGCGCTGTCGCAGAGCGACGGCGAGCTGGCCGTGAATTGGAAGATGGGGCGGGGAGGGCGCCTGCTGCTGACCTGGGACGAGCGCGCCACGATCCTCAATCCAAAGCGCGTCAGCGGCTTCGGCATGCAGCTTATCGACAAGGGCATCCGCCATAATCTCGGCGGCGAGACCAAGGTCGATTTCAGGACCACCGGCCTCTACGTGGAGCTGAACGTGCCGCTGGACCAGTCGCAAGAGGCCCGCGCGCGCCAGACACCGGCGACCGCGCAGGCGTCTTAAGCCGTCTCTCATTCGAGCGCGCTGATTTCCTCATTGGCGTGGCGCAGCGCTCGGAGAACTCGCGCGTCAGATTGCTGAGAATGGTGATCATGATGTTGGGGTGCTCGGCGGCCAGCTCTTGCAGCTGCTCGACGGCGAGCCCGTAGCAGATCACCCGTTCGTCGGCGATGATATCGGCGGACCGCTTGCCGCCATCCAGCAACGCCATCTCGCCGAATAAACCCGGCCCGATCGACGCCACGCGCTTCTTGCTGGTCGTCCTGGCCGGGAATCCGAATCTGCACGCTGACCGTGCCGCGCGCCACCACGAAGAACAACTTCGCGTCGGCGCCTTCGCGGATGATGATCTCGCCCTTGTCGAAGGTCAGCGGGCGGATGAGCGTCTCAATCAGCTTATATTCCGCCGGCGTCAGTCCCTTGAAGAGGTCGATGCCAAACAGCTTTGGATCGACCTTGCTCAGCTCGGGGATATAGTCGGCGGGCCTGCCGCCGATGATCCCGCGGACGCGGGCATGCAGCTCGGCGAGATAATCTCCGACGGGGACGAGTCTGGGCGATGGCTCTGCCTGTGGCAGGCGAACGTCTTGCGTACTCAATCGACCCCCGGCCAATCGCACTGGGCTACCCGACACCAACCTTAGGCAGATCCTGCATCCGATAAAAGCAGGAGATCAGGCCCGCACAAAACTTTGTGCAGGGCACCGCTGCGGTGGAAAGGCGGGTCGTTACGTTAACGAAAGGCTATTTCTTGCGGAAGTGATCGAGCTGCACGATCTCGGCAGGCGGCTTCACCAACGTGACTTTCGCAGGCGCGGCCTCCGCGTTGTCATCATTCGACGTTTCGGGCGAGGTGGAGCGGTGCTCGTCGGAATCCCCGACGAGATCGGGCAGCGCTGCCGCCAAGTGTTGTCGCGCGGAATCGTTGGCGGCGCCGGGCTTGCCGAACTGCAATCCGAATTGCGCGCTCGGATCGTAGAACGCCTTTACCGCGCGGAACGGGACGACCAATCGCTCCGGCACGTTATAGAAGGAGAGCTTTACCTCGAAGCGATCGTTCGTCACTTGCAGGTCCCAAAACTGGTACTGCAAAACGACGGTCATCTCCTCCGGATATTGCTCCTTGAGGCGCTTGGATATGGAGACGCCGTCGGCGCACGTGTCGAAGGCGATGTAGAGGTGGTGGTCGCCGGGAAGGCCGTTTCTCTGCACGAGCGTCAAGACCTGACGCACGACGCCCCGAAGGGCATCTTGCGTCAGAACGTCGTACCGGATTTCGTTTGCCGCCATGGCTCGTCGCCCCGCTCCGCGACGTGAGGCAGAAGGCTACCCCGTCAGATAAAGTGGAGGGCTTCTGTTGGCCGGTGCCCTCCGAACCGCGCCTAGGCGCCGCGAAGCGACTAGGACTTGATTTTAAGGCTATCGCGCTGCTTACGCGGCGAGACGAGCCTCCGCATAGTTGTCATTGGCAACTATAGGGTTGGTCCGATAACGGCGGTACCATGCCGGGCGAAAGCACGACTTTTACACCCTCGTCGAGCCTGTTTCGCCCCCGCCGGGATTCAGAAGTCGCAAAATCTGATCGCTTCGAGATCATGCTTCTGGATCCTGGTGGAGGCGCCGGGTACTGCCCCCGGGTCCGAATAGGCTTATTTTGAAGGCCATTTATCGCCATAGCCGGCTTGCGCCGACGACTCCTATATAGGCTGCTTCGCGCGCAAAAAAAAGGTTGAGATCGGGCTTATCCCGGTGCGATAGCCTCAGCCGCCCGAAAGTCTAGTCGCGCTCGATTTCGACGATGGCCCCCGACCAGGCGTCCACTTTGATCTCGATCTCCCGGCCGCTCGGATCGTCGCCTTCCACCTTCCAGAAACCATGCTTGAGCTTGATCTCTTCGATTTCGACGATGCCCTTGTCGAAGGCGATGGCGCGCACGTCCTCGATCGTGAGGGGGCTTTTCGCGAAAGCGGGCAGGGCGAGGACACGCAGGGCGAGGACACCAAGGCCCAGTCCGAGAATGGCAGTCCACAGGATTTGTCGCATGACAGACACCTTTTGCGCGGGAATCGGTAATGTTCGACCCATGATGGTCGTTGCACCCTATATCCCCGTCCAAGCCGTTTCCAGCCGAACCCGGCGTGAGCTTAATGGGCTTGGTTTGAAGGCAGGAGGCTAATGGATTGCGCCAATATCTTGAATTGCTCGCTCGCCTGCGCACGACCGGCCTACGCAAGGCCGATCGGACGGGGACGGGCGCCCTGAGCCTGTTCGGCGCGCAGATGCGCTTTGACCTTGCCGACGGCTTTCCGCTGCTGACGACGAAGAAGCTGCATGTGAAATCCATCATCCACGAGCTGCTGTGGTTTTTGCAGGGCTCCACCAATATCCGCTATCTGAACGATCATGGTGTCGGCATCTGGAACGAGTGGGCCGACGCGAACGGCGATCTCGGTCCCGTCTATGGCCGGCAGTGGCGCTCCTGGCCCACGCCGGACGGCCGCCACATCGATCAGATCTCGGAGCTTGTCGCGGGCCTCAAGCGCGATCCGGATTCCCGCCGCCACATTGTCAGCGCCTGGAATGTCGGCGAGTTCGATCGGATGAAGCTGCCGCCCTGCCACTGCCTGTTTCAATTCTATGTCGGGGACGGCAAGCTGTCGTGCCAGCTCTATCAGCGCTCGGCCGACATGTTTCTCGGCGCTCCCTTCAACATCGCCTCCTACGCGCTTCTGACCCAGATGGTCGCGCAGGTGACGGGGCTTCGCCCAGGTGAGTTCATTCACACCTTCGGCGACGTGCATCTCTACCTCAACCATCTCGATCAGGCCGACGAGCAGCTGGAGCGCAAGCCCCGCGCGCTGCCCGTCATGGAAATCAATCCCGAGGTCACCTCGCTGTTCGATTTCGCGTATGAGGATTTCAAGCTAGTCGGCTACGACCCCTACCCGGCGATCCGTGCCGAGGTGGCGGTGTGAGTGTCGGCAAACACGCGAGTGACCCGGTGATCGCTCTCGTCGTCGCCATGGGCGACAATGGCGCGATCGGGAGGGGCGGCGACCTGCCCTGGCATCTCGGGAGCGACATGCGGTATTTCCGCCAAGTGACCATGGGCAAGCCCATCGTCATGGGGCGCCGCACCTTCAAATCGCTTCCCCGGGTTCTCGACGGCCGCCTCAACATCGTGCTCACGCGAGACCGCGGATTCGTCGCGCCAGACGCCGTTATGGCCTACTGTCTGGAGGAGGGGCTCGAGGCTGCGCGCCGGTCAGCCGCGCGGACCGGCGCGGACGAGATCATGGTGATCGGCGGCGAAGACGTCTTCCGCGAGGTACTGCCGCAAGCGGGGCGCATTTATCTGACCGAGGTTCACGCCTCGCCTGATGCCGATACCTGGTTTCCGACGCTTGATTCGACCGAATGGCAGGAGGTTTCCCGTGAAAAGCATGCGGCCGGGCCGAAGGACGATTACCCTTTCAGCTTTGTTCTGCTGGAGCGCCGATAGGGCGTCCGCATTGCACCGGCGGGGTGACTATTCTATAAACCACGAAAGCCTTGTCGCAGGGCCGCCATTATGATGCCGCTACTGTCGGGCGGTTCACGCATCGGCGGTTTCTCGCAAAATCCATCAGCAAATTTCGGGACCTGTAGCGATCATGCCTTGGAGCAATCAAAGCGGCGGCGGTGGCGGTTGGAAGGGCGGCAATGGCGGCCCTTGGGGTCCGCGGCCCGGTGGCGGCGGTCAGCAGCCCGACCTTGAGGAAATCCTGCGCCGCAGCCAGGACCGGCTGCGCCAGGCCATCCCCGGCGGCCGCATGGGCGGCCCGTTTCTCGGCCTTATAGTACTTGGGCTGATTGCGATTGTCGGCTTTTTCGGTTTCACCGTGCGCGTCCAGCCCGACGAGGTTGGCGTGGTGCTCCGCTTCGGTGAGTTCGTTCGCCTCCTGCCCGACGGCCTCAATTTCCGCTGGCCCTATCCCGTCGAGCGCGTTGAGCTGCCCAAGGTCACGCGCATCAATCGTACCGAGATCGGCATGCGCGGCTCCTCCGATACCCGTGACGCCGCCAGCACTATCCGCGACGTCCCTGAGGAGAGCCTGATGCTCACCGGCGACGAGAACATCGTCGACATCGATTTCGTCGTGTTCTGGCAGATCAGCAGCGCGCCAGATTATCTCTTCAACATTCAGAACCCGGCCGGCACCGTGAAGGATGTCGCCGAAAGCGCTATGCGCGAGATCGTGGGGCAAAGCGATATCGAGCCGATCCTCACCGCGGCCCGCGCCAAGACCGAGGCCGCCGCCGAGGATCTCATCCAGCGCACGCTGGACGGCTATGGCGCCGGTATCAAGGTCGTGCAGCTCCAATTGCAGAAGGTCGACCCTCCGGCGCAAGTCATCGACGCCTTCCGCGACGTGCAGGCCGCCCGCGCCGATCAGGAGCGCTTGCGGAACGAAGCGCAAGCCTATGCCAATCGGGTCATCCCCGAGGCACGAGGCGAGGCCGAGCGGATCCTGCAAGGCGCGCAAGGCTATCGCGATCAGGTGATCGCCGAGGCGAAGGGTGAGGCGGATCGCTTCCGCCAAGTGCTCGACGAATATGTCAAGGCGCCGGACGTCACCCGCCGCCGCATCTTTATCGACACCATGCAGCGGATCCTCACTGACACCGACAAGATCATCATCGACGGCAAGGACGGAGCGGGTGTGGTGCCATATCTGCCTCTTTCGGAGCTACAGAAACGCGCCCCGGCCACGACCCGCGAAGAGGGGCCCCAGCAATGAGTCGCGCCCTCCTATCCGCCGTCCTGCTGGTCTTCGGTCTGGCCGCGGTCGCGGCCTATCTGACGCTCTTCACCGTGGAGCAGACCCAGCAGGCGCTCGTGCTTCAATTCGGCAGCCCGAAGCGGCTGATCACCGAGCCCGGTCTGCAATACAAGGTGCCGTTCGTGCAGAACGTCGAATATTTCGACAAGCGGCTTTTGGACCTCGACTCGTCCCCGCAAGAGGTCATCGCGTCGGACCAGAAGCGGCTCATCGTCGATGCCTTTGCGCGCTGGCGCATCACCGATCCGCTGCTGTTCTACCAGGCGGCTGGCAGCGAAGAAGTCGCGCGCTCGCGTCTCGGTGCCATCCTCGAAGCCTCGCTCCGGCGCGTACTCGGTTCCTCCAACTTTGAGGCCGTGGTGCGCGACAAGCGCCAAGGGCTGATGAAGGACATTACGGCGCAGGTGGACCGCGAGGCGAAGGCCCTGGGTGTGACGGTCGTCGATGTGCGCATCAAGCGCGCCGATCTTCCCGAGGCGAACAGCCTTGCCATTTTCCGCCGCATGCAGACCGAGCGCCAGCGTCAGGCGGCCGAGATCCGCGCGCAAGGTGAGGAAGCCTCGCGGCGCATCCGCGCCACAGCGGACCGCCAGGTCACGGTGCTGAAGGCCGAAGCGACGGGCGAGTCGGAACGGCTGCGGGGTACGGGCGACGCGGAGCGAAACCGCGTCTTCGCCGAGGTCTTCACGCGCGACCCGGACTTCTTCGCCTTCTATCGCTCGATGCAGGCCTATGAGGCGTCCATGAAGGCGGGCGATACGCGGTTCCTGCTGAGCCCGGATTCGCAGTTCTTCCAGTATTTCAACAATTCCTCCGGCGTCGCCCCGCAAGGGTCGAATGCAACGGGCGCGCAGCCCGCCCCCGCGCCGGAAACGCCCGAAGGTGCGGGCGAGGGCTCTCCGGCGCCTGCCGCGGACGCCGCGTCCAGCACCCCGCCCGCTTCCGTCGGTAGCCCAGTCGTTCCTGCGACGCCGCCGGCGCAATGAGCGATTGCTGCCTCGATGCGCGATCTAGCGGTGGCTTTTGGCCTTGTCCTCGTGATCGAGGGGCTGTTATGGGCCTTGGCGCCGTCGCTTGGCCGCAAGCTGCTGCAAGCCACCGCTGAAGCTCCCGAGCAGACCGTGCGTCTTGCCGGCGCCATTGCCATCGCGGCAGGCGTGCTCGTGGTATGGGTGGTGCGCGGCTGACGCGAGCAATCCTGACGCCACCTGCCTTCGCCGGCGCTTTGCGCTAGACTGCCTGTAATGTTGTCCGAAGGCGCGGGAGCGCTCGCCTGATGCAGAAAGATTGTGCGAAGCGCGTAAGGACCGGTCCCGGGCTTCCCCGCGCCGCGTTCGCGGCCGCCTTGATGGCGCTGTTTCTCGCCGCCTCGCCCCTCCTAATGACGGCTGGCCTCGCGCGTGGCCCGGAATCCGTGGCCGAGGTCGCCGAGGGCTTGCAGGATACCGTCGTCAATATCTCGACGACGCAGACCCTGAAGGGCTCCAAGGAGGAAGGCGCCCCGAGTGGCCCCGGTCCCAAGGGCTCGCCGTTCGAGGAGTTCTTCGACGATTTCTTCGATGAGGAGGGTGGCGACGGTCTCCCGCGCAAGGTGAGCTCGCTCGGTTCCGGCTTCGTCATCGACTCGTCCGGCCTGATCGTCACCAACAATCATGTCATCGAGGGCGCGGACGAGATCATCATCAACTTTACCAATGGCCGGAAACTCAAGGTTACCAAGATCCTCGGCCACGATCCCAAGACCGACCTCGCGCTTCTTAAGGTCGAGCCCAAGGAGCCGTTGAAGGCCGCGAAGTTCGGCGATTCAACAAAGATGCGTGTCGGCGATTGGGTTATGGCGATCGGCAACCCCTTTGGCCTCGGTGGCACCGTCACCGTCGGCGTTATCTCCGCCACCAAGCGCGACATCAATGCCGGCCCCTATGACGACTTCCTCCAGACCGATGCCGCCATCAATCGCGGCAATTCGGGCGGCCCACTTTTCGACATGAACGGCGAGGTCATCGGCGTGAACACGGCCATCATCTCGCCGACCGGCGGCTCGATCGGCATCGGCTTCGCCGTTCCCTCCAATACCGCCCTTCAGGTGATCGATCAGCTCAAGCAATATGGCGAGACGCGGCGCGGCTGGCTCGGCGTGCATGTGCAGAATGTCACCGAGGAGATCGCTGAAAGCCTTGGCCTGCCGCGGCCGAGCGGTGCCATGGTTGCCAAGGTCTCCCCCGACAGTCCCGCAGCCACGGCAGGCATTGAGGCAAGCGACGTGATCCTCAAATTCGACGGTCAGCCCATCGAGTCGATGCGCAGCCTGCCGCGCGCGGTCGCCGCCACGCCCATCGGCAAAGAAGTCGAGATCGAGCTCCTGCGTAAAGGCGCCGCGACTAAACTCGAGGTGACGATCGGGCGGCTGCCCGCGGAAGAAGAGATCGAGGAGCCGGAGGCGGCCGACGAGGAGCAGGATGAGACCGAGCGCGAGACGCTGCTCGGCCTTTCCATTGCGCCTCTGACCGACGAGTTCCGCACCCAATTCGGCATCGGAAAAACCGTGCAAGGCGTCGTCGTTCTTGAGGTGGATCCCGCCAGCGTCGCGGCACAGAAGCAGGTGAAGGCCGGCGACGTCATTGTCGAGGTCACGCAGGAGAAGGTCTCGGAGCCGCAGGACGTGCTCGCGCGCGTCGAAGCCGTGAAGCAGGCGGGACGTAAGTCGGTCTTGC
>NZ_JBPCOU010000083.1:0-44374 GCF_050999895.1 Methyloceanibacter sp. | reverse complement strand
TCCCGGTGCGCGACTTGGACGCCACGTGTTTCTTGCCGCTGCTCGACTTGGATGCGAGTGACGCCTTTCCACGCGAACGCTGATGGCTCGCAACGTGCTTTTTGCTGGAGGTCTTTGAAGCCACTTTCTTCGGCTTGGAGGGAACCGCAGCAGCGACTTTCTGCGTCTTCGCCGCAGCGGCGAGCGCACCGCCGCCAGCCTGGCTCACCCGAACCTTGGCCGTGCCCGAACCAACCATGCCGAGGACAGAAGCTGCACCCTTTGAGACGTCGATGATGCGACCGCCAACGAAGGGGCCACGATCATTGATGCGAACGACCACCGATCGACCGTTGCTCAGATTCTCCACGAGAACCTTCGTGCCGAAGGGCAGGGAGCGATGGGCTGCGGTCAATGCGCTCGGATTCATCTGCTCGCCGCTCGCGGTGCGGGAGTAGAGCGCATACCAGGAGGCGTGGCCGACCTGATTGGCCTGCGCGAAACTCACCGGCAGCAACATGGCAGCGGCCAACAGCCCCACCGTAATAATCTTGGCTCGCATCTTCGACATGCGTTGTGCTCCTAGTCCTGAACTTGTTTGGGAGGGGGACCGACGACGAGTCGAGCCGGTCAGCACGCACTGGTGCAATGCTGTAACCTAAGGAATAAAAAGGCGAAACATCGACTCAGAATAGGTTATCCCGGGGCCATTTGGGGGCGGTCTTGGTATCCTTCGCGTTAAGGTTGCTGGATGTTTAAAGGCGCCGAACCGTCGAGGGTTGCGGCGCCTTGGAGGTTTTGGAAGCGCTGTTGGCTTTAGCGGTATTGCTCTGGAGAGTACCCCGCGCAAGAGCCCTTCAGCCTCACATCCTTCCCATACACTTGGCAGAGATACACCTTCTTCAGCGGATTTTTGTGGACCTCAGCAGCAGTGACCTTCGCCCCGAAAGACCGGGCAACCTTTGCGATCTGCTCTTCCTCGCAATAGGGCGTAGCGATGGGGCCATTTTTCGTCATCTGAAAGTTGCCCTCGCAGCGAATCTTGGCCGACGCGGGGTAGGCCGTGCCGGCGAGTAAGCTAAGGGCGCATACCGCCGGAGCGAAGTACTTCAAATAAGTGATCATCGTCAGGGTCCTTCTTTCCTTGAGGCCAAGGCAAACGGGGGCACCTTCCTGTCCCAGCCATGCCAAAGACGGCCAAAAATCCGATGAACGGGCGGGTAGGGGGTCTAGGATCTCATATGGGTTCGTTTTCTGACCGCGTCATTTATTCGACGCCCGTTGAGGCAGGTTTTACACTGAATCGCCTAACCATTGCCCTTTTCAATACCTATCTAAGTATGGTGAACTCGAACACTGAGGAAACATAGGGGTGGGACGAGCCCAAACTAGGATGCCGAAGAAGAACACATCGGCGACACAGGCTACACAGCAACTTCATTTCGAGCCGTCGGCCATCGTCGCTGCGCGGGAGCCAATGACTCCGGCCCAAGCCGCGGATCTAAAGATTCTGGCTGAAGAGGTGCGCGATCCCGCGGCTTTCCAAAACGGGCTCAGCCAGACTCAAGCCTCGCGCCGGATCGACGTGCTAAAGGAAACGCTCAGGCTGGGCGAATTGCCGCCGCATACTGACTAAATGTCGGTTTTGGAGCGAGGCAGTCGCCACAAATATCCTCGTCATTCCATCTGGGCACTCCATCTGGGCACTCCATCTATGACGGAACCTTCATGACACGCATGATGCAAACCACCGCGCGCGCCGGGATGCTATGTGTGCTCCTCGCGGCGAATGGAGGGTTGGCGTTCGCCGCAGCCTGTCCTGGACCGGCCGGCTTCAGCGCGTGGCTCCAAAAATTCAAACAACAGGCGATCGCGCAGGGCATCTCGCCCGAGACGGTCTCTACCGCATTGGACGGCTTGGCCTACGATCCGGCGACGATCGCCAAGGATCGGGGGCAGGGCGTGTTCGCGCAGACCTTCGCGCAGTTCTCCGGCCGCATGGTGTCGGCCAATCGCATGCAGATGGGATCCGCGCTGCTGAAGAAAAACGCGGACACGTTTGCGCGGATCGAACAGGAATATGGCGTACCGGGTCCCGTGCTTGTGGCTTTCTGGGGACTGGAGACAGATTTCGGCAAGGTGATGGGCAATCTGGAGACGCTCCGGTCGCTTGCGACCTTGAGCTACGATTGCCGGCGTCCCCAGGAGTTCCAGGAGCAACTGCTCTACGCCTTGCGTGTGATCGAGCGCGGCGACCTATCGCCTCCCGAAATGCGCGGTCCTGCTCACGGCGAGGTCGGCCAGTTCCAGTTTCAGCCGAAGAACTATTTCGAGCACGCGGTCGACTTTGACGGCGACGGCAGGCGCGACCTGATCAGGAGCGCACCGGACTCGCTCGCCTCCGCCGCCAATTATCTCCAGTCCATCGGCTGGAAGGCCAAACAGCCGTGGCTCGAGCAGGTCCGCGTTCCTGCCGATCTGCCGTGGCAAGAGGCAGACGTCACGATCAAGAAGCCACTTGCCTTCTGGGCCCAGCACGGCGTCACCTATTTGAACGGCAAGACGCTACCCGCCGACGATGTGCCGGTGGGCTTGGTCCTGCCAATGGGGCGGAATGGGCCGGCCTTCCTCGCCTATCCGAATTTCGACATCTATCTCGAGTGGAACAAGTCGCTCGTCTATTGCACGACCGCCGCCTATTACGCGACGCGGCTGGCGGGCGGCCCGGTCCTCAGCAAAGGCAACGGACCGATCGAGCCGCTCACCCAGGCGCAGACCAAGGAGCTGCAACAGCTTCTCGCGCGGCAAGGCTTCGACGTCGGAAAGATCGACGGAGTGATCGGTGCGCAAACCCGCGACGCCATCCGCACCATGCAGGTAAAGTTCGGTCTTCCCGCTGACTCCTATCCCACGGCAGAACTGCTCGCGCGGATGCAGGGGCAGTAAGTCTTCCCATTTCGCGCTCAATGCGCGGGCACAGGCTCCTGGTGCAAGCGCCGCCAGAGAAGATGATCGACCGAGATAGCGCCGGGGCCGCGCGCCACGATCAACAGCAGCAGTCCAAACCAGAGAATGTGATCGGGCCAACCGTCCGGGTAGACGAAGAGCTGGATCACGGCTGCCATGAACATGAGCCCGAGCGCAGAAAGGCGCGACGCGATCCCGACCAAAAGGAAAACCGAAAGCGCGTGCTCCGCAATGGTGGCGAGGTAAGCGGCCAAGTCGGGTGCCAGGAGAGGGACGTTGTACTCTTCGCGGAACAGGAAGAAGGTCTGGTCGCGGAGTTGGAAGCCCGAGACCTTGGTCTGGCCCGAGCGCCAGAAGACGCTTGCGACTCCAATACGCGCCACCAGCGCGACGACACTATAGGGAATGCGCTCCGCAAGATTGCGGCCTGCTTCAACCCAGCTCAGCCACATGACCCTCTCCTCGCCCGCTTGAGTCGCTCCAAGCGGCGACGATACTCCGGGTAGGAGCGCGTGAGCGTTCAAGTCTCAGCCACATCTGCGTGAGCAGAAGAACACGAGCGGGCCGGATGCAGAATCGCTTGCGGGCATCCAGGCGGCGCGGACCTGGGCCTAGGCAGCCGCGACCGCCAGAGCCAGAGCGGGCAGCGTCAAAAAAGAAGCCCGGCCAAGCCGGGCTTTTCCTGTCGGAGCAGGAGTGCTTTTCGAACCGCGTCACCAGCGATGCAGGTTCGGTCGCCGACGCGCAAACTTGCGTCGAGGAGACACGGAAGCAGCGCCGGCGTCAGGCCTCACGCCTATTTGAAGGGCGGATTGTTTACCGGCGGGAGTTCCGCGGTGTAGACCTGCTGCCGGTGATGAAAGCAGCCGCCCATGACGACCGTGGCGGCAATGACGACGAAAGCTACGATGGTGCGCATGACTAAGTTCCCTCTACTGATGCTCGGGAGTGTCACGCATCCGGCTTAGAAAATAGTTAACACCCGCGCCATTTTAGCACTCTGTTAGGCCTAACAGACGTTAGCGTTGAAGAGGACGGACCATGCGATCCAAGAGGTTTTTAGCGGTTGGGGCCCTGGCTGCGAGTTTCGCCTCCGTCCAGTTCGCGGCCGCGCAGTCGCAGGATGCGCAGCTCTGCTTCGATATGTCGGACCGCGTCCGCGACGGTGAAACATTGGCCGACGTCGCGAAGCGAGCCGCACACGATGCTTGCCTGCGTGCTTTGGCGGCAACGTCCAACGTCGTGCAGAAATATCATTTGCAGGAGGCGGACTTCGACATCATGGGAACCCGCCCGAAGAATTAGAGCGGGCGGCCACGAAGGATTCAGGAAACGCGCGGGGCTGTCGGCTGCACGACGAGGCCGCCGCGTCCTCCGTCGATGATCTCCCCGTCGGCCAGCTTGAAGTTTTCCATCTGCACCGTGTGAAAGCGCGAGAAATAATCTTGGAGCGACTTTTCGAGGCCGCGGTCGAAGTCCGGGCGCGCGACGTGGGTGGCGCCGTGGACGACCTTCACGACCTTGCCGTTGCGTACGATCAACTCGCCGTTCTTGAAGACATATTCGGGCGTGGCGAACATCGCTTCGCGGTCGGCATTGTCCTCGTACACGGTGATGTCGCCTGAGGCGCCGGCGCCCAGTTGCCCGCGATCCATGAGTCCGAGGCTGCGGGCCGGACCGGCGCGCGTCATGATCGCGATCTCGTCGAGCGTGTATTCCCGCGTCAGGGAGGGCAGAATGCTCATGGCCGCGGCGTCCGGGTTGATCTTCTGAAACATGTCGTTGCGGAAGCTCTTGTCCATCAAGAGCCGGATCAGGTGTGGGTAGGTGTAGAAGGGCGCGCCGTTGGGGTGGTCGGTGGTGAGGAAAATCCGCCAGGGATCCTCCATCAGCAGAAACGTCTCCAGCCCGATCGCCCATTGCAGCGCGTTGACGTAGCTCTTGTCGCGATAGCGCATCGGCACGACACCGCAGCCGGCGTCGCATTCGATGTCCATGATGACTGATTTCTTCGGGCTGGCGCTGCGCGAGATCGCGTATTGCCGCATACTGTCGCCGGAGGCCGTGCAGGTCTGTCCGAACAGCACCTGGCCGACGTCGATGGAGATGTTCGGGCATTTGTTGACGAGGTCGACAACGCGCGCGGCGCCCGACGAAAATTTGCGGGGACCCTCGGTTCCGTAGCTGTGAAACTGGATATGCGTCAGGTGCAGTCGCAAGCCCTCGGCGGCGCGAATGGTGCCGAGCGTAGTCTCGACATTGCCGGGCACGCCGAGATTGCAGCCATGGACATGGAGCGGGTGGGTGACGCCAAGCTCGCCTAACGCGCGCGCGAGATTTAGGATGATCTGACGAGGCGTGACGCCGTAATAGACGTGCTGCTCGTCCAGATCCAGCTTGCGCTGATTAAACTTGAAGGCGCTGATGCCTCCGGGATTGACGACCTTAACCGCAATCGCCTGGGCTGCATGCATTGTCCAGGCGACGTAATCCTTGATCCTTTGGAAATCCTCTTTCTGCGTGAGCTGGCGCAGGAAAAAATCGTCACTGCCAAGCATGACGAAAGCGCCTTTGTCGATCATGGGCGTGTCGCCCATTTCCATATGCGCCTGGCGCGCATTGGCGGCGAGCATGGCCGGCTCGAAGCAGGCGGTGTAGCCCATTTCCGCATAGCGATAGCCGGTGATCTGGGTCGAAGGGATGGCATGTCCGCATCCGGCCCGCGTGAGATCGGTGTGCGCGACCGGGTCCTTCAAATGGTCCTCGGGCATCATCGTGCGCGCGATCGTCATCTTGCCGCCGCCGATATGGGTATGCGGATCGATGGCGCCGGCCATCACGACGCGGCCTGTTACATCGTAGGTCTCATCGGCACGCGCGCTCGGGTCGGCCGCGACGATCTTGCCGTCCCTGACGTAGATGTCGCGGACCTCGCCACTGACCCCATTGGCAGGGTCGTAGATTTTTCCGCCGGTAAGCTTGGTCAGCATAGGAGTCTCCGGCCTTTAGAGGGCGGCTTCGATGGCGGCGAGAACGTCGGCGGCTCGCGGCAGCTCAGCACGGCCGAGATCCTGCAAGGGTAGCGACACCACGTTGTCGACGCGGATGAGGCGTCCTGCGTGGTCCACGCCCGGCGTACCAATCGGGATGAAGACATCCGGGGCTTTGGGAAGCTTAAGGCCCGGAGTGCCGAGGACAATGGTTGGGATGTCCGTTGGCGGCGGCACGAGTTCCGTCCCGATGGAGGCGATCCAGGTCAGGACATCGCCTTCGCCGGCGGCGAGCATGCGGCTGATGTGGTAGCGGTAGGGGTCATAGTCGGGAGCCCCGCTCGCATAACTCGTGCGCAAGGGATAGCCGCTCTGCCAAGCGCAAACCGCGCCCGCCGTGATCGCGCCTTCATTGCCGCCAAGGGACAGACCCGCAAAGCGGGTGGATTGGTTCAGGTCCTTCACGAGCCCGGTGATCTGCTCGACGACGATTTCGGCATGCGGGAAATCTAAGCTCGGCGGCGCCCAGACCACGACGCCGTAATTCGCCTTGCGGCAGTGCTCTGCGAGCGCGTCGATCTCGGCGAGCTCGATTCCGGGCAGCGCCTTGTCGGCAACGCGGAAGCCCTTCAGGCGCGCGCGCAATACGCCGAGGACCTCACCGACGCGGTCGCAGGGGAGGTTGATCACATCGCCGATGGTTTTGCCGCTTGCGCAGGAGCGATCGAGATCCTTGCCGATGAACACGACGGTGCGCCTGGCGGGCGTCACGTCGAACATGGATTCGGCGGGACAGACGATACGCTCGAAGAAGCGCGGATGCAGCCTGTGGACGTCTGTACCCACCACGATGATCAGGTCGGCGCGATTGCGCGTCTCCGTCAGCGTGGAGGTGGTCCAGCCGGTCGATTGCAGCACCTGGAAATTGCGATACTGCGCCTCACTGAGGGCATGATCGACGACGCCGCCGGTGCGATCGGCAAGGGACATCGCCGCGCGCATGCCGTCCACGTCGGTCGCCAGGCCTCCATACAGAGGCAGATCAGCCTGCCTAATGATCTGCGCGGCCTCGGAGATCGCATCCGAAAGCAGCACCTCTTTGCCGCCCACCAACGGCGGCGCTGGCGGCAACTGACGCTCGAAGCCCGCGACGGCCCGGCCACAGCCATTCTTCAGAACCTCAAGCCCCCTATCATTCCGCTCGATTTCGAGGTCGTCGCAAAGCATGCCGCAAAAAGGGCATGTGACGTTCTTGAATCGGTCGCATGGGTTGCGCTCGCCTGTCTTGGGCGCGGTCGAAGCTTGCATACCCTTCCCCTTAGAGTTGGCAGAAGAAAGCACGGGACGGCGGCCAACACAACGCGGAGGGTTGAGCCCGGCAGTGACTTGGCTAGCGGCTCTTGCCCTTGAACGCGTGGGTGCCGGGCTTGCCGGCCTTGGAGCGGGGGCGAGACTTATTGGCGAGGGGTATCTCGCGATTATGCGGGCCCATCTCGTCGAGGGTCGGCTTGTGGGGACGCGCCAAATTTGGTGCCGCGGTCTGGCGCCTTGCGTCCCGTTCAAGCTCGCTCTGGCGCGCCAAAGGATCGTTCGCGATGGCAAGTTCCATCTGGCGCAAGCGCTTCACCTCGTCCCTCAGCCGCGCTGCCTCCTCGAATTCGAGGTCGGCCGCGGACGCACGCATGCGCTTCTCCATGTCGGCGATAACCGACTCGAGATTGTGGCCGATCATCGCCTGATCGCTTTCGCCGAAGCCCACGCCAGCATCCACCAGCACATGGTCGCGCTCGTAAACGCTCGCCATAACGTCGCCGATGTTCTTTTTCACGCTTTCCGGCGTGATGCCGTTGGCTTCGTTCCACGCGGTCTGCTTCTCGCGCCGGCGATTGGTCTCCGCCATGGCGCGTTCCATGGAGCCGGTGATGTGATCCGCATAGAGAATGACGCGGCCGTCGAGGTTGCGCGCCGCGCGGCCGATGGTCTGAATGAGAGACGTTTCCGAGCGCAGAAAGCCTTCCTTGTCGGCGTCGAGAATCGCGACCAGCCCGCATTCGGGAATATCGAGGCCTTCGCGCAGGAGATTGATGCCGATGAGCACGTCAAAGGCGCCAAGACGCAGGTCTCGGATAATTTCGATGCGCTCCAGCGTCTCCACGTCGGAATGCATGTAGCGCACGCGGATACCCTGCTCGTGCATATACTCGGTGAGATCCTCCGCCATGCGCTTGGTGAGGGTCGTCACAAGCGTGCGGTACCCTTGCGCGATCACGTTGCGCGTCTCGTCGATAAGGTCGTCGACTTGGTTCGTGGCCGGACGCACGGTCACCGGGGGATCGATAAGGCCCGTCGGGCGGATGACCTGCTCGGTGAAAACCCCGCCGGTCTGTTCCATCTCCCAACTGCCGGGTGTCGCGGAGACATACACGGTCTGCGGTCGCATGGCATCCCACTCCTCGAAGCGGAGCGGGCGATTGTCCATGCAGGACGGCAGCCGGAAACCGTATTCGGCGAGGGTCGATTTGCGCTTATAGTCGCCGCGGAACATGCCGCCGATCTGCGGAATGGTGACGTGGCTTTCATCCACGAAGACAAGCGCGTCGTCGGGCAGATACTCGAACAGTGTCGGCGGCGGCTCGCCGGGTTTGCGCCCGGTGAGGTAGCGCGAATAATTCTCGATGCCGGCGCACGACCCGGTCGCCTCCATCATCTCCAGGTCGAACAGCGTGCGTTGCTCCAGGCGCTGCGCTTCCAAGAGGCGTCCGGCGCTGTGGAGTTCGTTCAGCCGCAGCTTCAACTCCTCCTTGATGCCGCGCACGGCCTGCTTCAGCGTCGGCTTCGGCGTGACATAGTGGGAGTTGGCGTAGACCTTCACCAGGCTGAACTCATCGGTCTTGGCTCCGGTGAGGGGATCGAACTCCACCAGACTTTCGATCTCGTCGCCGAAGAGCGAGATGCGCCAGGCACGGTCGTCCAAATGCGCAGGCCAAAGCTCGATGGTGTCGCCGCGCACGCGAAAGCTGCCGCGGGCGAAATTGATGTCGTTGCGGCGGTATTGGAGGGCCACCAGATCGGCGATCAACTGGCGCTGCTCGATCTTGTCGCCGCGCTTCAGGCTGAAGGTCATTGCCGTATAGGTCTCGACCGAACCGATACCGTAGATGCAGGAGACACTCGCCACGATGATAACGTCGGAGCGCTCGATCAGGGATCGCGTCGCCGCGTGGCGCATGCGATCGATCTGCTCGTTTACCGAGCTGTCCTTCTCGATATAGGTGTCGGTGCGTGGGATGTAGGCTTCCGGCTGGTAGTAGTCGTAATAGGAGACGAAATACTCGACCGCGTTATCCGGGAAGAAACTCTTGAACTCGCCATAAAGTTGCGCGGCGAGCGTCTTGTTGGGCGCCAGCACCAGCGCCGGCCGCTGGGTCGCCTCGATCACTTTCGCCATGGTGAAGGTCTTGCCGGAACCGGTGACTCCGAGCAGGACCTGGTTGCCCTCATTCGCATGCACTTGCGCCACCAGTTCGGCGATGGCATGGGGCTGGTCACCCTTGGGCTCGAGATCGGATTCGATGCGGAGCGGGACCCCGCCCTCGGATTTTTCCGGCCGCGGCGGTCGGTGCGGCACGAAGGGAGGTGCACCGACCCCGGAAACCAGGGGATGATTCTGGATCAGCGGCTGCGACGCCTCCCCGAATCCCGGCTCGCGGCGGTCGCCGGAGAGCGGCATTCCGCTTGCCTCGCCGGTGACGGCGCGGGGCTCGGCGCGGGAGCCGAAGGTTTTCGGAACGCGAAGGGGCATCAACGGAATATGGCCGCTGGACACGGCTGGGGGAAGGGCCCCAGTTTGGCGCGTGTCCGCCATTTCATGCCGACGACACAAAAGATACGCCCGCGAAAATGCCACTTTCTTCCGTCATCGGCGTATAGTTACAAAAAAACAATTGACTCGTTTGGTGGGACGTCAAGCTTGGACCGGTGAAGCGTGATTCGTGCATGTACCCGTCCGCCTCAGCGGCCGCGTGCTGCAACAGAGCAAGATCGGAGCACAACCATGGCCACGAAAACGACTGGGAAGAAGCGCACAACGACGAAGACAACGGTGCGCAAGAGCGCCACGCGATCTCCCGCGCGGAAGACAGGCGCGAAGAAGACGGCCGCGAAGCGGACCACGAGCAAGGCGCCGGCGCGCAAGAGCGCCAGCCGCACCAGCGCGGCGCGCAAGACCTCCACGAAGAAGACCACTGCGCGCAAGAGTCCGGCGCGCAAGACCACCGCGCGCGCATCCACGGCGCGCAAGAGCACGGCTCGGAAATCGAGCGGGCGGTCAACGGCGGTGCGTGGATCGACGGCTCGCAAGACTTCGGCTCGCAAGACTTCGGCTCGCAAGACTTCGGCTCGCAAGACTTCGGCCCGCAAGATTTCGGCCCGCAAAACGGCGGCACGCGGAGCGACGGCCCGCACGACTACCGCGCGCAAGCCTGCCGCCAAACGCGCGACCCCGACACCGAAGCCGGCAATTTCCGCCGCTCCGAAACCGGCCATGCAGTCCGCAAAGTCGGCTGCGCCGTCGATGCCGCAACCGTCTCGACCGGCAACGCCGGTCATGGGCGGTGTGGGTGACGGCATGGCTCCACGCCCCGCGACTCCTGCGAGCTCCCCCGGCGGCGGCCTTGGCGGGTCGTCGGATTCGTTCGGCAACCCACGGCCAGCGTCGCCAAGCGGAATGCCCGGCACGAGTCCGAACCCGAGCGCCCCGAGTTCACAGCCTTACCGGCCGTCCTGGGCGCGAGACGAAGACGATTTCTAGGCGGGGGAGCCGGCGTTTCGCGCGCCGGCTCACCGCTCTCCTAATGTCTGGCGACGATAAGCTTCGCCGCCGTCGACCAGAGCGCCGCGGCTAAGCCGTTCCATGCCCGCGGAGCTCGTGCTCGGCAATGCGGAGATCGTCCAAGGATAGGTCTCAGGCGCCTCGCGGCGCTCGCCCGCCTGGGTGACGAGATCGTTGCATCCTTCCGGCTCGGAGCCGCCCCGCCTTCAACCCATCAGGGCGACGAGGTCGGCACGTTGGCCGGGCGTTCGGTCCTCTGGCCTCCGTGGCGCAGTGTCTATCCGTTCGAGGTCCAATTTCCTGCCGAGGCGCACATGATGACTCCCGGACTGATCCCGCCCACCTTCTGGCCTTACCTCACGCCCATCCTGCTCCTCGTCTGCTCGAACATCTTATGACGTTGGCCTGGTACGGGCACCTCAAATACAAATCGGTGCCGATCGTCACGGTGGTGCTGATCAGCTGGGGTAGCGCGTTCGTGGAATATTGCTTTGCCGTGCCGGCCAACCGCATCGGCAGCGCAGTCTATTCTCCGGCCGAACTCAAAACGATGCAGGAGGTGATCACGCTCATCGTATTCGCGGGATTTACGGCGATCTATTTCAAGGAGCCGCTCACCCTCACCCAAGGCGCGGGGTTTGGCCTCATCGCGCTCGGCGCGGGGTTTGTCTTTCGCGGCCAGCCGTGTGTCCGGCGCATCGCATTACTCTTCGATGGTAGGGGAGCGGAAGCCTGCCTCCGGACGGCGCGCAGCCTTCCGGAGGCAAGTAGAGACCTACATGCCTCTAAAGACGTTGGCGAGCGCGAGGATGAAATAGGCGACCGCTGCGACCCAGAATGCATGCTCGCTCACGAATGGGATCGTGGGGACAAGGTGGCCGATAATGGCGAGCACCCACAAGATTACCGTAATCACAAACACCACTGTTGTCGGTGGTGAGAGATTCATCTCCAGCCCTCCCTTATTGTTGACGAGCGGACTTTAATCGTTTTCTCTCGAAATGCGAGCGGATTGCGGTTGCGAGCGCGGGACCAAACCTCGGAATTGGAGGCCCTCCAAGCTCGGCGAGGAGGAGGAAAAGACGATGGGTCCCGTGCTGCGGCTGGTCTTGGGGCTGGTTGTTCTTTTGCTGGTTTTTGCCGGCATTGCGTTTGCGCTCCCGAATCACATCACCGTGGCGCGCGCGGTGGTGATCAATGCGCCAGAAGGGGCGGTGTTTCCCTATCTGAGCAATCTGCATAATTTCAAAGCGTGGGCCCCTTGGGCGGAGCGCGATCCGAATCTGCGCGTGAGCTATTCCGGCCCCGAGATGGGGAAGGGCGCCAGCATGAGTTGGGCCAGCGAGGAGCGTTCGGTCGGTCGCGGCAGCATGCAGATCACCGAGGCCGATCCCAACCGCCGTATCGATCTCGCTATCGACTATAACGGCTTGAAAGGCACGGCTTACTACACCGTCGTTCCGGCCGGCTCGGGCAGCAAGGTCACGTGGGGCTTTGGCCACGACACGGGTACGAGCCCCATTAAAAGGTGGCGGGGATTGATGCTCGACGGCTTCGTTGGCTCGGAGTACCAGATTGGGCTTGTCAATTTGAAAGAACAGATCGAGTCGGAACGGCGCCCGACCGCCCCGGGGGCCGATCTGCCTGCCGGAAGCGACGCGCCCGCGCGGGCAGAGCAACAAGCTGCCCCCGCCGCGCCACCGGCGGCTCAGACTCCGCCGGCAGCGGAGCAACCGGCTCAAGCCCAGCCCAAGAAGACGCAACGCCGCCGATAGCCTCAGCGCGAAAAGTAATTCCTAAAGCCGTTGTTCGGCGCTCGGCGCTGGCGTTTTCGGGCCCGCATGGATGGCTTCGATGATGAGGCGAAGCGAACCCTCGACCACAGATTCGAAGGGGAGGCATGCGTCGGGCTGCGGCTCGTCGCTCGGGGCCAATGCGCGGCCGGTCACCGTGTAGACCTGAGACAGTCCCTTGGACGTGGTCACGGTGACGCGGTCACCGATTGCCACATCGCCGAGCTGAAGGTCATGGCCGGCAGCTTGTGCCCGCGTGTCTCCCGGCTCGTCCAATGCGGCCGCCTTGTGCTGCGCGACGTTGTCCTGGGAGAGCAGGGTGGCGCTCAGCCCGAGGCGGCGCACTTCCGGCTTGGCGCTCGCGGAGACATTTTCCCAAGGCCACGGCGTCTGTATCGGAGCGTCTGCAAGGGCCTGTTTCCAAACGCGTTGTTGCAACGCCTGTCCTAGGTCATGTTTCGGTTCGATTCCGTCGCCGGCCTGCACCGCACCGATAAGGCCTAGAACGACCAGCGGCACCGCGCGCTTTAGGACCCGCTTTGCGCCGTCGCGGGACAAAAAGCGATGCTGAAAATACCCCCGTTGCCGCATTAGATCCTCCTCCCGATGCGCCGCGATGCGGCGCGTTTTTGCCGGCGATGCCTGACGATAAGCGTGGCCGAGACGATAAGAGCGAGCAGCAACAGGATCATCGATCTGCCTCTCGTCGAGGGTGGTTGGACGTTCGGACTGCCGCGACCCCTGAGCCGCCAGTCTAGCATGAGAACCGGCTTTATGCAGGCAGAGCCGGTGCCGTCGCCCGGTTCACTTCAGTATTGGCACACCCGGTTCACTTCAGTATTGGGACAAGTGTGGCTGAAATGAGTGGTCAACGCGCGGAACCTCCATCGCGTCTGATAGTTACGTGACCTCATCACGAACGGTTTACGGCTGAGGACAAGGCCTCGGCCATTCGGCAAACCAATCCCAAGGAGGCTAGCAGCCATGTCCACAGTGAAATCTCTGGAGGACCTCTTCGTCCACCATTTGAAGGATATCTATTACGCCGAGAAGCAGATCGTGAAGGCCTTGCCGAAAATGGCCAAGAAGGCCGACTCCGACAAGCTGCGCAAGGCGTTCGAGGATCACCTCAAGGAGACCGAGGGCCAGGTTAAGAGGCTCGAGCAGGTTTTCGAGCTGTTCGGTGTCAAGGCCGCAGGCGAGACCTGTCCCGCCATCGAAGGCATCATCAAGGAAGGCGAGGAAGGCATCAAAGACGCCAAGGATCCCGATGTTCGCGACGCCGGCATGATTGCCGATGCGCAAGCCGTGGAGCACTATGAGATTTCCCGCTACGGCACGCTGATCGCCTGGGCCAAGCAGCTCGGCAAGAAGGAAGCCGCGAGCCTGCTGCAGCAGACGCTCGATCAGGAGTACAAAGCCGACCAGCTGCTGAGCAAGCTTGCTGAAGGCCAACTCAACAAAGAGGCGGCATAGTCCATCCCCTGTGAATTGCGACTATCGAACAGCGCGGCCGAACCTCTGGCCGCGCTGTTTGCATTTGCGACATAGAGTCGTCCGGCCCGATTTCCGCGCGGCCGACCTTGCGGTCAGTCACGCACCCGCTTAGGGTGCGGCCGTTTCCACCGCATGGCATTTGCAGGAGAACGAGATGGGACTGGTCGCTCGCACCCTTGCACGGGTCAAGCCTTCGCCGACCATGGCCATCACGAACAAAGCGCGCGAGATGAAGGCGGCGGGCTTCGATGTCATCGGCCTCGGCGCGGGCGAGCCCGACTTCGATACACCGGACAATATCAAGCAAGCGGCGGTCGAAGCGATCAAGCGCGGCGAGACGAAATACACGGCCGTCGACGGCATTCCCGAACTCAAGCTCGCCATTGCCGAAAAGTTCCAGCGCGAGAACGGGCTTGCCTACAAGCCGACCGAGATCACCGTCGGCAGCGGAGGCAAGCAGGTGCTTTACAACGCACTGCTCGCGACGCTGGATCCCGGCGACGAGGTGATCATCCCGTCGCCCTATTGGGTGAGCTATCCCGACATCGTGCTGCTCGCAGGCGCTGAGCCCATCATCGTCGAGGCCAAGCTCGAGGACGGTTTCAAGCTCAAGCCGGAGGTGCTAGACGCCGCGATAACGGCGCGGGCGAAATGGTTCATCTTCAACTCGCCCTCGAACCCGACCGGCGCGGCCTACACTCGCGAGGAGATCAAGGCGCTCACCGATGTTCTCCTTAAGCATGAGCATGTCTGGGTGCTCTCCGACGATATCTACGAGCATCTCGTCTATGACGGCTTCGCGTTCACGACGCCGGCCTCGGTCGAGCCCAAGCTCAAGGAACGCACCTTGACTTTGAACGGCGTCTCGAAAGCGTATTCGATGACAGGCTGGCGCATTGGCTATGCCGGCGGCCCCGCGCCGCTGATCAAGGCCATCGCGACCCTGCAATCGCAGTCGACCTCGAACCCGTGCTCGATCAGCCAATGGGCGGCTCTCGAAGCGCTGAAGGGACCGCAAGCGTTCCTGAAGGACTGGGTCAAGTCGTTTCAGGAACGGCGTGACCTTGTCGTGTCCATGCTCAACCAGGCGACCGGCATCGAATGCCCGACGCCGGAAGGCGCGTTTTACGTCTATCCGTCCTGCGCCGGCTGCATCGGAAAGACGACCCGCGAAGGCGTCAAGATCGACAGCGATGAGAAATTCGCGACGACGCTGCTCCAGGAGGAGGGGGTCGCGGTCGTGCACGGCGCGGCTTTCGGCCTGTCGCCCTTCTTCCGCATCTCCTACGCGACCGGCAGCGACGCATTGGAAGAGGCCTGTCGCCGCATCCAGCACTTTTGCGGCAATCTAAGCTGAGGCGACAGCGTCGAGTTCGAGGGCACAGATGAAGCTCAGCACCGGCAATGTGATCACCGGCAAGATAATGGAGATCCGCAAAGGCGCGGTGACGGCGATCGTCTACGTGACCATCGCGGGCGACGCCACACTAGAGGCCAGCGTCACCATCGCGGCGCTGGAAAGCCTCGGCCTCTATGAGGGCAAGGTTGTGAACCTGATGATCAACCCCGGCGATATTATCATCGGCTGCGACTAGCCGCTCGCCGTTAAAGGGCGCAGGTGGATGGACGCACGACCTGAAGGCATCTTGGCCGACACGAATGTCCTGCGGCTTCCAGATGGCCGGCGGGTCGGGTACGCCGAATATGGCGACCCCGATGGCTTGCCGGTGTTCGCGCTCCACGGCACGCCCGGCTCGCGCTTCATGTTTGCGCTCACGAACGAGGCTGCGCAGGAGCGGGGCTTGAGGCTCATTGCGCCTGAGCGGCCCGGCTACGGGCTTTCGGAATTTCGCCACGCGGATTCCCTAGGCGACATTGCCGCGGACGTCGTCGCGCTCGCGGACGCGTTGGGCATCGGCAGATGCGCCATCATCGGGGTGTCCGGCGGGGGGCCGCACGCTGTCGCGACCGCTGCGGCGCTGCAAGGGCGCGTCGCTCTGCTCGCCTTGATCAGCCCTGTCGGACCCGTCGCCGACGGAGCCGACACGATCAGCTTGTCGTTCATGCACAAACTTATTTTCCTTCGCATGGGCCGCTCACCGCCATTATGCCGGGGATTCTTTTACGGCCTTCGCGCGGTATTGCGGTTCATACCGAATTTCGCGCGCGGCCTCCTGAAGCGTCGCGTGCCGCCGTCGGATCGAGCAATGTTCGCCAGGCCGGAGGTTCTTGCCAATCTTCAGGACGCGGTGCGGGAGGGCTTGCGCCGAGGCGTGGACGGTGCGGTTCAGGACCTCAGGCTGTTCACGCGGTCGTGGGACATGGCGCTGGCCGAGCTCGCCGTGCCGGCCGTGCTGTGGCAGGGCAGCGACGACACCATCGTTCCGCCCGAAGCGGCTTATCTTCTCGCCCGGAGCCTCCCGCATTGCAGGCTGGAGGTGATCGAGGAGGCCGGCCATTATTGGATTTTCGGCCGGTTCAACATGGTGCTCGACGCGGCCGCTGCCGCATTGCACGCCTAGCGCGCCGGGAGGCCGAATGACGGAGACCTTCACCCATTGCGCGCTGCATGTGCGCGATCTTGCCGAGTCGGTCGCGTTCTATGAGAGCTACTGCGGTCTCACGATCGTGAAGGAGCACGGCGAAGGGGCGGGGCGCGTCGTGTGGTTGGCCAGTCCGGGATCTGAAAAGAGCTTCGTCCTCGTCCTTCTCGGCGGCGGACAGGAGCATGTTCAAGATAACGACGACATGACACATTACGGCTTTAGCGTTCCGTCTCGCTTGGATGTGGACCGGATCGCGGAGCGGGCGAAGCGTGACGGCTGCCTGCATTGGGAGCCGCGCGATTACGCACCGCCGACGGGCTATCTCTGCGGGGTCAAGGACCCCACGGGCCACATCATCGAATTCTCCTACGGCCAGCCGCTCGGCCCCGGCACGTGATCGCGCCGTCGCGGATGATCATTGCCGTGAAGCCGCCAAAGGCGTCATAGGCCCACGTCCAAGCGCGTGGCCGACCGCCGTGCCGAGAGCTGATCGGGGGGCTTGCCAGCGCGCCCGGCTCTTGACACGATAGCGTCCATAAAGGCAGGCGCGGGAAGCGCGTAAGTCCTTCCCGCGGAGAACGCCGTCAAGGGAGGAGAGTATGGGCCAAGCGCAGGGCCAGCCAGCCCGCAGCGCCCGCTGCATCGCACTGGTTGGCCCCTATCTCAGCGGTAAGACAACACTGCTCGAAGCCATTCTCGCGCGGACGGGAGCCATTACCCGCCAGGGCGCCATGGCCGCCAAAAACACCGTCGGCGATGCCTCCGACGAGGCCCGTCACCACGGCATGAGCGTCGAGCTCAACGCGGCGACCGTGGATTTTCTCGGCGACTCCTTTACCTTTCTCGATTGCCCCGGCTCGATCGAGTTCCAGGCCGACGCCTGTTATGCGCTCACCGCGTGCGATGCTGCGGTTGTCGTCTGCGAGCCCGACGAGAAGAAGTTGCCGGCGTTGCAACTAATCCTCAAGCAGCTTGAGGATCGGGGCATTCCCCACTTCCTCTTTCTCAACAAGATCGACAAGGCGGAATCGCGCGTGCGCGACATCGTGCCCATGCTGCAGCCGGCGAGCACGAAGCCGCTGGTGCTGCGGCAGGTCCCGATCTGGGAGAACGATATCGCCACGGGTTTTATCGACCTCGCGCTGGAGCGTGCCCACGTCTATCGCGAGCATGAGCCGAGCGAAGTCATCGAGATGCCTGCGACCCTGGCGGACCGCGAGAAGGAGGCGCGGTTCTCCATGCTGGAGAAACTCGCTGACTACGATGACGAGTTGATGGAGCAATTGCTGGAAGACGTGCCGCCGCCGCGCGACCGCATCTTCGACGACCTATCCAAGGAGCTGCGGGACGGGCTGATCTGCCCGGTGCTGCTCGGCTCGGCGGAGAACGGCAACGGCATCTTGCGTCTCTTCAAGGCGCTGCGTCACGAAGCCCCGTTCGTGCAGAACGCGGCGGAACGGCTCGGGGTCGAGAGTGCCGCATCCTGCGCCGCGGTCCTCAAGACATTCCACACCGCTCATGGCGGCAAGCTCACCCTTGCGCGCGTGCTCAAAGGGAGCTTCGCCGACGGCGCGTCGGTCTATGGCGGCGCCGACGAGGAACGCATCTCCGGCATTTTCAGTCTCATGGGGCAGGAGCCCCTAAAGCGTGGAGAGGCCAAACCCGGCGATACGGTGGCCTTCGGCCGTCTGGACAGCGTTACCACCGGCAACACGCTCTCGACCGAGAAGGGCAAAAGTCCCGGAGTCGGGACGCCCGAGATTGCCCGGCCGGTGTTCGGCCTCGCGATCGCCGCCAAGGAGAAGAAGGACGAGGTGAAGCTCACCGCGGCGATCGCCAAGATCGTCGAGGAGGATCCGTCCATCTCGCTTACCCACAGCCAGGACATGGGGGAGATGGTGCTGTGGGGGCAGGGGGAGATGCATCTGCGCGTCGCGCTCGAGCGGCTCGTGCGCAAATACGGCGTCGACGCCGCGACGCGGCAGCGTCAGATTCCCTACAAGGAAACCATCCGCAAAACGGTGGAGGTGCGGGGCCGCCACAAGAAGCAGTCAGGTGGCCACGGCCAGTTCGGCGATGTCGTCGTCACGATTGCGCCGCAGGCTCGCGGGCAGGGCTTCGCCTTCTCCGACAAGATCACCGGCGGCGTCGTGCCGAAGAACTACATTCCCTCCGTCGAGATTGGCGTGCGCGATTATCTCGGTCACGGCCCGCTCGGTTTCCATGTCGTGGACGTCGCGGTCTGCCTGATCGACGGCTCGTATCATTCGGTCGACTCGTCCGACATGGCGTTCCGCCAGGCCGGACGCATCGCCATGAGCGAGGGCATGCCGCAATGCCAGCCCGTCCTGCTGGAGCCCATCATGGCGGTGGAGATCGCGGTGCCCAACGAGGCGACCGCGCGCATCAACTCCATCGTGTCCTCGCATCGGGGCCATATTCTCGGCTTCGACGCGCGCCCTGGCTGGCCGGGCTGGGATCTCGTCGAGGCGCATCTGCCGGAGGCCGAGATCCAGAACCTGATCGTGGAGCTACGCTCGGCGACGGCCGGCGTCGGCACCTTCAGCGCAAGTTTCGACCATCTCGCGGAGCTCGTGGGCAAGGCAGCCGATCAGGTGCTCGCCAGCCGCTCGCAAAAGGCCGCTTGAGCGTATTTGAAGGGACGTTCCGTGCCCGCATCTGCTTGTAAAGCTTGCCCCAACCGGCGCGGCCCGCTAGACGGTTGTGCCGCCTTTTCCTTGATCCATGACCGTTAGCTGAGGTGTTTCCATGACCGTATATTCGCCTCTTGAAATCCCCGAGACCCTTGCCGCCGGCCCCGGACCCGGGAACACCGACCCGCGCGTGCTGGAGCGCTTCGCCAAGACCGGCGTCGCCGACCACATGCAGAAGGACGTCCTGCGCGGCATGATCGAGGCCAAGGAGATGCTGCGCGAGCTGTGGGGCACCAAGAACGTCTATACCTACGGCGTCGCCGGCACAGGCTTTTCCGGCCTTGATTGCGTGCTCTCGCTGATCCTGCCGGGCGACAAGGTTGTGGTGTTTCCGAACGGCACCTTTTCCGGCATCGACAGCCTCACCATCCGCATGAAGGCGGCCACTGCGGAGGAGCTTGCAACCGACAGCCTCAACCCGAAGCCGAAAAGCGTCACGACCGTCGACACGCCGCACGGCCAGTCGGTGACGGGCGAGACCGTCGACAAGGCGCTCGCCGAGCACAAGCCGATATGGGCCTTCATGGCGCATTGGGAGACCGGCTCTGGGCGTATCAACGACGTGAAGGGCTTCAGCGATGCCTGCCTCAAGCATGGCGTGATGGGCATCTGCGATGCGGTGTCGAGCCTCGGCGTCGCCGATTTCGACATCGACGACTATCCCGGCATCGTCGCCTGGGCGTCGTGTCCGCAGAAGGGCGTGCTCTCGCTGCCGCTTACCTACGCGCCGGTCAGCTTCACCGACAAGGCGATCGAGATGGTGCGGAAGCGCGGCTGCCGCACCTATGTGCATCACCCCATCCTCGACGCGCGGCATTGGGGCATCGTCGATGGCAAGGACGTGCCGGCCGGAACCTATCACCAGACGCATTCCTGCTATGCGGTGGCCGCGTTCCACGAGGCGCTGCGCATCATTCTGAATTTCGGCAGGGCCGCGAAGGCATCCTCTTACGCCTATCACGAGAAGGCGCTGCGCCAGGCCGTGGAGGCGATGGGCTGCGAGGTTACGTCGAACATGACCAGCCTCGTCGTGCTCAACCTGCCGGGCAAGCTCGCCGGCAAGGAGAAGGATCTCGTCGCCGGCGCGCGCGCGCAAGGCTTCGGCATCTGGCCGACGCTGTCGGAGCCGGTGCAGATTCGCATCGGGATTCTGAACCAGCTCTCGCCCGAGCAGATCACCGAGATCACGAGCCGCTTCGCCGACGCCATGCTCGGCATGGGCGCCGAGTTCGACAAGGCCAAGGTGATGGCCGGCCTCAA
The DNA here is from genome assembly GCF_050999895.1 of Methyloceanibacter sp. Lineage (GTDB taxonomy): Bacteria > Pseudomonadota > Alphaproteobacteria > Rhizobiales > Methyloligellaceae > Methyloceanibacter. The sequence continues at coordinate 23,797 of NZ_JBPCOU010000083.1, read as the reverse complement.
CTCCTATTACGCCAAGAAGGCCGCTTAGGGCCCGCTCGCTGTTTCTCGATCACTGATGTGTTGGAAGGCGTGGGATATCGTCCCGGGCCTTCCTATGCCGGAGCTTGCCGCTTACGGCGCGACAAGTTCCACGCGCCGGTTGAGGGCGCGGCCCTCGTCGGAACTATTCGCGGCAACGGGGGCGAGGAACCCGACGCCCGCCGTGCGCATGCGCTTCGGCGGGATCTTGTAAGCGGAGGCGAGCGCCGCGGCGACCGCCTTGGCGCGGCGCTGCGACAGGTCCAAATTGTACTCATGCGTGCCCTGATTGTCGGTGTGGCCGACGATGAACACATTGAGCGCTGGTTGCGCGCCGAGGAGCTTTGCGATCTCGGCGAGGGTGGGCGCGCTCTCCGGCTTGATCGCCGCTTTGTCGGTATCGAAATAAATCCCGTAAAGGGCGATGTGGCCTGTCTCGCCGAGCTCTTTGGCCATGGCGGCGGCGTCGATCATCTTGTTCTCGATGGCGCCGACCACGGTGACCACGAGTTGCGCGTAAATCTCATCGTTGTTTTTGCTCACTAGCACGGTGGCGAATGTTTCGCCCGCCTCGGTGGCTTTGCGGCTGGAGAAATAGCGATAATCGAAACCGTCCACCCACATTTGCGGGATCGGCAGCGTGTCGAGAGCCTCGGTAAAGGGGATGCCGCCGCATTGATCGGTGGTGCAGGAGAGCAACGTGTCGAACCCCGCCTTCGAGAGCTGCGTCTCGAAATTGCGCGCCACTTCCAATATCGAAGGGCCGTGACCGGTCTTGTAGGCGATGCGCGTGATGCGGCCCTCGGGCGTCATCTCGCGCGTCGGCGTGCCATCCTTGAAAGGCGGAGGCGCGCCGCGTCGAAGTCCTTAGCCTCATAGCCCGTTATCACACTGCCGCCGAAGCGGCCGATGCCGGGATAGTCCTTGCTGCCGGGGACATCGCCGGTTTCGGCATGCGCGCCCGCGATCCCGCACCCCAGTACTGCAAGCAGAAAGAGACCAGCCGTCAATTTCCCCATGATGGGCCTCACGATTCTGCGAACGACGGATCGGGGCGACGCTGGGCATGTCGCTTGTTACCCGCCGTCGATCTGCCGCGCGATGAGCGCGATCGCCTGCTGGTAGACGCCGGCGGCGTTCCAGCCCTGGATGGCGGCGAAGTTGGGCTGCCCCGGCTGATAGCCCGCGCCCGCGGTCCAGCCATGCCCTTTGAGGAAATTCGCGGTGGAGGCGAGCGCGTCGGCTTTGGTGTTCAGGTTCACGACGCCGTCGCCGTTTCCGTCCACGCCGTAGAGCAGGATCGATTTCGGCAGGAATTGCGTCATGCCCACTTCGCCATGCATCGCGCCGCGGGTCTGTGGCGTCAGCACGCCGCGATCGGCGAGCTGCAGCGCGGCCATCAGCTGGTCGGTGAAATATTCCGGGCGGCGGCAGTCGTAAGCGAGCGTTGCGGTCGCGGAGATGGTGGGCTGGTTGCCCATGAAGGAGCCGAAGCCGGTCTCCATGCCCCAGATCGCGACCAGCGGCCCGGCCGGCACGCCGTATTTCCGCTCGATCGCGTTGAACAGCGCGGCATTCGCTGACTTCATGCGCTTGCCCTTGGACGCGATCGCCGGCCCGCCTCGCTTCGCCATGAACTGATCGAGGCTGAGTTTGAAGCTGTGCTGGCCGCGGTCGGCGCGGATGGTGCCGACGGAATAGCTCGTGGCCTGGAGCGCGGAGATGCCGCGCTGGCCGATGCCTTGCGCCTGCGCTTCCTGCGCGAAGGCCCGCTTCCAGTTCTCGAAGCCTGCTGCGGTCTTGCCGCATGGGGCGGCCTCGGCCGCGCCCGCCATGATCCCGAGCGCTGCGGCGCACAGCGCGATCCTGCCCAAACCCATTTGCACCATCGAAGCCTTTCGCTAGGAGCGCCCGGGCTTGAGCAGCGCCGAACCGGCATCCCTGTTCCTGGCCGGTCGGTCGGCCCACGCAGTTCTAACCTGTCCGCTTCGGAATGGGCAATCGCCGTCAGGCAGGGCCGGGCGCGGCCTTTGCGACCGGGGTTAATGTCCCGGGGCGTTTTTCTCCTCTCCCCAGCGGGGAGAGGTCGACACGCTTTTAGCGTGGCGGGTGAGGGGGTCATCCTAGGCGTCTTTCCGGCGCAAGACGGAATCCAGAGGAAACGTGAGGGCCTGGACCCCGGCTTTCGCCGGGGGACGAGATTGGGCCAGCTTCACTCACCCCAGCGGGGAGAGGGAGATCTCAAGGATTGATGCGCTGATCTTGGACCCTTCCAAGGTCAGATTATACATCAGGCCCTTTGGATCGAGCACGAAGCCAATCACCGGGCTCGTGATGGAGTTGGTGTCGATGGCGCCGCCGGCGCCGACCGTGATGAGCGCGACCGAGCCGTCGACGCCAACCTTCCAGCCTGCCTTGTTCTGGAAGCCGTCGAGCGCGCGCGGCGTCATGAACATGATTATGATGGTACGCGCCTGCGCGCCGAGCTGGAAGCCGAACGAGGCGGAGACGAGATTGTAGTAGCCTGCGGTCCTGCCGCCCGAGAGCATGACGCCTTCGCCATATTCGCCGCCGAAGCCGATTCCCGCCTTGATGACGGTGGGAAAGACGAGAACGCCGGCGGCGCGGCTCGCAAGCTCGCGCGAGCCCGGCACGCTCGCATAGAAATTATTCAGCGTTGCGCGCACATCGGCGTTGATCTGCGCTGCCGATGCGTGGGCTGGCGACGCGAACGATACGGACATGGAGACGGCGAGAACGGCGCCGACCAAAGCGGCGAAGATGGCGCGGCGCAAGACCCTCATAGCGTAACCCCCTGATTCGAAATTGATGTTTGGGTGAGGGTAGCATGGAGGGGTAGAGCTTAACGCCCCTTCTTGCCGCCACCGCTTTGCGCCGGCTTGCCGCCCTGACCGATTGAGGTCGCCGGTGTTGCGGCGGCGATCTTCTTCTTGTCCTGTTTCGGCTTCTTCTTCTCTCGATTGCTCTTCTGCTGGCCCTTCGCCATGGCGTGCTCCTGTCGCTCTTTAGGTGGTGTAACGCGTCACTTTATCTGCGCCTTCCGCGCAAGAAAAGCGAGCGCGGTCCTCGGGCCGCGCCTAAATCTATCCCCGCCCGCCGAAGCTCCGTTACACTCCCCGTCACCTCGTCCTTCTAAGGGGACGTTTCATGAGGCGTCGTGAAGCGGGACGGGGTGCGGCGCCTGAGGTGTGCCGGCGGACATACAGTCGGTAAGTTCTGGCCCGACCCGCCGGCGGGTAAACAGCGACCAGCCTCAGGGGTCCTAACTCGCGGCTGCCTGGTCATGGAAAACCCAGGTCAATCTGCCAAGAGGCGGAACAGAGGTAAGGCGTCGCGACATGGGCTCTAATATCGCCGCTATGCGTTCGTGTTGCGCTTTCCTGTGCTGCATGAGCGCGAATGGCGCGCCGCGAGGCGCCCGCCGTGGTCCTTTCAAGGATCGCGGACACCAAAGGTTTGCGTCTTTCGGCGCGCCATCCCCCTTGAGCCTTGCGGGCGCCGCCCGGCGGGAAATTTTCTGCTGCGCCCCTTGCGGGTCACCCCGGCGAAAGCCGGGGTAGAGCGAAGCATTCTGGATCCGGCTTGCGCCGGAATGACGAGGAACGCCAGGCGCAGTCCCCATGAAGTTGCAAAACACCCGATGATGACTAGGTGAGACGCAGGCGGTGTCGAACGAGATCACCGGCCAAATGGATGGAGCGAAGCATGCGGCGATTCAACTCGTTGCCGTTCTGCGGAAGGCAGCCGTGACGGCGCTGCTATCCTGCGCGGTGGTCGTCCTGGCGCCGTCGGCTTCCGTACGCGCCGACGATCTCGATTGCCTCTCGACCACATTCAATCTGCTGTCGCCGAACGACAAGGTCTGCATCAGTCAATTCGACGATCCCAAGGTGGCGGGCGTCACCTGCTACATCTCGCAGGCGAGGAAGGGCGGCTGGGGCCAGCCGTTCGGGCTCAACGAAGACCCGTCCAATTTCTCGGTGTCGTGCCGGCAAATGGGGCCGATCACGATCGACATCGCGACGCTGCCGGATCGGGAGGCCGCGTTCAGCGAGAAGACCTCCATCTTCTTCAAGAAAACGGGCATCTAAAGCATCGTCGACCGGAAACGGAGGACGCTCGTCTATCTCGCCATCAGCACCAAGATCATCGATGGGCCGCCGGCGAATGCGATCAGCGCCGTGCCGATCATGCCTTGGCCGGCGGCGAAGTGATGGCGTCGAAATGAGGGACGCGCGAGGCTATTCGGCGGCGTGTGCCACGAGATCGATACCGGCGAGATGGCGCTCGATGTCTAGCGCGGCCATGCAGCCCATGCCTGCGGCGGTGACGGCCTGGCGGTAAATCTCGTCGGTGACGTCGCCGGCGGCATAGACGCCGGGCACGCTGGTCTGGGTCGTGCCGGGTGCGGTGACGATATAGCCGGACGGCGTCATGTCGAGCTGCCCCTTGAACAAATCCGTCTGCGGCGTGTGGCCGATGGCGATAAAGACGCCGTCTGCGGCTATCGGAACGATTTCGCCGGTCAGCGTGCTTTTCAGTCTCACGCCGGTGACGTTGTGGGGATCATGTGTGCCGAGCACCTCGTCGAGCTCGTAGTTCCACATCACGTCGATCTTCGTGTTGGCGAAGAGCCGCTCCTGCAAGATCTTCTCGGCGCGGAGCACGCCGCGGCGATGCACGAGGATGACTTGGCTCGCAAGATTGGCGAGATAGAGCGACTCCTCGACCGCCGTATTGCCGCCGCCGATGACCACGACGGTCTTGTCGCGGAAGAAAAAGCCGTCGCAGGTAGCGCACGCCGACACGCCGAAGCCCTTGAAATGGTTCTCCGACGGCAGCCCCAGCCAGCGCGCCTGCGCGCCCGTGGCGATGATGACGCTGTCCGCGCTGTAGTCGGTGCCGCTGTCGCCCCTAAGCAGGAAGGGGGTGCGCTTCAGATCCACCTGCTCGATATGGTCGGCGATGATCTCGGTGCCGACATGCTCGGCCTGGCGGCGCATCTGCTCCATGAGCCAGGGGCCCTGGATCACGTCGGCGAAGCCCGGATAGTTCTCGACGTCGGTGGTGATGGTCATCTGGCCGCCGGGCTGGATGCCCCCAATCAGGAGCGGCTTCAGCATAGCGCGCGCGGCATAGATCGCGGCCGTGTAGCCTGCGGGGCCCGACCCGATAATGATCAGCTTGGCGCGGCGGGAAGCCATGAAACCTGCCTCGGAGATGCGGAAGGACTGCAAGAGGTAAGCATACATGGCGTGAAGCGCAACCCGGCGCGGCCGGCGAGCGATTTACGTTGTGGTTTCAAGCTTCAGCGCGCGGCGGATGGCGCCAGCGACCAGTTCGGTATCGTTGATAGGGGGATAGCTCCAGGTCTCGATTCTGCCCTCGAACGAGCGGGTGGCGCCGCGTTCGCGCATCGCTGCGTGGAAGCGCCCGAGCCGCCGCGATTTGCCGGGAAGGGACAGCACATAGACCGGCTTGCCGGTGCCTGTGGCCTCCGTGACCATGTTGACGGAGTCTTCCGTCACGACGATCGCATCGGCGCTGCCGAGCATCGCGAGATAGGGGTTCTCGCCGCCGCCGTCCCAGAGGAAGTGCGGCACGCCTTGTATCGCTTCAGAGAATGCCGCGATTTCGTCCCTGTCCGTCCGCCGCGAGGGCGTGACAAGCAGGCTGCCTCCGGTCTCCTTGACGAGGCTCGCGAGTGTCGCGCCCAACGCTTCCGCCTCGCTTGCGCCGAATGTAAAAGCCCCGCTCGTGCCGCCGAGCAGCACGGCGATGCGGGGGTGGGGCAGGATAGCGAAGCTTGGTTCGAAGCGCGCGGCTTCTTCCGCAACACGCTGTGGCGAGACACGGTGCACGGAGCCCATGGTGGCGATGACATTGGGCCCGTTGAGATCGTCATGGAGCGGGGCAGCGACCAAGTCGAACAGACGCGCCGGGACTTTCGGATCCTGGATGTGCACGGCAAGCGCGCCGGAGAGGCGCTTCACCGCAAGAGCGGTGGGCACGCCGCGCCGGCCGCTGGAGAGGATCAGGCGCGGCCAGGGCGGGGTCAGCGGCTGGCTCGCGTCCGTGAAACGAAGGCGGATATGAGGGGGCACGGCAAGCTGAAGGCGCACCGGGAGAAGCCGCAAGGCGCCGCGCGGGTGCACGCGTCGCGCGCTGTAGGGGAGCCCAACCCCCTCGGCCACCGCGATGCATTGCGCCTCCGTCCCCGCCGTCCCGTCGGTCAGAATCCAGGTCTCGTCTGCGAAAGTCTTTGCGTGGGGCCAGCCACCCTTTTCTGCGGAAAATTGCGCGTCGTCAAAACTTTTGGAACGGACCGTGGTCATTTTCTTTTCGATTCTTGCGTCCGTTGAACTAAAGTGACGCGAATGGCCGCGTGGATGAGGCGATCGCCGCTTCTAACGCGGGGTCTCAATTGCGTCCAGGAGCATGCCTATGCGCTCGGCCCGCCTCGATACGACAGACTGGCATATCCTGCGGGAGCTGCAGGCCGACGGCCGCCTCACCAATATAGAACTCTCCCGCCGGGTCGGCATCTCCGCCCCGCCCTGCCTCCGCCGCGTCCGCGCTCTCGAGGAGGCGGGAATCATCAAAGGCTTCATGGCGCTCCTCGACGAGAAGGTGCTCGGCTTCGAGGTGACTGCTTTCGCCATGGTGGGGTTGCACAGCCAGGCGGAGGCCGACTTGATCGCCTTCGAGGAGCGCGCGCGCAAATGGGCAATCGCGCGGGACTGCTACATGCTGTCGGGGGAGATCGACTTCATTCTGCGCTGCGTGGCGCCGGACCTGAATGCGTTTCAGGACTTTATTATCCATGACCTCACGGCAGCGCCTAACGTCGCGAGCGTCAAGACCTCGCTCGTGATCCGCACCTCCAAGCATGCCACGGGCGCGCCAATGGAGTTTGCGCCTGCGAGTCACGCCGTGCCCAGACAGGTGCATCGCGCCGGCAGCCCAACGGCCGAGTGATCGGCATCGGCGAAAAGTTGATTCCGGTAAGCACGTTAGCGGTGCCGGCGCAGGATTGGATTCATGCCTGAAGGCGCATCCGACAATCCCGTCCTCGTCGAGGTTACGAGGGGCGGCATCGTCGAAAGCCGCCATCGCGGCGCGTTCGCAGTTACTCATGCGAGCGGGCGGTTGCTTCTCGCTATGGGAGACGTCGAGACGCCGATCTTTCCGCGTTCTGCGGTCAAAGCCATGCAAGCTCTACCGCTCGTAGAGAGCGGCGCGGCAGACGCGTTCGGTCTCGGCAACGATGAACTTGCGGTGGCGTGCGCCTCGCATAGTGGAGAGGCTATTCATGTGGCCGCCGTGCGCAGCTTGCTCGCCAAGGCCGGTCTCGACGAGAGCCTGCTTGCCTGCGGCGCACATTGGCCTCTCAGCGAAGAGGCCGCGCGGGAGCTATTCCGTGGCGGCTCAAGTCCGCTTCCAGTCCACAATAACTGTTCGGGAAAGCACGCCGGGATTCTGGCGACGTCGGTGCATCTCGGTTTCGAGGTTCGCGGCTATGAACAGCCCGAGCATGCGCTTCAAATCATGATCGAACGAGTCATTTCAGAGATTTGCGGCGTCGCGCTCGCGCAGAGTCCGATGGGAGTCGATGGCTGTTCAATTCCGACATGGGCGGTCCCGCTCAGGGCGCTGGCGCAAGGCTTTGCACGGTTCGGAGCGGGGAAGGGGTTCACAACAGAGCGCAAGGTAGCGGCGGAACGGCTTCGCCGCGCTTGCCATGAAGCGCCTGCGCTCGTTGCCGGTGCGGGGAGACTCGATACCATAATCTTACGCGGCGTCGGTCCGCCCGTCTTCGTCAAGGGTGGCGCGGAGGGTGTGCATTGCGCGGCCTTCCCGGAACTTGGTCTCGGCCTTGCCCTCAAGGTCGACGACGGTACTAAGCGGGGCGCCGAGCATGTCCTTTGCGCGTTGATCGGCGCGATCATTCCCGCGGCGTCTTCCCCTCTCGCCGAGCGGCTTTCCGGAAGGATCCGAAACTGGAAAGGCCTTCAGGTGGGAGAGATCCGCGCCAGCGCTAAACTCATAGCGGCCGCTGCCGAAACCCTGCATCCGTCCTGATGCTTCCGTCAGGTGCAAAGTACCGATCAGCGGCAATGAGCGCGCCAGTCCAAAAGCGCAGCAACCGCGCCGTGCTCAGCCGGTAACGTTGGAAAATGCAGCGATGTTGCGATAGGCCTCCGCGTTTGCACGAGCGAGGTCGAGACCGATGGGCGTTGCGCCGTTCATGGCGCGGATCGCCCCTTCTTTCGACCCGGTGATCAAGTTGTCCGTGATCAGGGTGGGGCCGGTCGTGGAATCCGCCGATACGCCGATACCGATGTGAGCATTTCGGATTAGATTGTCTGTGACGGTCACGTCGCGGAGATAGCTGCCCCAACCGATGCGAATGCCGTAGGCAGGGGCGCCCTCGATGACGTTGTTACGGACGACGCTGTCGGCTTCGACCGCGATCCCAACGCCGCGTGAGTCGACGTCCTTGCGCAGAAAGAGATTGCGGATGAGGTTTCCCTGCACCACCGCGAGCCTGCCGCCCTGCTTGAAGTTGGTGACCGAGACTCCCATTGCCGCCTTGTCAACCACGTTGTTGGCGATGATGACGCCTTCGAAGGTGAACTCGGCATAAAGCGCGACCTCGCCGAACCGGGCACAGGAATTGCCGATCATCTGACAATTGGCGCTGGAATTGGCGCGAATGGCGGTGAACGCGCAATCGGTGATGCGGTTCGCGCTGACGAGAACCGAGCCGGCGCGAAAGACGTTCACGCCATTGCCGTTCTGGCCCCTGCCGCCGCTCTCGGCGCCGATGCGTTCGATACGGTTGGCGGTGACGATCGTGCCATCTTCGCCCGGCTTGGACCGCCAAATCTGTATGCCGTTGTTGCCGCAGTCACGAACGTGGTTGTCCGTGATCTCCAGGCCGGCAGCGTCCTCGCTGAAAATGCCGCCGTTGCGGCTGCCGCCGATCTCGCACTCGCAGATCCGGCCGGCGACACGGCGCAGCACCACGCCGTCGCCGGTGCTCCCAAGGAAGCGGCAATCCGCCACGCTGAGATGTTTCGCGTCGACAGCGACGAGGAGCGCGCCACCCTCGCCAAGCGGCTGATCGGCGCCATCGAGAACAAGGTCCTTCAGCCCGACATCATCCGCTTGGTTGATGCTTAGGACCGCGCCGCCCGAGCGATACCGTAGAATCGTGCGTCCGGGCACGCCGTGGACCTGAGTGCCCGACTTAAGCTCGATGCGGCCGACGGAGTAGATGCCGGCAGGAAGGAAAAGGGGCGTGCCTGACTGTGCGGCCATGTCCGCTGCACTTTGAAGCGTAGCCGTTTGGTCGATCTCACCGCCCGCCGGCACGACACCATAGGTGCTGAAGGCACCGCCCGTTTGCTCCTCGCGCGCGACCACAACGCGCAAACCTGCAACAGCGGCGAGACCCACACCCAAACCCGCGAGCATCCATTGTCGGCGGCCAATCGTCATCTTCAAAAACCTTTCGCTGCGGAAGCATTCCAAGCGGCAAGCTCGGGACCACTTCGAGCTTGTAGCATTATTGTGCGGTCCCGCTCGCTCGCGAAGGCGACCAAAAAACCCAAAATCTGCTCGGCCGCGCGCAAAAGCTCCACTTCGCTGAAAGGCCCGCCATCCGCCGGGAGCGGCGGCATGTGGACGAAAGCCGCAAGACAAGGACTTTCCTGCCGTGCGGCCCAATCCAGCGAAAGATAGTAAAGAAAGTTACAGAGATAACGGCCGGCGCACCCAGATGGCGAGGCGCGCATGCCGCAGCCGCAGAGGTGGCCGGCAAGGTCGCTCGCAGGGAGCCGCGTTGCGAGACGGATCGCGCCGCCAGCGACAATCGTGCTTCGATCAGGAACCATGCCCGCGGCGTCTGCTCGAGCCCTCATTTCGTTATGCGCGAAGCGCTCGATGCGAAAACTGGAGGTGCGCGGACTGACGCCAAAATGCAGGGCAATGTCCGACTTCAAAGTATCGAGAAGGCTGGGAAGTATGCGGGCAACGGCATCCCATTCGGTGGGCAAGACCTCGGCATGCAGTTGGTATGAACGTTCGCCTGTCCTTGTCGCGAAAGAGTCAGCAAGCCAAGCGGACGAATTGTCAGGCGTGCCGGGGAAGGGGCCGAATCCTGTGAGGAGTACGCGAAGCTCGGTCATGCCGTGAACGGTCGCCCGCCTCCTTCACACTTAGTCTATTCGGAGTCCTTGACGCCTACGAGTCGGCTGAGTTCAAGGGCGGCAGCGGCCGGAGTCATATCGCCGGCGCGAACGTTGTCCTCAAGCTGCGTCCATTGTTTCGCGGCTTGGCGGCTGCCCTTAAAGGACGCTAGAAGGCGCTGCTCGAAGATCTCGCGCATCCAGGCAACGGCCTGTGCACTGCGGCGCTTCAGCAATGCACCGGACTCCCGCAACGATTCATGCCGTTCCAGAACCTTCGTCCATAGTTCATCGAGACCGAGATTGTCGCGCGCCGACACCGTAAGTACGACCGGCGACCAGTTTTGTTGACCCGCGGCGAGAATGTGCAGCGCGGTGCGATACTCCATGGCGGCGCGGTTGGCGCGATCGACATTGTCGCCTTCGGCTTTGTTGACGGCAATGACGTCGGCGAGCTCCAGGAGACCGCGCTTGATGCCTTGCAACTCATCGCCTGCGCCGGGCAGGCCGACGACAACAAAGACGTCGACCATGTTCGACACGGCCGTCTCGGATTGCCCGACGCCCACCGTCTCGACCAGCACCACGTCATAACCTGCAGCTTCGACGAGCGCGATCGTCTCGCGCGTCGTCTTGGTCACGCCGCCGAGGCTGTCGCCGGCCGGGGAGGGGCGGATGAAGGCATTGGCCTCCATCGCGAGGCGGCCCATGCGGGTCTTGTCGCCGAGAATGGAGCCGCCGCTGCGGCTGGACGTTGGATCGACGGCGAGCACGGCGACCTTGTGGCCTTGTGCGACGAGGTTGAGACCGAGCTGATCGATCAACGTGGATTTGCCGGCACCGGGGACGCCGCTGATGCCAACCCGGATCGCTTTGCCGGTGTCGGGAAGGAGACGGTCGAGCAATCCCTGCGCGCGATGATGATCGTCGGGCCTTTGGCTCTCGACCAGGGTGATGGCGCGGGCGAGCGCGACACGGTCACCGCTGCGGACGCTCTTGACCGTGGCATCGATGTCGATCTGGGATTTCGCGTTGCCGCCCATGGCGAGCGGGGTAGGGGCAAACGCGGCACAGCGCAAGGCGTAAGTCTTGCAGTTACGCAGACCAACCTATTCCGCGGCTTGCTTGGCGCCGGCGCCGGTGAGCAGCTTCTGCAAGATGTCCATCCCCGCATCTGCAATTGGCGTGCCCGGGCCGAAGATTGCCTTGGCGCCGCCTTCGTAGAGGGCGGGGTAATCCTGGGGCGGAATGACGCCGCCGACTACGACCATGATGTCGCCGCGACCCTCGGCTTCGAGTGCCTCGCGCAAGGCTGGCACGAGCGTCAGATGGCCGGCGGCGAGCGACGACACGCCGACAATATGCACGTCGTTTTCGACGGCTTGGCGCGCGGCTTCCTCTGGTGTCTGGAACAGGGGCCCGATATCGACATCGAAGCCAAGATCGGCAAAGGCCGAGGCGATAACCTTCTGCCCGCGGTCGTGGCCATCCTGACCCATCTTCGCCACCAAAATGCGCGGGCGGCGGCCCTGATCCTCTTCGAAACGCTCGATCAGATCGTTGAGCCGGCTCATGCTTCCGTCCATAAGCCCCATCTCCGCTTTATAGACGCCCGTCACCGCCGAAACGTCGGCCCGGTGGCGGCCATACACCTTCTCCAGTGCATAGGATATCTCGCCTACCGTCGCCTTAACACGGGCGGCTGCGACAGCGGCCTCCAAAAGGTTTTCCGTGCCGGTTTCAGCAAACTGGGTCAAGGCGTCGAGGGCGCATTGCACCTCGGCTTCGTCGCGCTCGGCCCTAAGGCGCGCGAGTTTTTCCAACTGCTGACGGCGCACATCGCGATTGTCGACCTTCAGAATGTCGATCTCCGCGTCGCTGCCCGGCCGGTATTTATTGACGCCGACGATCGTCTGGCGGCCGGAGTCGATGCGGCCTTGGGTGGCGGTTGCCGCCTGTTCGATATTGCGCTTCGGGATACCGGCCTCGATGGCCCGCGCCATGCCCCCGATCTTCTCGACTTCCTCGATGTGCTGCATCGCGCGCTTGGCGAGATCGGCCGTGAGGCGCTCGACAAAGAAGCAACCGCCCCAGGGATCGATGGTGCGAGTCGTCCCGGACTCCTGCTGTAGAATGAGCTGGGTGTTGCGGGCAATTCGCGCCGAAAAATCCGTCGGCAGCGCCAGCGCTTCGTCCAGCGCGTTCGTATGCAGCGACTGCGTATGGCCTTGCGTTGCCGCCATCGCTTCGACGCAGGTGCGCACGACATTGTTGAAGACATCTTGTGCGGCGAGACTCCAGCCGCTCGTCTGGCAATGCGTGCGCAGCGTGTAAGAGCGCGGATCCTGCGGCTTAAACTCTTGCATGAGCTGCGCCCAGAGCAGCCGCGCGGCGCGCATCTTGGCGATCTCCATGAAGAAGTTCATGCCGATGGCCCAAAAAAAGGAAAGTCGCGGCGCGAAAGCATCGACATCGAGTCCGGCCTTCACACCGGCGCGCACATATTCGATGCCGTCGGCGAGCGTATAGGCGAGCTCGAGGTCCGCGGTCGCTCCGGCTTCCTGCATGTGATAGCCGGAAATGGAAATGGAATTGAACTTGGGCATGTTCTTGCTAGCGTAGGCGAAAATGTCGGACACGATCCGCATCGAGGGCGCGGGCGGGTAGATATAGGTGTTGCGCACCATGAACTCTTTCAGGATGTCGTTCTGGATCGTTCCTGAAAGCTGTTCCGGCGGTACGCCCTGCTCTTCGCCGGCGACAATGAAGAGCGCGAGCACTGGCAGCACCGCGCCGTTCATGGTCATGGATACCGACACGCTGTCGAGCGGGATGCCGTTGAACAGCGTGCGCATGTCGTAGATGGAGTCGATCGCGACACCTGCCATGCCGACATCGCCGGTGACGCGGGGGTGGTCGGAATCATAACCGCGATGCGTAGCGAGATCGAAGGCGACGGAGACGCCTTGCTGGCCGGCAGCGAGGTTGCGGCGGTAGAAAGCGTTGGAGTCTTCAGCGGTGGAGAAGCCGGCATATTGGCGGATGGTCCAGGGCCGCTGCACATACATCGTAGGATAAGGGCCGCGCACGAAAGGCGGCAGGCCTGGGACGCCGTCGAGAAATTCCAGTTGGCTGAGATCGCTGGAATCGTAGGCAGGCTTCACCGCGATGCCTTCCGGCGTTGCCCATGCCGGGGCATCCGCCGAAGTTGAAACTTCGCATGTGGCGTCCTGGAAGGCGACGGTGCTGAAGGCCGGTATGCGGGTCATGGCCGCTCTACCTTAATGTTCATGGCTGCTCGCAACACGGCAAGCGTATCACAGCCTTGAGACAGGAATGTCTCTATGCCGGCAGCCTTCAAGTCTGCCTCGTTGCCGCGCGGCTTGCCAGCGAGATAGAGGCGCGTCGCGCCCGCCGCCTTCAGGGCCTTCGCTGTGGGCTCTGCTTCGGCGGCATAAACTTTGTCAGACGAGCAGAGGCAGGCGAGGCCGGCGCCGGACGCCCTGAATGAGGTTACGATGTCATCGATGGTCTGAGCACCTTGCGGCACAAGAGCCTCGATGCCGCCAGATTCGAACAGGTTCTTGGCGAAACCTGCGCGGGCACTGAAGTCCGCCGGCCTGCCGAGGCAGGCGAGAAAGACTTTGGGACGTTGGCCACTGCCTACAAGTTTCGCATTGCTCGCATCTCGCAAGGCCTCGAAGGCCTCGGCGAGACGCATTCGATTGAGAGGCTCGACCATCTCCGGTGGAGTTGCCGGTTGCTGCCGCGGCGAGCTTTCAAGAATGCTGGCGGGCCGTTCGGCGAGGTCGGGAAAGTCGCTGGTGCCGATCAGAACGTCCTCGCGCCGCGCCACCCTGGCTTCGCGCTCGCCGCGGACCTTCGCCACCTGGCGCTGAATGAGACCCGTGTTCAACGCTTCGGCTGCACCGCCGGCCTGCTCGATCTCCTGGAAGAGGCTCCAAGCTGCAAGGCAAAGCGCATCGGTCAGCGCTTCGATGGCGCCGGCGCCAGCGGCAGGGTCCACGACGCGATGCAGGTTCGACTCTTCGATGAGGATGGTCTGGGTATTGCGCGCGATGCGCCTGGCGAAGCCGTCAGGTAATCCGATGGCGGCGGTGAACGGCAGCACCGTGATGGCGTCCGCACCGCCGACCGCTGCGGCAAGGCTCGCGATCGTGCTGCGCACAATGTTGCTGTGGGGATCGCGCTTCGTCATCATGCGCCAGGCGGTTTCCGCCGCGATGAACTTGGGGCGCGGCTGAAGACCGCAAGCAGCCTCGATCCGAGCCCAGAGTTTGCGCAGGGCGCGGAACTTGGCGACCGTGAAGAATTGATCCTGATCTGCGGCGAGACGGAAGTAGATCGCCTCCCGTGCCGCATCGAGATCCATGCCACCGGCTTCCAAAGCACGCAGATACGAAACAGCGGTCGCAAGCGCGAAAGCGAGCTCCTGCGCCTCGGAGCCCCCCGCGGCGTGGACAGGCCGGCCGTCGCCGGCGGCGAAGGGCCCCGCGAAGCCCTGGTCCTTCAACTCGGTGACGAGCGCGGCGAAGAGCGGGCCCATGGCGTCCCACGCGGCCGAGTTCCGGCCATTCGCGGCGAGGACGCTCAAGGGTGCGAGCCCGAATCGGATATTGGCGCTGCCGGGCGACGTTCCTCGCGCTTTCACCAGATTGGCGAGCATGAAGGTTGTGTCTTTGCAGGCGGGTCCGAGGTCGAGCTCGATCGCAACGCCTGCATCGAGATAGACCCCTTCCAGCGACTGCGCGATCGTGTCGGGTGTCGGCTGCAAGGCATTGCCGTAGTCGCCGATCGCGCCGTCAAACACGAGTACGAGCCCGGTGGCGGCGTTGTTCAAGTCCTCAAGGATTTGCTTATTCGCGGCAAGGGAATCGGGAAGCTCGACCCGCTGCATGACCCCCCATGGCCCCGCCGCCATGCGGCGCGGTAGTGGGTGCGCGTCCGAGGCACGCGCGTAAAGTGGCTCGATAACGATGCCATCAAGACTGTACGATTTCAGCGAGCTAAACGGGGCGCCCTTGAGCGCCTGTTCGACAAGCGCCTGCCATTCGGCCTCGCCGGAAGGAGGAAAGTCGTGCCCAAAAGAGAGTTCCGCCATTGCTATCAAGACCTAAGCTCCATCTCGTCCTAGCACGAGGGGAAGCGCCATACCAAGCGATGGAGACGTCCTCATGGAGCGACGTGTCGAGGCGCCTTTGCCGATACCGCGCCAGCCACTAGAGTAAGCGGAACCGGGAGTAGAGGGAGGCACCATGGCGAAGCGCAAAGCCGCACCGGCGAAAGGGACCAAAGGAGATGGCGAGACAGCGGCGCTAGCCCCGGCAGAGTCGATCTATATCGGCCAAAGCGTCAAACCCGAATTCATCCTTCTGCGGCTCGCCAATCGTCATGGCCTGATCACGGGGGCGACGGGGACCGGCAAGACCGTCACGCTCCAGGGTTTGGCGGAAGCCTTTTCCGATCAGGGCGTTCCGGTCTTCTGCGCCGACGTGAAGGGCGACCTCTCAGGGATAGCAGAGACCGGGGAGTCGAAACCCTGGATTGAGGCGCGCGCCAAAGAGATCGACTATACAGTCCACTATCAGGCCTATCCCGTGATCTTCTGGGATCTCTTTGGCGAAAGCGGTCATCCGATCCGGGCAACGGTCTCGGAGCTGGGGCCGCTGCTGATCTCCCGCCTCATGAACCTGAACGATACGCAAGAGGGCGTACTCAACGTCGCGTTCAGGATCGCCGACGAGGAGAAGCTGCCGCTGATCGATCTCAAGGATCTCCAAGCCCTTCTGGAGGACCTCGCCGCGCGCGCAGACACGCTCACCACGAAATACGGAAACATCGCCAAGGCCTCTGTCGGCTCAATTCAGCGCTCCTTGCTGGTGCTGGAGCAGCAGGGCGCCAATCATTTCTTCGGCGAGCCGGCGCTGAAGATCACCGACCTGATGCGGACCGCGCGGGACGGCCGTGGCTATATCAGCATCCTCGCCGCCGACAGATTGATGGACTCGCCCAGGCTCTACGCGACCTTTCTGCTGTTTCTGCTCTCTGAGCTTTTCGAGGAAATGCCCGAGGTCGGCGATCCGGACAAACCGAACTTGGTTTTCTTCTTCGACGAGGCGCATCTCCTGTTCAAGGATGCACCCAAGGCGCTGCTGGAGAAGGTCGAGCAGGTCGTCCGGCTGATCCGGTCAAAGGGGGTCGGGGTTTATTTCGTGACGCAAAATCCGCTCGACATTCCCGACACGGTGTCGCGTCAGCTTGGCAACCGCATCCAGCACGCCTTGCGCGCCTTCACGCCCGCGGAGCAGAAGGCGGTGAGGGCAGCGGCGCAGACCTTCCGCAAGAATCCGGAGATCGACACCGAACAGGCGATTATGCAGCTCGGCATCGGCGAGGCGCTGGTCTCGACTCTCGATCCCAAGGGGCAGCCGACCATGGTCGAGCACACTCTCATCAAACCGCCGAATGCACGCGTCGGTCCAATCACCGAGGGCGAGCGCAAGGCGGTGATCAAGGCAAGCCCAGTGCGCGGGGAGTACGATGAGGCCATGGACCGCGAGTCTGCCTATGAGATTCTAGCGAACAGGACGGCCGAACGTGCAGAGGCCCAAGCAGGGCAGGCTGAAGAGAAAGTTGCACAGAAGAAGACCGGCGGTGCATCGCGCAGCGATGGGTTTTGGACGACGCTTGGCAAGCAGCTCGTCAAGTCTGTCGTGCCTGCGGCAACCCGAATGGCGGAAAAAGCAATAAAGGACGGCGTGGCCGATGCCATCAAGCGCGGCCCATTCGGCGGGATAAAGCGCGGAAGCAGCGGTGGGGGATTCACGGGAATCCGCTGAGACCTGAATCGGTTGGGGAGATCGGCTCAATCAGCCTGCGAATCAAAATGGCCGGGTGCAACCCGGCCATTTCTTGTTTTAGCCGTGTGGTGCGCCGCTAACTCGACGCCTTCTCTAGCATCTCTTCGACATGGTCCCAGTTGATGAGATTGTCTACGAAGGCCTCGAGATATTTTGGCCGGGCGTTGCGGTAGTCGATGTAATAAGAGTGTTCCCAAACGTCGACGCCGAGCAGCGGCCAACCGCCGTGAACGAGCGGGTTCTCTCCGTTCGGCGTCTTCGTCACTTCGAGCTTGCCGTCCTTCAGCGTTAGCCAAGCCCAACCTGAGCCGAACTGGCCCTTGCCGGCTTCGATGAAGTCGTTGCGGAATTTGTCATAGCCGCCGAGATCTTTGTCGATCATCGTCTGCAGCTTCGCGGGAAGTTTCTTGCCGCCGCCGCCTTTCTTCATCCACCGCCAGAAATGGGTGTGATTGAAGTGCTGACCGGCGTTGTTGAAGATCGGTTGGTTCTTGCCGTAGCTCTCTTTCACGATGTCCTCGAGGCTTTTGCCCTCGAAACCCGATCCCGGCAGCAGCTTGTTCAGCGTGTCGACATAGGCCTGGTGGTGCTTGTCGTGGTGATACTGGAGCGTCTCAGCCGACATGTGGGGCTGAAGCGCATCATAATCGTAAGGCAATGGGGGGAGTTCGAATGCCAAGGCAGCCTCCACTTGTATTGGGAATGTAAGAAAAGCCAGCGGGAAGCTAATAGTTCCCACCGCGTGAGGCAAGGCAGGCTCGGCGGGGCCGGACCCGCCGCGCGCCGCTCCGAACGAGCGATGATTTGGTGAAGGGGTGGACGCGGGACCCCTGAATCCCGCGCCCGGTGCCGAGGAAGGTTTGCTACATCAGTACAGGGATCTGACGCTTTAGAATTTGCCTGCGCTCGGCTGAACGCCGGCTGAACCGGTTTTGCAGCTTCCGTTCAGCTTCGCAAACGATCGGCCAAGCTATTTCACCAGAGGGTGAAGTTCCTTGAACTCCGGCGTTCCGGCCCGCTCTAGCCACTCGAAGATCACCATATCGCTGTTGACAACATCGGCGCCGGATCTGCCCAGCCTGGCGATGGCAAGCTTGCGACTCTCTTTGGCGCGTGAGCCGACGGCGTCGGCGACGACGAAGGCCTCGAAGCCCTGCGCCTCGAGATCGATGGCGGTTTGTGTCACGCAGACATGGGCCTCTATGCCGGCGATGACGACTTGCGAGCGTCCCTGCCGCCGCAATTCGTGGAGCCGCTCTCGCAGCGCTTCATTCTTGACGCAAGAAAACTCGATCTTTTCGAGGACGACATCCGCGTTGCCGAGAAGATCGCGAAGCGGATCGACGGTGGGACCGAGCCCTTTGGGATATTGCTCGGACACCGTGACGGGAATGTTGAGCGCGCGTGCGGCGCGGAGAAGGCGCTGGCAGCGCTCCAAAACCCAGTCCTTGCCGTCGATGGCTGCGAGCAGATTGCCCTGGACATCGACAATGAGGAGTTGGGACTTTTCGCGGGAAAGCAACATGGGTTGGCTCAACGGTTTTGAAACTGCGAACGCCACTGTCGCATAGGTGGCGTCGCACCGACTAGAGGTGGAAAGGCTAAGCCGCGAATGCGAGCTCGGCCAGTTCCATTAAACGCAAGCCTTGTTGGTGATCTTCAGCGCGAAGGCATAGGCAAGGGCCACCTCTTTCAGCCGATCGAAGCGACCGGAGGCGCCGGCGTGTCCGGCTTCCATGTTTGTGCGCAGCAGCAGCAGCGCATCGCCTGCCGCGAGGTCGCGCAGCTTCGCGATCCATTTCGCCGGCTCCCAATAGGTGACGCGGGGGTCGGTCAAACCCGCCAGCGCAAGAATGTGCGGGTAGGGGTGAGCAGCAACATTGTCGTAAGGCGAGTAGGCGGCGATGGTCCGATAGGCTTCGGCACTTTCGATGGGGTTGCCCCACTCGGGCCACTCCGGCGGTGTCAGCGGAAGCGTGGTGTCGAGCATGGTGGTCAGCACATCGACAAAGGGCACCTCGGCGATGACACCGAGAAAAAGCTCCGGCGCCAGGTTTGCCACCGCGCCCATGAGCATGCCGCCAGCGCTGCCACCTTGGGCGACAATGTGGCCTTTGCTGGTGAAGCCTTCGCGCGCGAGAAAGTCGCCCGCGGCGATGAAGTCGGTAAATGTGTTCGGCTTCTTCTCGCGCTTCCCGTCCGTGTACCAGTGATAGCCCTTATCCTTTCCGCCGCGGACATGGGCGATGGCATAGACGAAGCCTCGGTCGACCAGGCTAAGCGCATTAGTGGAAAATCCAGCCGGAATGCTGATGCCGTAGGCGCCATACCCGTACAGCAGAAGAGGCGCGGTGCGGTCGAGGGCCGTGTCCTTGCGGTAAAGGAGGGATACGGGAACCGTCTCGCCATCCTGGGCGGGTGCCATCACCCGTCTCGTCACATAAGACGATGGATCGTGGCCGCTCGGAATTTCCTGAGTCTTACGAAGGACCCGCGTGCGCGTGCTCATATCGTAGTCGAAGACTTGCGCCGGCGTGGTCATCGAGGAATAGTTGAAGCGCAGCGTCGTAGTGTCGTATTCGTAGCCGGGCGAGATGCCGAGCGAATAGGCTTCTTCGGCGAACGCAATCTCATGCTCTTCGCCGTCGGAGAAGCGGCGGATCACGATGCGCGGCAGGCCGTCTTCGCGCTCGAGCCGCACCAGATAATCGCGGTAAGAGACCACATCCAGAATGAGACGTCCCTCACGGTGCGGTTCGATCTCCGCCCAGTGCTCGCGCCCTGGCGTGTCGATGGGTGCTTCCACGATGCGGTAGTCTTCTGCGCCGCCGGAATTGGTGCGGATGATGAGGCGGCGGCCGTGGTGATCAACGGAATAATCGTGTTCGGCTTCGCGCGGGGCGACGAGGCGGGGTGGTGCAAAGGGCGCCGCGGCATCGATGAGGCTGATTTCCGCAGTCTCATGATCGTGCACGCTCAGGAGCAGGAAGCGGTGGCTTTGAGTCGCGTCGATGCCCAAGAAGTAGCCGGGATCAGGCTGCTCATGAATCACGGTGTCGGTGGCGTCGGTCCCGAGCGTTCGGCCCACGACACGCCTTGGGCGATGCTCTTCGTCGAGCCAAACATAGAGCAAGGTCTTGCTGTCCGCCGCCCACTGCAGATTGCCGTTGGAGTTCGTGATCCGCTGATCGACGAGCGCGCCGCTCTCGGCGTCAATGACCCGGACGCCATAGAATTCGGAACCTTTGGTATCAACGGCATAGGCTATCAGTCTGTGGTCGGGGCTGTGCGCCACGCCGGCGATACGGAAGTAGGCGTGGTCCGCGGCAAGGGCATTACCGTCGAGGAGGATCCGTTCCTCGCCACCGTCGCGGGGCCTACGACAAAATAGGGGGTGCTGCCCGCCGGTAACGAAGCGCGCGTAATAGGAATAGCCACCGTCGGGAGCCGGGACGCTCGAGTCGTCTTCCTTGATGCGTCCCTTCATCTCCTGAAAAAGCGCCTCCTGGAGTTGCTCCGTGTCGGCCACGATGGCGGCCGTATAAGCGTTCTCCGCTTCGAGATGGCTTTTGATGTTCCGATCGAGCAGGGTTGGATCGCGCATGACATCTTGCCAGTTCGAGGCGCGAAGCCAGGCATAGTCGTCGGTGCGCGCAATCCCGTGATGTGTCGAGATGAGCGGTTGGCGTTGGGCGCGCGGAGCCTGAATGCCCGCGTTAGATTGGTTTCCATGCATGTCGGGATCATTAGCCCTGTCGTTGCCGGACCGAACACCGGTCGCCAGCGGCAACGCTATCCTATTGATGCGCTCGAGATCCGCTCCAGTGATCTCGGGCATGGCCTGCTTTGCGTTGTCGCTCGTTTTGGTCATGGCTTGAACTTTCGTGGAGGGGTTATTCCCTCTCATATAATGGTCCCCAGATTTCATCAGTTGCTGAGCATTAGCCAACGACGGTCTTGGCACCGTATGCTGAGTATATGAGACTGCGGAACGCAATCGGTGTGCAAAATCCGTAGTCTTCCTTAGAAGAGGCGTGTTGCAGTTCGCTCCCAAAGTGCTAAAGAAGGTAATTGAATCGAGCTTAGCTTCGGGGTGCACATTTTCTAGTTGATAAATCACTGTAACTCACGTCACAAAAACGGCGTAATCAGGCGACTCAACAGTCTCGTGGGACTCGGAGACGCTTCAGCGCCTACGAATAAGCACGGCGGTTGGTGATCTCGAGGACTAGGCAGGAATCAAGGAGGCACTCATGGAAGCGAACCTCGAAAAAAACGAGCTGGTAGAGCTCACCGCTGAAATCGTCTCGGCCTATGTCAGCAACAACACAGTGGTGGCAACAGACCTTCCCGCCGTGATTCACAACGTCTTCGACGCGTTGAGCAAGGCATCGTCAGCCTCGGGCGTTCCGACCAGGGAAGAGCTCAAGCCTGCTATCCCCGTGAAGAAATCGATTACTCCGGAATATATTATCTGCCTCGAAGACGGGAAGAAGTTCAAATCTCTGAAGCGCCATCTTCGCACGCATTACGATCTATCGCCGGAAGAATACCGCGAGAAGTGGGGCCTGCCGCACGATTACCCGATGGTTGCACCGAATTACGCCGCGGCACGTTCCGATCTCGCCAAGCGCATGGGGCTCGGCCAGCGCCGCAAGTAGGCCCTCCGTCGTGTGTGCGGCCGGGCCGCGTCTAGCGGGGTAGAAGACTCCCAGATCGAGTAGATCGCCGGAAGCTCCGGCACAAGCCATTGTGATTCTTAGCGAATCCGGCTTTCCAGCTTGCAAGTGCTGAATCCAGGACTCATAGTCGGAGGCATGGAGGCGATTCGCGAGCCATATAGACTCGCGGCGGGGGAGCCCAACGATGTCCGGCCGAGCTTTTCGAGCCCAATTGGTGACGCACGGCCAGCGCGAACTTTTCGACTATTGGTGTTTGTCCGCTGGCCCTCGGTCGATGCCGGCACGCACCGATTTTGACCCGCTAAGCGTCCCGAGATTGCTGCCCCATATTGGTCTCATCGATGTGCGCGAGGGCATCGACCAAGCCTCGTTCAGGCTTGCGGGCACCCAGCTCTACAGCGTCTATGGCTGCGAGATCACCGGTAAGCGGGTCGCTGATGTTTTCTCAGGCACCCAGGGCGAATATTGGGGTCGCATCCACAGTCGTGTCGTAGAGCAAGGGCTCCCCGCCCACGGTGTCGTGCAGGGGCCAGTCAGTGAGCGGGACCATGTCATTTTGTTTTGGCTGAGGTTGCCCTTTTCCAGCGACGGGGCCCTCGTGGATACGATTTTGTGCCTCGACGTCGCAGGGCCCAGCGGCAGTGTTCAATTGCGCAAGGGAACTCCGGTGATGCACTATGCTGCTCTCCGATCTAATCTGCGCGCTCAGGCGCAACGCGCGCATTGCTGCTGAGTCTCTCCCCTTCAACGCAAGGCAGAGACGCAAGCTCCGCCCTGTAAGCACTCCACAGGCCCAAGTGCCGGTTGAGATCATAGCTCCAATGGCCGCGAGCCCGCGGCGCCGTTCAGCCCTCAGCGCACGACACAGCTTCCTCAAAATGACGAGCGACCCTTGCGGCGTCGGGGCTGCGAGCTGTGGCGTGGCAAGGGCAATCAGTGAAGCGAAGCGCTGCTCCTGAGCGCCTTGGCGGCCTCCGCGCGAATGCGCTCCACCATCGCAATTAAGCCGTTCGATCGTTGCGGGGTCAGGTGCTCCTTCAGATGCAGGCGCTCGAGGACGCGAAGTGCGTCGATCTCAACGATCTCGTCCGCCGCTTTGCCCGAGTAGATCGTGAAAAGGATGGCGATGAGGCCGCGCACGATATGGGCGTCGCTGTCGCCAAGAAAAGTCAGCCGCGGCTTTCCGCCGTCGGATTCCAAATGAGTGGAGAGCCAGACCTGGCTCGCGCAACCTTGCACCTTGTTGGCGGCCGTGCGCTCGGCATCCGGCAGTGGCTGCAGCTTGCGCCCGAGCTCGATCACGTAACGGTACCGATCCTCCCAATCTTCGAGGAGCTCGAAATCGGCCAGGATCTCCTCGAAGCTGGGCGAGGGGCAAAAGTGGCTCACGTCGGGTGCTCGCTGGTCCATTGACTGAATATAGGCCGTAATGGCCAGGGCCGCGAGCCGGCTTGGGAGAATGATAGGCGCAGCTGAGAAGGAAAGGGGGCAACCTTCCCAGCTGCGCGTTGCAGGCAGCGTACACTGCTCTACACGTTCGATACGGCCGGCGAAGCTTGGCGCTGGACCTATTTGAATGACTAGGCGCCGGCCTCAGCCGTTCCGCCCCAATCGACTTCAAGATCGTCAGGATTGAGTGTGTCCTGCGTCCGAGATTCCGGCCCAACAAAAGGATCCCAGCTGATGGGATCGGCTGCAGGCGCGCGGCCTTCGCTTGCAGGATCGAGCGCAGGAGCGAAGGCTTCGGTCTGGTCGCTGGTACCCGCCGACTGCTCCTGGAAGAAACCGACGAGCATATGGGCGCCGAACTGCGCCTTTTGCACGAGCATGCTGAAGATGTTCATGCCCTTTGCGCAAGCGTCTGGGTTGCGCTCACAGAATCCCGTGACATCCTTCACGGCGGCTTGCGCGGTACCATAGACATCGCTTTGCTGCCGAGAATCGGTCGGCAACAGCAGGATAATGATCATGAGCCAAAAAGCTGTTCGGATGAGAAACATGG
>NZ_JBPCOU010000047.1:0-12789 GCF_050999895.1 Methyloceanibacter sp. | reverse complement strand
CGTCGCTCACCAAGATCATGACGCTTTATGTCCTCTTTTCGTACTTGCGTGCGGGATCGATGACGCTCGACTCCGAGCTTGTCGTCACCCCGCACGCGGCAAGCCAAGCGCCAACTAAACTGGGCCTCAAGCCCGGAAGCACCATCAAGGTCAAGGACGCGATCTACGCGTTGGTCACCAAATCCGCGAACGATGCCGCCGCGACGATTGCCGAGAACCTAGCGGGCACCGAGGCGAATTTCGCGCGCGTTATGACGCAGAAGGCCCGCAGCCTCGGCATGAGCAACACGCTTTTCCGCAATGCCTCGGGCCTGCCAGATCCGGAGCAGATCACGACCGCCCGCGACATGGCGCTCCTCGCGCAGCACGTGATCCGCGACTATCCGGAATATTACGATGTCTTCGAGGCCCGTTATTACACGTATAAGGGGCAACGCCTGCGCAACCACAACAAGCTGCTTTTCGGATACAAGGGTACCGACGGCATCAAGACCGGATATACCCGCGCCAGCGGCTTCAACCTCACGGCATCCGTGCGACGCGATAACAAGCACCTCCTCGGGGTCGTGCTCGGAGGCCGCACGGGCAGCCAGCGCGATGCTGCGATGCGTTCCCTCCTTGACCAGCATTTCGCGAAGGCCGCGGTTGTGAAGCCCGGCGCGAGAGCTCTCGTCGCCTCCGCGAAGCCCGGTCCGCAGCCGCCATCTCCGCCGCGACGGCCGACCTTTGCCATGGCCTCAATGGTGCCCGCGCCCAAAACTACAAAAGCTCCCAGGGACGTGGCCTATACAGAAGAAGGCGATATCGGCGAGCCGGCGGAGCCCGTTCGGGCGAGCCTTGCGTCGCCGCCGCGAACGAATCCTCGGCTTCCCGCATTCCGCGGCGACTACCACGTGCAGGTGGGCGCCTTCATGTCGCAAGCCGACGCGGAGAATCGCCTCGGCAGGGTGCAGCAGCGTGCTCCGGAACTCCTAAGCGGCTATCAGCCCTTCACCGCGAGCTTCGAGAAGAATGGCTCCGAATGGTACCGGGCTCGCTTCGCCGGTTTCACGCAGTCGAAGGCGGCCGATACTTGCGCCGTGCTGAAGAAACTGTCGCTCGACTGCATCGTGATGCGCGCCGAGTAGCTGTGGGCACTACGCGCGCCCCAGCAGAACTTCCTTCGCCTCGTTGATCCGGGCGGCGAGGTAGTTCGATCCGCCCTGGTCGGGGTGCATCTTCATCATCAGCATGCGATGCGCCTTGCGGATCTCGTCCTCCCTGGCGCCTAGAGGCACACCCAGGACGGCACGCGCTTCCTCCAGGCTCATGCTCGCGGTTCGCCCTCTCCGCCGGCGCTTCTCGGCTCTCGGACCGCCGCCAGCGGCTTGGTCGCGCCAAGCAGGCATGCGCCACTGCAGATAGGCTTCCATCAAGCTCAAATCCTGAACGTCGCCGCCGCGCAATTCGTCCAGCAATTTCATCAGCTCCGTGTTGCTCAAGGACGAGAGCGAACGCCCCGCGAAGCGTCCCTTTAGGCACCGCCCCTCCATGTGCCCGGTGTCGTGTTCGAGCTCCATCTCGAGGCCTGCGCTGCGCACTTTCGAAGTCTGGCCCGGCGATTTATCCGCGGAGCCGAACGGATTGCCGAAGCCGGGCACGCCCTTTCCCAGGAGAGAAAGCCCGAACACGCCGAGCGGAATGGCGAGGGGAATAGCGCCGCGAATGAAGAGGAAGGCCGCGGCGGCTAGCGCCAAGCCTCCGAGGGTCTTGCGCAACGCCGCTGTCAGACGCTGCGGGCTGGCCGAGGCAAATCCACGCGCGGCGAGGATCAGCAGCAGCAGCAGAGCAAGGCCGGCGAGGAAATACGGCATGGAGGCTGGTCAGCCGAGCTGTTCGAGGAGACGCGTGGCAGCGCCGCCCTGCGCCTGCTCGCTCAGATCCTGCAAGGCGCGACGCCCGCCCGCAGCATAGACCGCGACCGCGGCGAGCAGCTCGCGCAATTGCCGTGCCGAGCCGGCGTCAAAGCGACAATAGGCGCCGTGCGTGAGCCGCGCGATCTCCTTGAACGCGCGTTGCGCCTTTGCCTCGCTCCCCTCCTGAAACAGGAAGACGGGAACGCGCAGAAGGCCAAGCTCGCCAGCGCGCTGGCTCAATTCGTCGATATTCTCCTCCATGCTGTCGCCAACATAGACGAGCGCGCCGACTTTGCCGCGCTGCGCCTCGCGACGCGCATGCGCCAGCACTTTGCGAATCTGCGTGTAGCCGCCCTGGCAACCGACCTGCCGCATCAGTCCCGCCAGCGCATCCGGATTTGCGACCCATTTGCTGGCCCGGCACTCGTTGAAACCGCGGAAATAGACGAGCTGCACGTCGAGGCCGCCGACTTGCTTCACGGCACGGAACATATCGGCTTGAAGCTCGAGCGCCATATCCCAGGTCGGCTGGCGGCTCATGGTCGCATCCATCGCAAAGATCAGCCGCCCGCGTCCTTCGCCGACCGGGCCGAGCCCTTTGACCTGATCGATAAAAGCATCGACCTCGGCGCTCGAAGAGCGGGCGCTAGCGACATCGCGTTGCTCAGTCTTTGCCGGGGGTTTGGGCGGCGGCATTCTCTTGTCACTCCAGACGGTTGCGTCGACGTAAAACATGGTCCTTTGCCCGCCCCCCGGCAATGGCACTGGGCGCTCAAAGCTCATCCGATCCGGCAGCGAGCAAGCTGGCGTTGCCGCCGGAGGCGGTCACATCGGTGGCACGCACCCGTTCCAGTGCGAAGGCTTGCAGGTAATGCGGTCCTCCGGATTTGGGTCCGCTCCCCGATAAACCCTCGCCGCCAAAGGGCTGCACGCCGACCACCGCGCCGATCTGATTCCGGTTCACATAGAGATTGCCGACCTTGACCTTGGCAGCGACGAAGTCTGCGGTCGCCTCGATCCGGGTGTGCAGGCCGAGGGTCAGACCGAAGCCGCTTGCATTGATGGCATCGCAGACCGCACCCAAATGGTCGCCTTGATACCGAACGACATGCAGGATGGGGCCGAATACCTCCCGCTGGAGCACGTCCAGGCCGGAGATCGCGTAGATCGCCGGTGAGACATAGGTGCCGTGCACGTGCGCATCGCCGAGCGGCAGATCGAGCAACTCGCGCTGCGAGTGTCGCATCTCGCGCTTATGCTTCTCGAGTTCGTGCTTCGCTTGGGCATCGATCACCGGCCCGACATCGGTCGCGTAGTCGAGCGGATCGCCGATCTTCAATTCTCGCGCCGCGCCGAGCAGCATCTCCAGGGTGCCATCGGCAATCTCCTCCTGGAGGAACAGAACGCGCAAGGCTGAGCAGCGCTGACCGGCGCTGTCGAAGGCGGAAACGAGCGCACCGTCCACGACCTGCTCCGCCAACGCCGACGAATCCGCGATCATGGCGTTGAGGCCGCCGGTCTCCGCGATCAGCCTCGCGATGGGCCCGTCGCGCGCGGCAAGAGCGCGATTGATCGCGATGCCGGTGTCGGTGCCGCCGGTGAAGGCAACGCCGTTGACGCGGGGATCCCGCACCAGCGCCACGCCGATGGTCTCGCCGCTGCCCGGAAGGAGATGCAGCACGTCGCCGGGAACACCAGCCTGTTGCAACAGCGTCACCGCCCGCGCGGCGACAAGTGAGGTCTGCTCGGCGGGCTTCGCCACGACCGCATTCCCCGCCCCAAGCGCTGCTGCCACCTGTCCGGTGAAAATCGCGAGCGGAAAGTTCCAAGGCGAGATGCAGGCAAACACGCCGCGGCCATGCAGGGTGAGTTCGTTCGTCTCGCCCGTCGCGCCCTTGAGGCGAAGCGGCTCGGCGAAATTGCACCGCGCTTCGGACGCGTAATAGCGCAGGAAGTCGACCGCCTCGCGCAAATCGCTCTGCGCGTTGCCGAGCGTCTTGCCGGCCTCGCGCACCATGAGGCCCATCAGGTTGGCACGGTCGGCCTCGAACAGATCGGCCGCCCGTTCCAGAATCGCGGCGCGCGCGGCGCCGCCTCTTCGGTCCCAGTCCGCGCAGGACGCAGTGGCAGCCGTGAGCGCGCGATCGACCGCCCCCGCATCCGCTTTGCGGCACGTGCCCACCACTGCCCGGCGATCGTGCGGAGACCTGATCTCGATCGCTTCTCCATCGCGCAGCATCTCCCCTGCCACGATGGGTGCGGCTTCCGCCGGTTCCGCAAGCCCTTTAATGATCGAAGCCACCAGCGTCTCACGAGTGACCTTGTCCCAGAGCGGCAGACCAAGGCTGTTCCGCCTCCCGGGCTGGAAGAGATCCGGCGGCGCCGGGATGGATGGATTGGCGTTCGCCGCGAGAGCGGCGGCTTTCTCGAAGGGATCGGCGACGATGGCTTCGATCGGCGCGGCGTCGTCGGCCAAGCGGTTGACGAAGGAGGTGTTTGCGCCATTCTCAAGCAGCCTGCGCACGAGATAGGCGAGCAGATCCTTGTGGCCGCCGACCGGTGCATAGATGCGGCATGGCCTACCGAGCGACTGCGGATCGACGACCTCCCGGTGCAACGCCTCCCCCATGCCGTAAAGGCGCTGAAACTCGAAAGCCCGATCGCCGGCCATGAAGTCGATGGCGGCGATACTGTGAGCGTTGTGGGTCGCAAATTGCGGATAGAAGCAGTCAGGCCGCGCGAGCAGCTCCCGCGCGGCGGCGAGATAGGCAACGTCAGTATTCACCTTGCGCGTGAACACCGGATAGTCCGCAAGGCCTGCCTCTTGCGCCCATTTGATCTCGCTGTCCCAATACGCGCCCTTGACCAGCCGCACCGGAATGCGCCGGCCCGTGGCGGAGGCGATTGCGGCGAGCCAGTCGATCAGCGGGATGACCCGCTTGCTATAGGCCTGGATAGCGAGCCCGAGCCCATTCCAGCCCCTGAGGCCGGGATCGGTCAGCAGAGCCTCGAACAGTCCGAGGCTGAGGTCGAGCCGGTCCGCCTCCTCGGCGTCGATGGTGATCGGTAGCCACGCGTCACGCATCGTGTGCGCAAGCTCTGTGAGGCGCGGCAGCAGCTCTTTACGCAGGAGCGAGGCTTGTGAGGACTGATAGCGCGGGTGCAGCGCCGACAGTTTCACCGACAGGCCCGAGCGCTCCTGAAGCTCGTCCTCATGCCGGTCGGTCGGCGGCCCCTCCCAATCAGCAATCGCCTCCGCGGCCTCGTGGTAGCGCGCTGCATGGCGCAAGGCGTCCGCGTCCGTCCGGGCCGCCTCGCCGAGCATATCGAAGGAGAAACGATAGCCCTTTCGTGATTCGGGCTCGGCATTGGCCAGCGCCTCATCGATCGTCTGCCCGAGCACGAACTGACCGCCGAGGATGCGCATGGCTTGGCGGAGCGCCCGGCGGATGAAGGGCTCCCCACTTTTTGCAACGAGACGCTGCAACATGTTGCCGGTGTCCCGGCCGTTCCCCATGTCCCCATCGAGGATGCGGCCGGTCAACATCAGGCCAAAGGTCGAGGCATTGACGAGAAGCGAGTCGGAATGGCCGAGATGCCGCGACCAGTCGCCGCTGCCAACGGTGCCGGCGATGAGCCGGTCGGCGGTGGCGGCATCGGGAATGCGCAACAGTGCCTCCGCGAGGCAGAGCAGCAACACCCCCTCCCCGCTCGAAAGCCCATATTCATGCATGAAGGAATCGACGCTGCCGGCATTAGCCCGTCCCGCCCGCGCTGCCTGCACGAGACGGCGCGCGACGGTCTCAATGCGGCGCAGCTCATCATCGGGGAAGCGCGCCTGCGCGATGAGGCCTTCCACTAACGGTTTCTCTTCGGCCAGCAGGTTCGCGCTGATTCCGCGCCGGTCCGGGATCACGACGCTTTGGCCGATATCGAGCTTGGCTTCGCCCATGCAGCGAATCTAATCCTTTGCAGCGCGCCCAACCACTCTTGCGCGCTTTGATCCGGCTCAGAAACCAAAGAGATTATTAGCCCTACCGGAGAGTGGAGTAGCGCCCGGCCGCCGGACATGGGATGGCATGGAGGCAACGGAGACTGACATGGCCCGATCCATTGCGACTACCAGGACTGCCCCGGACCTCAGGGACCGCGTCGCCGCCTGGCGCGATGCCGGAAAAAGCATTGCGCTCGTCCCGACCATGGGCGCGCTGCATGCAGGCCATCTGTCCCTGGTAGCGCTCGCCAAGAGCAAGGCAGACGCGGTCGTTGCATCGGTCTTCGTCAATCCCGCTCAGTTCGGCCCGAAAGAGGACCTCGCGCTCTATCCGCGCGACGAGGCAGGCGATTTGGCAAAGCTCTTGGATGCCGGCGCCGCTCTCGCTTACGTCCCGGACGCGGCGGAGATGTATCCTCCGAGCTACAGCACCAGAGTGAGCGTCGGCGACCTCACTGACGATTTGTGCGGCGCGGCGCGGCCCAATCATTTCGACGGCGTCGCCAGCATTGTCGCCAAGCTCTTGATGCAGTGTGCCCCCGATATCGCCGTGTTCGGCGAGAAGGACTATCAGCAGCTGCTGGTGGTGAGGCGGCTCGTGCGCGACCTCGACATGCCGGTCGAGATCGTGGGAGGTCCCGTCATTCGCGAAGCGGACGGTCTCGCGCTTTCCAGCCGCAACGCGTATTTGTCGCCCGAGGAGCGCAAACGTGCACCGGTTCTGTTTCAGACCATCCGCGACGTCGCCGCCGATCTGGAGCGCGGGCGGGGCGCTGACGACGCCGCTCTTGCCGGCCGCTTCAAGCTGGAGGCGGAAGGCTTTC
This sequence comes from Methyloceanibacter sp., assembly GCF_050999895.1. Taxonomy (GTDB): domain Bacteria; phylum Pseudomonadota; class Alphaproteobacteria; order Rhizobiales; family Methyloligellaceae; genus Methyloceanibacter. The sequence goes on along the minus strand of NZ_JBPCOU010000047.1, from coordinate 6,076 downwards.
GCGTCGACTACGTGGCGGTGCGCGATCCCGACACGCTGCGCCCGCTGTCGGGCCCCGTGAAGCGCGCCCGCGTCCTGGCGGCTGTGCATCTCGGCCGGACGCGGCTCATCGATAACGTTCCGGTCCCTTCGCGCTGAGCCTAGCAGTCGATGAGGCGAAGCTCGCGCAACTCCTCGCGCATGCCTGGCGGTATGTCACCCTCTACCGCCGCCGCGCCTCGCGTGTCTGCCGCCGCATCCGCAGCATCGAGATAGCGCCAGCCCTGGAAGGCGCGCCTTGGATGCGGCCGCGTGGTCACAAGCTCGCGATCCAGCACAATGCCGCAACACGCCGTGCCGTCGTCCTTCCGATCTGGGCGGAGATCGACGACACGCTGGCGCACAAGCACGAAGCCCTTGATCACCCAATAGAGCGAACCGCCATCCAAGACCTCGTCCCGGCGCTTCGGCGTCTGCCGGGTGCGGTGGCAAAGTTCGGCGGACTTGCCTGCGCGGACAAGACTTTTCAGCCGCTTCTCTTGCCAATCCGCAAGGTCCTGCACGGTCTCGACCCCGACGCAGAGCTTTATCAAATGCACCGTCATCGCGAGCTCAATGGGCGAGAAACAAGGGCGTGGTGGCCTGCTCCAGCATCGTAAGCGTCACGCCGCCGAGAATATATTGCCGCAAGCGCGAATGATGGAACGCGCCCATCACTATCATGTCGGCTTGAAGCTCCCGGCATGTGGTGAGAAGGATCCTGCCGATCTCGGCATCCCGCGCGTTCACCTGCATCACCTCCGCCGTCACGCCGTGACGCCGCAAATGCGCGACGATGTCGGTCGTCGGAATTTCGGTGTCCGAGGCTTGCGCGATGGAGGATGCGACCAGGAGCACGACACGCATTGCAGGCTTCATGAAGATCAGCGCATCGTTGAACGCCCGTGCGGCTTCCGCGCTGCCGTCCCAAGCGGCCACGATCGTTTTCAAACCGCTATTGGCAGGCACCGCGGGCACGATGATGACGGGGCGGCCTGAAGCGAACAGGCAGCGCTCGACCAGGGCGTATTGCCCGATCAGGGGATCGCCGTCGCGCGGCTGCCCCAGAATGACGATATCGAAGTTACGCGCGCACATCGCAAAGTCTTCCGGGAACTCGTCGCTGACGCACTGCACGAGCCGCCCTTCGGCCTTGATGCCCTCGAGCTCCGCACGCTCTTGAAATGCCTTGAGAGCGGCTTCGCTTTGCGTCTTCACGCTCGCCATGACTTCCGCCATGTCCGCAAAACCGACATCCGGGCCATAGAGCGGGAGAAGCGCGGTGGGAGCGAATGCGATGCCGACCAGGTGAGCGTCATGCGCCTTGGCGAGAGCGATGGCAAACGCCGCACGGGCCCTCGTGGCCTCCGCGCCATCCACATGCACGACCATATCCTTGATGCTCATGCTCCCCCTCTTCCCGCCTCGATCTTAGCCCGCCGCTCTTCCGCTCCCAACGCCTCCGGTTCTTATCCGCGCCGCGCGATGACGCGTCGGTGACCGCCCGTGCTGCACGCGTCACGGGGCTTTGAACAGGAGTGACAAAAGGCCGAGCTCAATCAGGAGTATAGGTCGACCGTGGCTTCGCGCCACGAATTGCCAAGCAACCTGCATAGGAGAGGAAGATGAAACTCAACGCAAAGTCCGGTGCTAGCATTGCCATGACCGCCGCCGCCCTAATCATCGGAGGCGCAACCCTGATCAGCGCCGTCAACGCCGCGGAAATCCAGGGCCGCTGCTTCGGTGTCAACGGCTGTAAGGGCCATGGCGCATGCAAAAGCGCAAAAAATGACTGCAAGGGCCACAATGCATGTAAGGGCCAAGGCTGGCTCGCCATGACCGACGTGAATTGCAAGGCTCAGAACGGCCAGTTTGAGAAGTCATAAGGCTCAACGATAGCCGGCCGCCATTCGAGCGGCCGGCTGCCCGCAATGCAGGAGGAGTGGAAGAAATGACCAGCGTGAAACCACCCTTTCTGGGGTTCGGATTGGGCCTTCGGGCGCAGCACTATGCCGAGATTCTCGACGGCGCCCCTGCCGTCGATTGGTTCGAGGTGATCTCCGAGAACTACATGATCCCGGGCGGCCAGCCCTTGCGCATCCTCGATCAGATTCGTGAGCGCTACCCGATCGTGATGCATGGCGTCTCGCTCTCCATCGCCTCCATGTCGCCGCTCGACATGGACTATTTGCGCGGACTGAAAGACCTCGCCGAGCGCGTCAATCCGAAATGGATCTCCGATCATCTCTGCTGGACCGGCGTGCACGGCGTAAACCTGCACGATCTCCTCCCGGTGCCATACACCCAAGAAGCGCTTGACCATGTGGTAGACCGCGTCGGCAAGGTGCAGGATTTCCTCGGCCGCCGCCTCACCCTGGAGAACGTGTCAAGCTACGTCACCTTCGGCCAGTCGGAGATGACGGAGTGGGAGTTCGTGAGCGAGGTGGCGCGGCGCGCCGATTGCTGGCTCCTGTTCGACGTCAACAATGTCTATGTCAGCGCCTTCAATCACGGCTTTTCGACCAACGACTTCCTGCACGGGGTTCCGCGCGACCGCATCGTGCAATTCCACGTCGCTGGTCACAGTCACGAAGAAAGCCATATCATCGACACTCACGACCATCCCGTCTGCGACGAGGTCTGGGACTTCTATCGCGAGACCGTCGCGCATTTCGGCCCGGTCTCGACCATGATCGAGCGCGACGACAACATTCCGCCGCTCGCTGAACTCGTGGACGAGCTTAACCATGCGCGGGAGATCGCGCAGGACGTTTTGGCGAATTCCCGTCTCGACGCCGCGGAATGAGCACGCTCAAGGAGTTACAGGAAACCTTCCAGCGCGGCATCCTTGCTGGCGACGATACGATCCTGGCCGAGGTCAATGACAGCGCCAGCGAAGACCGCGAGGTCCTGTTCGGCGTCTATCGTCACGCTTATGTCGCAAGGCTCGCGGAGGTTCTGGCAGCCGATTACGAGCAGCTTCACGCTTATATGGGCGATGCCGACTTCGCTCAGCTCGCCAAGGCCTATGTCGGTGCGCATCCTTCCGATCAGCGCAACGCCCGCTGGTTTGGCCGTCACCTCCCGGATTATTTGCGCCAGACTCCTGTCTATGCCGGCCATCCGGAGGTGGCGGAGCTCGCCGCGCTGGAGAAGGCTTTGAACGACGCCTTCGATGGCCCCAACGCCGAGCCCCTCAGCGTTCTCCACCTTGCCGCGCTGACACCGGAGGATTGGCCCGCCCTCGAACTCCGGCCACATCCCACCGCGATCCGTCTGAGCTTTGCGACCAACGCCGTGGACATCTGGTCCGCGTTGAAGGCCGAGACTGCACCCCCCAAATTGCGCGCGCTGGCGGAGCCGATAGTGGTGCTCGTCTGGCGGCAAGACGTCATGGCGCGGTTCCGACCTTTCGCCGCAGAGGAAGCCATGATGTGGAACGAAGCTGCCAAGGGCGTCCGCTTCGGCGCCCTGTGCGAGATGGTCGTGACCTTTGGCGGCGAGGATGGCGCCGAACTCCGCGCCGCGTCCTATCTCAAGAGTTGGGTCGACATGGGGATGCTGGCGAACCTCCAGCCTCGGTAGCGCCGGGCCGCACCAAATCGCAGCCGAGATTGGTGGCCAGCGGCGCTGGCAGTAGCGCGTCGGATCGCGCGCTCACCCAATACGCGAACAGCCCCACCCATTCCCGCGCTGCGACATCCACACGCCGTAACCCTTCCGACACCTTGTCGAAGGGACGCGTGAGATCGGCAGGCCCGCGCGTGCGGTAATCCACCGGCCACGGCTCGACCGCGAGCCCCGCCTCGCGAAACACGCCCATGGCGCGGGGCATGTGATAGGCCGAGGTGATGAGCAGCCAGCGCTTTCCGTTCCCGAGCGCGCCACGCTTTTCGAGCTCGGACTTAAGAAACACGGCATTTTCATAGGTGTCGCGCGCGTTGGCTTCGAGAATGAGCTGGTCACGCAGGATGCCCAGCTCCGTCAAGAGAGCGCCCGCGCCCGCGGCTTCGCTATCGGATTTATAGAGGAGACCGGCGTCGCCCCCGGAGAACGCGATCTTGGCTTGCGGAAACAGGCGCGCCAGTATCGCGGCTTCCAGCATCCGCTCGCCGGCTTCGTTCAGCGTTGGCGCTCCGCGCGCCTGACCGACCAAACGATCCTCCGCGCCACCAAGCACGATGAAGCCTGACGGCGCAGGCTCCGCGTCGAGATTGGTGCGCGGGAAGCGATCCTCGAGGGGAAGAATGAGAGCATTGCCGAGCGGCGACAGCCCCGCCACCAGCAGGAGCACCGCGCCGGCACTGACAAAGCGCCGGCCCCACCGTGCCCAGCCGGTCCAGATCAGGACCGAGCCGTAGCCGATCAGAAGCGCGATCAGCGTCGAGGGCTGCAACAGAAACCACAGCACTTTGGCGGCGTAGAAGAACATCGTGCCTCGAAGCGCCCCTACACCAGCCACATCGCGGCAAGCCCGAGAAAGGCGAAGAAGCCGACCACGTCGGTGACGGTGGTGACGAACACGCCCGAGGCAATGGCCGGATCGAGATCGAGGGCATCGAGCGCGAGGGGAATGAGGATACCCGCCAGTGCCGCGATGATGAGATTGACGATCATCGCGGCGGCGATGACGAGCCCGAGCGGGGTATCGCCGAACCACAACACCACGATGGTGCCCATGATGGCCGCGAAGACGAGGCCATTCAGAACGCCGACTGCAGCCTCACGTCCGATGACACGCGCGGCATTCACCGATCCGAGGTCCTGCGTGGCGAGCGCGCGCACCGCCACGGTCATGGTCTGAGTCCCCGCATTGCCCCCCATCGACGCCACAATAGGCATCAGCACCGCAAGCGCCACCATCTGCTCAATGGTCGCATCAAACATGCTGATCACCGCCGAGGCAAGAATGGCGGTCGCGAGGTTCACGAGCAACCAGGTGAAGCGGCGCTTCGTCGTTTGCCAGACGGGGTCGGAGACCGATTCGCCAGCGACGCCACCCATGCGCAGAATGTCCTCCGAGGCTTCTTCCTGAATGACCTCCACAACGTCGTCGGCGGTGATGACGCCGACCAGGCGCCGGCCCTCGTCGATCACGGGTGCCGAAGTGAGATTGTAGCGCTCGAACTGTCGCGCCACTTCCTCCTGATCGGATTCGACAGGAATGGGGCGAATGTCTCGTTCCGTGATCGTATCGATATTGATCGGGCGCTTTGAACGGAGCAGGCGGTCAAGCGCGACCGAGCCGATCAGATGGAAGGCGGGATCGACGACGAAGATTTCGTAAAAGCGATCCGGAAGCTCCTGCGAGTCGCGCATATAGTCGATAGTCTGCCCGACCGACCAGAACGGCGGCACCGCGATCAGGTCGGTCTGCATGATGCGCCCGGCGGAGTCTTCCGGGTATTCGAGGCTGCGCTCGAGGTTGGCGCGTTCGAACGACGGCAGCTTGGCGAGAATGTCGGACTGATCTTCCTTGTCGAGATTCTCGATCAGGTAGACCGCTTCGTCGGAGTCGAGCTGCTGCAGGGCATCTGCGACCTGCTGGTTTGGCAGCGTGTCGAGCACCTGATCGCGCACGCCCTCGTCGAGCTCGGAGAGCGCGGCCGCGTTGAACTCGTGACCGAGCATGCTGATAAAGGGCGCGCGCTGATCCGGCCGCAGCAGCTGGATCAGATCGGCAAGGTCCGCCTCGTGGAGCTTAAGCGTGAGGTCCCGGGATTTTTCAGCGTCACCCTCATCGAGGGCAGCCTGTACGGCATGCAGGAAATCGGAGCGCAGCGCGCCCTCTTCGTCGCGGAGCTGAACTTCACTCGCGGCGTCCTGCATCGAAAAGTCCGATCGCCGTTTTGACAGCTTCAGGCGGGAAAGGCCGCGTCCCGAGAGCGGGCACCGACGCCCAAGGAGGCGAGCGGATTGCCGCTTCCGGCCTGCAAACACAGGCACGACATAAGAGAACTAAACGCTGGTTGGAACAGAAATTCCAGCCCAAAAAGGCTCCCGCCGCGGAAGGCGAAACGCCTTGTGCGACAGGTTTAGGAAAGTGGTGCGGTCGAGAG
>NZ_JBPCOU010000018.1:0-12240 GCF_050999895.1 Methyloceanibacter sp. | reverse complement strand
GCCTAAGCCCTTAATCCGCGTCCATCTTCAGGGCATCCCTTGTTGCGGGAACGGGGTTCGCCAAACTCCAGACTGGAACTTGGCGAAGGCGCATAAGCCACTGAATCCGATCGCGCCACTGGAATGAAAGATCTGACACCAAAAGTCGCTGAGGCCAGATATTCGGGCGTCTACAGAATTCGGTTTCGCTTCGTCGATGGCGTCGAAGGCGAAATCGACCTCGAACCGCTTCTGGGTACCGATGTTCGAGGGGCTGAGGACAAGGCCCTGTTCGCGCAATTCCAGCTCTACCCGGAGAGATCCACGATTTTCTGGCCAAACGACGCCGACCTGGCGCCGGAGTTTCTCTATGAGAAGGTCCGGCAAAGGCGAGGCCGGCAATCCGCAGCCGAATAGGAGCTAATCCGCGTCCATCTTCAGGGCGGCGATGAAGGCCTGTTGCGGGATGTCGACCTTGCCGAAGGAGCGCATCTTCTTTTTTCCCGCCTTTTGCTTCTCGAGCAGCTTGCGTTTGCGGGTGATGTCGCCGCCATAGCATTTCGCCGTGACGTCCTTGCGCAGCGCGCTGATCGTCTCGCGCGCGATGACCTTGCCACCGATCGCGGCCTGGATCGGAATCTTGAACATGTGCCGCGGGATCAGATCCTTGAGCTTCTCGACCATGGCGCGCCCGCGCGTTTCGGCGCGGCCCCGATGCACGATGATGGAAAGCGCGTCCACCGGCTCGTCATTGACCAGCAGCGCCATTTTGACGAGCTCGCCCTCCTCGTAGCCGATGATGTGGTAGTCGAAGGACGCATAACCGCGCGTGACGGACTTCAGTCGGTCGTAGAAATCGAACACCACCTCGTTCAGCGGCAGCTCGTAGACCAGCATGGCGCGGGAGCCCGCATAGGTGAGGTTCTTCTGCCGCCCGCGCCGGTCCTCGCACAGCTTGAGCACCGCGCCGAGATATTCGTCGGGGACGAGGATGGTGGCCTCGATCCACGGCTCCTCGATCTTGGCGACGCGCTGTGCCTCCGGCATATCGGCGGGGTTGTGCAGCTCCTTCATCGTGGCATCGGTGAGGTAGATGCGATAGACGACCGAGGGCGCGGTGGCGATGAGGTCGATATTGAACTCGCGTTCCAGCCGTTCGCGGATGATTTCCAGATGCAGGAGGCCGAGAAAGCCGCAGCGGAAGCCGAAGCCGAGCGCCGCGGAGGTCTCCATCTCGTAATTGAAGCTCGCATCGTTAAGGCGGAGCTTGCCGACCGCCTCGCGCAAATCCTCGAACTCGCTCGCATCGACCGGGAAGAGGCCGCAAAACACGACCGGCTGCGACGGCTTGAAGCCGGGGAGCGGGGACGCTGCCGGCTTCTTCTCGTCGGTGATGGTGTCGCCGACACGCGTATCGGCAACCTGGCGGATCGAGGCGGTGAAAAAGCCGATTTCTCCAGGCTCGAGGGTGTCGCGCATTTCCTGCTTAGGGCGGAAAATGCCGACGCGGTCGATTTGGTAGGCGCCGCCGGTCAGCATCAGGCGGATGCGCTGTCCCTTGGCAAGCTTGCCGTCGATGATACGAACGAGCACGACGACGCCGAGATAGGCGTCGTACCAGCTATCCACGAGCAGCGCCTTCAGCGGTGCCTTGGCGTCGCCCTTCGGCGCGGGCAGGCGGTGCACGATCGCCTCGAGCACGTTCTCGACGCCCTTGCCGGTTTTCGCTGAGATTTCGACGGCGTCCGCGGCATCGAGCCCGATCACGTCCTCGATCTGCTGGCGCACGCGCTCGGTCTCCGCCGCCGGCAGGTCGATCTTGTTCAGGACCGGCACAACCTCGTGATTGTTTTCGAGCGCCTGATAGACATTTGCGAGGGTCTGCGCCTCGACGCCCTGGGTTGCATCGACCACGAGCAGGGATCCTTCGCAGGCGGCGAGGCTGCGGTTCACCTCATAGGCAAAATCGACATGGCCCGGCGTGTCAATCAGGTTGAGCTCGTAGAGCTCGCCGTTTTTGGCGCGATAATCGAGCCGGACGGTCTGCGCCTTGATCGTGATGCCCCGCTCGCGCTCGATATCCATGGAATCCAGCACTTGCTCCTTCATTTCCCGCGCGGTAAGCCCCCCGCAGAGCTGGATCAGCCGGTCTGCAAGCGTTGATTTTCCGTGGTCGATATGGGCGATGATGGAAAAATTACGAATATGGGCGAGTTTGTTTGCCTCTGATTCACTCATTATTGCTAGGTACGGGAGCGGAGGCCCCAGGGTCAAGCAAACCGCGCCGAGCCCAATTGCGGCAATAGGGTGGAAAAGCCGCCCTAATCTCGCAGCCATTGGGATTTAGGGCTACCCAGTTAAACGCATCCTCAAAAACCAAGACGGAGTACATCATGCTGAATAAGATCTTTGTCGCCGCCTCAGTTCTGGCCCTCATGGCCGCCACCGTTCCTCTGCAGGCCGCCCCCGCCGAAGCCCGTAGCGGCTGCGCCAAGGCTGCCAAGGAGCATGCGCAGGGCTGGAAGGCTCGCCACGAATTCAAGAAGATGTGCAAGGCTCAGTACAAGATGCACAAAGAGACCACGAAGACGGGCGGCATGTTCAAGGGCGGCCTGTTCAAGAAGAAGGCCGCCGCCTAAGGGCAGCTTCGGCCTTTTCAGGTCTTGTTGTTGAAGGGACTCGCGCCATGCGCGGGTCCCTTTGCGTTGGCGCACCGGTCAACTGACAAGCAATGACGTTCGCCGGAAGTGGCGAAAGCCGTCTGCACGGCGGTTGACGGCATGCGCAAAAGGGCATTCATCCGCGCGCGTAACCTATCGGTGTAACGTGACGGAGTAAGAGCATGCTTAAGAAAACTCTTTTTGATGATAGCCGCCGCGGGACACCGCTGTCGTTCAGCCCGACTCTGCCTTTGCGGGCACCGGTTGCAAGAAAGCGGCGAAGGCGCAGTTCGCCGACGATCGAAAGGCGAGAAAAGCCTACAAGAAGAAATGCAAAGCGGGCTCCAAGGCTTGGTGGCCGGGCTACTACGCGCGTCACCACTAGGCGCATGACGCCTGAGCGAGAGAATGAGAGAAGGGGCCCGCGTGATCGCGGGTCCCTTATTTTTTGGGACGTCAGATGCCCGCGTACCATTCATAGCCGCGGTCTTCCCAGAAGCCGCCACGCCCGCCGCGAAGGTCCGCCAGCCCGGCCACCGCTTCGATTGCCATCACGTATTTGGCCATCTTGTATCCGAGCTGGCGCTCCACCCGCAGCCTGAGGGGTGCGCCATGCGCGACGGGCAAAGTCTCGCCGTTCATCTCATAGGCGAGGATCGTCTGCGGGTGTACCGCATCGACCATGCCGATGGACTCGTAATACTTGCCGGCCTCGGTTCCCGTCTCGCCGAGATCGTCGGCGCAATAGAACACGATATAGCGCGCCTCGGGCTTCAGGCGTGCCTCCTCGAGCAGCGCCTTGAGCGGAACGCCCTTCCATTTTCCGATACAGCTCCAGCCCTCGACGCAGTCATGCCGCGTGACCTGCGTGCGTGACGGCATCTTCCGAAGATCGGCGAGCGACAGCGCGAGCGGCTGCTCGACCAAGCCGCCAAGCGTCAGCGTCCAGTCGGCGAAGCCGTTTGCCACATGCGCCTGATAGGCGGAATCGTCGGGATTCGTGGAACCGTTGGCGCGAAACTTGGGCGAGATCTCGTCTTCGGCATATTCCCGCGCGAGCGCGGAGGATGACACGAGCGTGCGCTGGCTGAACAGCGTGAGGTTCTCCGTCGAATCGAGGATGCGCTTCACCCAAGGCTGATCGGACAGGCCTTCGCATCCGCCGAGCAATGCCGCGCTCGTGATGGCGAGCCCGCGCTTCAAGAAGCCCCGGCGGTCGATCTTGCCGCTCATGGCTTCGTCTCCGTGGGCTCGATGACGTAACGCCCGGTGATCATGGAGCGCAGATTGTTGAAGACGCCCGAGATGAGCACCATGAAGATATGCACCGCGACGAAGATCACGATGCCGCTTGCCGCGAGGAAATGAATGGTGCGCGCCGATTGCCGCCCGCCGAAGATATCCAGCAGTAACGGGTAGCCCGCGTCCATGCCGGGCGACATGCCGAGCCCGGTGAGCAGCATCAACGGCAACAGTACGAGGACCACGACGAGGTACGAGAGCTTTTGCAGCACGTTGTAGCGCTTCGCCTCGTCGCCCTTGGGAAATTTGAGGCGCGCATGCTCGGCGATCGAGGCCGGAACATGCTTGAGCTCGGACCTCGTCGGCGTGAGATCGCGCCGCAAATGACCACTGATGAAGCTGTAGAAGAGGTAGGCGAGCCCGTTGATGACGAACAGCCAGGCGAAGAAGAAATGCCAGCGGCGTCCCATCGCTAGATCGCGGTGGCCCGGTAGGGTCGCCCACCACGGGAAGCCGCGGTCTTCGCTGCCTCGCTCCGCGCTGCCGGCGCCGAGAACGCCTGTCGTATCGAATGTGCGGCCGAAAACGGTCGTCGTTCCGACGATTTTGTCCCCCTCCTGCACGGCCTGCATCGAAAGCAAGGGATCGTCGAAATCGGACTTCGCGCCGAAATAGAGAGCGGGATGCGCGTTGAAGATCTGGAGGCCGCTCATCAGCAACACCAGGAGCACCAGCGCGTTGATCCAATGCGTGAGCCGGACCGTTCCTGCGTGCCGGTAAATGATGTCGCGTTGCGTGCTCATGGCCCACGCCTGAGGGAGGGAGACCGGGCAGCACGCCCGGCCTTGAGTTCATGCTTTGCGACTACTTCATCGCCTTCATGGTCTCTTGCATGTGCATCGTGCAAGCCTTCATGTCTTTCTTCATCATGCTGTCCTGGGCCATTTTCATGTGATCCATGGCCATGGTCTTCTTCTCGCCGTCGGACATGCCCATGACTTCGGTTTTCATCTTCGCCATCGAGGCGTCGTTGCATTCCATCATGTCACTCGCCGCAAATGCGGGGGCCACGAGAGTGAAGGCCAAGGCGGCTGCGAGTAGGATCGACTTTGTCATAAGCTTACTCCCTTTGATCGGTCATTGCTGGGGGTGCCGCAAAGTCGCGACCGCTTCCGCAAGCCTTGTCGGCTTCCTTGGACGACCGATCTCGATCCAAGGGGAAGTTCAGGATCCGCTTTAGATCAGGGCAGGGCGGCGGGCGGTCGGACCCGCCGGCGTCGAGATTTACAGACAATTTGTATTTGAGAGGTCCCCATGCCCTGCGCCTTGCGCGTCTATGAGTGACGCAAAGGCATAACCGATCGGGCGCGTCATAGTTTGGCGTGATCACGCGGATGTGATGCCAATTGACGAGGTTGTAAAAAGACATCGCGTGGGACGTCACGAAGGCGGTGCGCCCCAGATCTCGGCGAGCCGCTGCGCGCGGCCGCAACGCCATTTGTAGTACTTGTACGCGATCGCATTCGTGTTGTGATAATTCTGGTGGTAGCCCTCCGCCGCCGTGAACGTCGTCACGGGCTCGATCTCGGTCGCGACCTTCTCCTTGAAGCGGTCTGCGATCTCCTGCCGCGTCTTCTCCGCCAACCCCTTCTCCTCTTCGTCGCCGACATAGACGACGCTGCGATAGGCATTGCCCTTGTCGCAGAACTGTCCTTCGGCATCGAAGGGATCGATATTGCGCCAGTAATGATCGAGCAGCGTGGCGTAGCTCACTTTGGCCGGGTCGTAGCGGACCCTGAGCGCCTCTCTGTAGCCCTCATGCGAGGCATAGGTGGGATTGGGCTTGGTGCCGCCGGCATAGCCCGAGACGGTCTCCGTCACCCCGTCGACCTCGTCGAAGGCATCCTCCACGCACCAGAAGCACCCGCCGGCGAAGATCGCGGTCTTCATCTCCGCCGCGTTCGCCTGGCGCTGCGGACCGGTGGCCAGCAGCAGGGCGCCCAGCAATAGAAAGGTGCCAATGCCAATAATCCAACGTGCCAGCATGGTGGCCCTCCAAGGTCGAATCCGTATCCCTACAATAGGCATTGGAAACGCCGCGGAAAACGGCCTCTCGCGCGACCGTGATGCGAGTTGATGCCACCCAACGCGCGTGCCCGTTTGTGCTGCCGCGCCGATTTCTAGTATGCAGGGCCGATGCAACAGCGGCTTTCCTCCCCTGCGAGCGCCATGCGGCCCGCTTACGACGTCGTCGTGGTGGGCTCGGGCTATGGCGGCGGCGTCGCGGCCTCGCGTCTTTCCCGCGCCGGCCAGCGGGTCTGCGTCATCGAGCGCGGCAAGGAATTCCTGACCGGAGAGTTCCCAAGCCGCCTGCCGGAGCTTCGCCGCGAGCTTCAATTGAACGGCGGCAAGATGCGCTCAGGCTCCCGCACCGGACTGTTCGATTTCCGGCTCGGCACGGACATTCATGTTCTTGTCGGCTGCGGGCTTGGCGGCGGCTCCCTCATCAATGCCGGCGTGGCGCTGAAGCCGGACGACCGGGTCTTTGCCGACCCGGCATGGCCGGAACAGCTCCGCGCCGACGGCCTGCTCGAACTCGGCTATCGCCGCGCCGGTGAGATGCTGCGCCCCAGCCGATACGCGAGCGCGCCCAACCTCACGAAATTCCAGTCGCTGGAAAAAGCCGGCGCGAGCTTCGTGATGCCGCCGGTCGCGGCCCCCGTCGTAGTCAGCTTCGACGCAAACACCAACCCCGCAGGCATCGCGCAGCCGGGCTGCACGCTTTGCGGCGATTGCTGCTCGGGCTGCAATGTCGGCGCCAAGAATACGGTCGCGCTGACTTATCTTCCCGACGCGCATGCGCATGGCGCGGAGATCTTCACCGAGCTTGCCGTGAGCCACATCGAAAAGATCGATGGGCATTGGCGCATTCATGTCGCGCCGTCCGACGCCAAGGATACGGCGTCAAGCTATGTCGATGCGAAGTCCGTGGTCCTGGCCGCCGGCACGCTCGGCTCCACGGAAATCCTGCTCCGCTCGCGCGCGAGCGGGCTGAAGATGTCCGACCGTGTCGGCGAGCGCTTCTCCGCCAACGGCGACATCATCGCCTTTGCGCTCGGCGGCAAGGAGCGGGTGAACGCGATCGGCGTCGGCTATCCACCGAAATTCACCGGCGACACGGTCGGCGCATGCGTCTCCGGGCAGATCGAGCTTCCCGACCATGCCGATCTCGACCGCTCCATGATCATCCAAGAAGGCGTGCTGCCCTCCGCGCTCGCGCCGCTGCTGCCGGTGTTCTTTGTCTCCGGCGGCAGAATCCTCGGCGCGGCGCAGAGCCTGATCAAAGGCGTGTATGAGGGCCCGCTCTCGCATCTGCATACCTTCTTCGTCGTTTCCCACGACGACGCGAAAGGGCGCATCAGCCTCGACAACGGCGCGGCGCAGATCAGTTGGCCGGGCGTCGGCGAGCAGCCCGTCTATGACCGCGTCGACGCGGCCTTGAGCAAGGCGGCGGCGGCCGTGGGAGGCCGCTACATCAAGAGCCCGCTCGCCGCGACCGCGACGGGCGCGAAGCCCGTGACGGCGCATCCGCTCGGCGGCTGCGGCATGGGCGAGGATGCGGCACGCGGCGTGGTCAATCACAAAGGCCAGGTCTTTGCCGACACAGACGGCGAGGGGGTACATCACGGGCTTTATGTCTGCGACGGCGCCGTGATCCCGCGCTCGATCGGCGTCAATCCGCTGCTCACCATCACAGCACTCGCCGAGCGCGCCATGGTGCTTCTCGCGCGCGACCACAATCTCGGCTTCGACGATGCGCCGCGCGCGGCACGAGAGTTGGAGAAAGCCACCCTGTAAGGCTGTCGTGCCGATCTAGACTAGCCGCGCAAGGTGCCGCCGGTGGCCTTTTGCACGGCGGCGACGATCTTCGCGGCGACCGCATCGATCTCCTGCTCGGTCAGCGTCTTATCGCGCGGCTGCAACACAACCTCGATGGCGAGCGACTTCTTGCCGTCGGCGATGCCCTTGCCGGTGAACACGTCGAACACGCTGACATCGGAGATGAGCGTACGATCTGCGCTTGCGGTGGCGCGGACCACATCGCCCGCACCCACGTTGGCATCGAGCAGGAAGGCGAAGTCGCGCCGGACCGCCTGCAAATCCGACGCGTTCAGCGCGGGCTTGGTCAGTCTCTTGCGCTTCGGTGCGGGGATGGCGTCGAGGAAGATCTCGAACGCGGCGAGCGGCGCATCGAGCTCGAGCGCGGCGAGAATGTCGGGATGCAACTCGCCGAACACGCCGAGTGTTGTTTTGGGTCCAAGCTTGAGCACGCCGGAGCGCCCGGGGTGAAACCAGGACGGCGCCTCGCGCGCGACCGTGACATTGGCCTGATCGAGGCCGAGCGGGGTGAGCACGGCGACGGCATCCGCTTTGACGCCGTACACGTCGGCGGCGTGCGCCTGACCCGCCCAGTCACGCCCGCCTCCAATGAGAGCCGAAAGCCCGAAGCGGACGCCGGACGCCGCGATATATTGGTCCTCGGCCTCGGCCCCGCGATAGGCCTGACCAAGTTCGAATAGCGCGCCGTCGGCGAAGCCCCGGTCGCGATTGCGCTGCGCCGCCGTTAGGAGGCCGGGCAGCAGAGAGGGCCGCATCACGGCCATCTCCGTCGAGATCGGGTTGGCGAGCGTCACCGCATCCTGGCCGCCGCCGAACAGTCTAGCCTCTTCGGGGGGAATGAAGGACCACAGCACCGCCTCGACGAAGCCGCGCGCGGCGAGCACACGACGCGCCAGCCTCTGCCGCTTCTGCGCCTCCGTGAGCACCGCGCGCACCACGCCATCCTTGCGCGGCATGGGTGTCGAGGGCACGTGGTCGACGCCGACAAGTCGCACAACCTCCTCGACGAGATCCGTGGGACAGGAGATGTCCGGGCGCCAGGAGGGCGGCGCGGCCTTGAGCGCTCGGCCCGCACCCTCAAGCGCGATTCCGAGCGCGCCGAGACGCTGCTTGATTTCGGTCTCCTTCAGGTCGAGCCCGCTCAAGCGCTTGACAAGGCCGAGATCGAGTTTGAACGGCGCGTTCGCCTTCGGCGGCTTGCCGGCAATCGTGTCCTTGCTCGCCTCGCCGCCGCAAAGATCGAGGATCAGCGCCGTTGCGAGCTCGAGCCCTGGCACGACAAACTCCGGATCGACGCCGCGCTCGAAGCGGTAGCGCGCATCGGACTGAATCCCGAGCCTGCGCCCGGTACGCGCGATACGCTTCGGATCGAAATAGGCCGACTCGATGAAAACGTTGGTGGTGGATTCGGTGACGCCGGTATCCTCACCGCCGATGATGCCGCCGAGGCCGAGCACGCGCTCATCGTCGGCGATCACGCAGTCATCCGTCCCGACCTCATACGTCTTGCCGTCGAGTGCCATGAAGCTCTCGCCTTTCTTGCCGAGCCGCGCGCTTATCGCGCCTGAAAGCTTGTCGGCGTCATAGACATGCAGCGGCCGCGCACGGTCGTAGGAAATGGTGTTGGTGATGTCGACCAGCGCGTTGATGGGGCGAAGGCCGATCGCCTTCAGCCGCGCTTGCAGCCAGGCCGGGCTGGGCCCGTTCTTGACATTGCGCACGAGACGCCCGGCGAAGATGGGACAGGCGCTTGCATTGTCCGTACTGAACTCCAGCTTGATTGCGACAGGATTGGCGAAACCCCCTGGCACCGGCGCGATCGTGTCGGGCTTCATCTTGCCAATGCCGGCGGCGGCAAGATCGCGCGCCACGCCGCGGACGCCGAGACAGTCCGGGCGGTTCGGCGTGATGGCGATGTTGATGACGATCTCATCGAGGCCGAGTGCCGTCGCGGCGGAGCTGCCGATCTCGGCGTCCTCGTTGAGCTCGATAATGCCGCCATGTTCGTCGGAGAGCTCAAGCTCGCGCTCCGAGAGCAGCATTCCGCTCGACTCCACGCCCCTGATCTTCGCCTTGGTTAGGGTCATCTCGATGCCGGGCACGTAGGAGCCGACCGGCGCGAACACGGCCTTGAGGCCGGCGCGCGCGTTCGGCGCGCCGCACACGACCTGCAAGCGTTCGGTGCCGGTGTCGACCTCGCAGACTTGCAGCTTGTCGGCGTTCGGGTGCTTCTCGCAACTGACCACTTGCGCCACGCGGAACGACGCGAGCGTGGCAGCCGGATCGAACACCTCCTCGACCTCAAGCCCGATGCGGGTGAGCGTGTCGGCGATCTCACCGACGCTTGCCTTTGTGTCGAGATGCTTATTCAGCCATGCGAGCGTCAATTTCATGGCGTCAGGAACTCAGGCCGGCGGCGAGGGTCGGCACGGCAAGCGGCATGAAGCCGTAATGCTTGAGCCAGCACAGATCGCCCGCGAAGAAGGCGCGCAGATCAGGCATGCCGTATTTCAACATCGCGATGCGGTCGATACCCATGCCGAAGGCGAAGCCCTGATAGCGCTCGGGATCGAGTTCGACATTGCGAAGCACGTTCGGATGCACCATGCCGCAGCCGAGAATCTCCAGCCACTGGTCGCCTTCGCCGATGCGGATCTCGTCACCCTGCTTGGAGTAGCCGATATCCACCTCCATCGACGGCTCGGTGAAGGGGAAGTGGCTCGCGCGAAACCGCATCTTCACGTCCTGGATTTCGAAGAAGGCTTTGCAGAATTCCTCCAGTACCCATTTCAAGTGCCCGAGATGGGTCTCCTCGTCGATGACGAGGCCCTCGACCTGGTGGAACATCGGCGTGTGGGTCTGGTCGGAGTCGCTGCGATAGACGCGCCCCGGCGCGATGACGCGCAAGGGCGGCTTATTGGCGAGCATGGTGCGGATCTGCACCGGGCTCGTGTGGGTGCGCAGTACGGGACGCGTGCCGTCCGGGCGTTCCGCGAAATAGAACGTGTCGTGATCCTGCCGCGCGGGATGCTCGGGCGGGATGTTGAGCGCGGTGAAGTTGTTGAAGTCGGTCTCGATGTCGGGGCCTTCGGCGATGGAGAAGCCCATATCGGCGAAGATCTCGGTGATCTCGTCCATCACCTGGCTGACGGGATGGATGCTTCCCTCGGCGAGCGGGCCGGGCCGCACCGGCAAGGTCACGTCGGCCTGCTCGGCGGCAAGCTGCACGCTGAGCGCGATCTGGGTCAGCTCCTGGCGCTTCTGCTCCAGCGCCGCGCTGACCGCGTCTTTGAGGGTATTGACGGCTTGCCCGAAGCTGCGGCGCTCATGGGCCGATAGCGCGCCGAGCTGCTCCATCAGCGCCGCGACATGACCTTTGCGGCCGAGCGCGGCGATGCGCACGTCCTCGAGCTTGGCGAGGTCGGGCGCCGACGCAATCGCGTTCAGCAGCTCGCCTTGCAGGCTGTCGAGCTCTGGCGCGCTCATGGCTCCGGCTCCTATGGCCTGAAAAGCCCTCTAGCGGGCGTCAGGCCCGCGCGGCAGCGGTCGCAGCCTCGACCAGGCCCTGGAAGGTCTGCGGTTCACGCACGGCGAGATCGGCGAGCACCTTGCGGTCGAGCTCGATGCCGGCCTTTTTTAAACCATCGATCAGGCGCCCATAGGTCATGCCGTTGGCTCGCGCGGCGGCATTGATGCGCTGGATCCAGAGCGCGCGGAAGGTGCGCTTCTTCACCTTGCGGCCGCGATAGGCGTATTGACCGGCCTTCTCGACCGCCTGCTTGGCAACGCGAATGGTATTCTTGCGGCGGCCGTAATAGCCCTTCGCCTGTTTCAGCACCTTGCGGTGCCGGGCGTGGGATGTGACGCCGCGTTTCACACGGGACATAGCAGTGCTCCTTGAATCTCGGCCGGTAGCCTAGTGGCTATAGGGCAGAAAATTGCGCTTCACGGTCTTTGCGTCTTCGTCGGTCAGGACCATCGTCCCCCGCGCGTTGCGGATGAATTTCGTGGTACGATTGATCATGCCGTGACGCTTGCCGGCCGCCTGGCATTTCACCTTGCCCGTGGCCGTGACTTTGAAGCGCTTCTTGGCACCGCTCTTGGTCTTGAGCTTGGGCATTTGGCTTCCTTTTTTGATGCGGCCTAAGGGGGCGCCGCTTGCGCCAGGCCAGAGTGATACGTGCTGAAAGCATGCGAGCCGCCACGGCATGCCCCGCCGGGCGGCTCCTTGAGATCAGCCTTATAGGGCTCATTCTGCCTTTGTGGCAAGGGCCGCGCAGGGGTGCAAGCGCTTAACCAAGGCAAAGACGGAAGGACGCGGGTCCTATCGTCTTTTCGACCGCGACATGGACGATCGCTTGCAACAGCGGGTGAAGCTCGAGACGGAGATTAGAAGCGCCATCGCCTCGGGCAAGATCGTGCCGTTCTATCAGCCGATCGTCGAACTCGCGGACGGCAA